>QIKY01000222.1 GCA_003233175.1 Planctomycetaceae bacterium | reverse complement strand
AGGGTTTTAACCACGGATGACACAGATGAACACGGATGCATTCAGTTCACGACTCACCACCGCTTCAATAATCGACTCTCTAATTCTTCTCTTCTCTTTATCCGTGGTTCCTCTGGCCTGATCGGGATGCGGTTCATGGGAAGGGTTTTAACCACGGATGACACAGATGAACACGGATGCATTCAGTTCACGACTCGTTTCCATTGGAGTTTGGCATATTTGAAGTTGAGTAGCAGGGCCAAGTCGAGAGCGGTGATGTTCAAATAGCCAATCATTTGAGCCATGTGACTGTCGTTGAATGCGGTTGTGACTTTGGGATCTGCGATTACCCGGCCATCGACAATCAGGTCCGGGATCAGCGTTCCAATCAATTGGTTTTCGTAGTGAACCGAAAACTGCTTTTGTTGGTCAATATTGTGGCCCCGCTTGCGGAGTTCGATCACCAGGGCGTTCTCATAGAGTTTCTCATCCAGACCAGGTTTCAGGCGATTCAAAACCATCATCGCCGCTCCAATAATCGACTCGCTCAATTCCTTGTGAATCAACTTGTCCGACATAGCGCGTCTTTCTCGTAATTCTTCTCTTTCCTTTATCCGTGTTCATCAGTGTTATCCGTGGTTCCTTTCGCCTGCTCGGGATGCGGTTCATGGGAAGAGTTTTAACCACGGATGACACAGATGAACACGGATAAATTCAGTTCACGACTCACCACTGCTCCAATAATCGACTCGCTCAATTCTCTGTGGATCAACTTGGCCGACATAGCGCGTCTTTCTCGTAATTCTTCTCTTCTCTTTATCCGTGTTCATCAGTGCTATCCGTGGTTCCTCTCCGTGGTTCCTTTCGCCTGACGTGACGCGGTTCATGGTTAAAACGCGGCTTCGTACATGGCGAGGAAGTCGTCAACGGTGGCCGTGCGGGGGTTGAACTGGCCGGTCCATTGCTTGGCGGCGGCGGCGGCCAATTCGGGAAGACGCTCTCGCGGTACGCCGCATTGCACAAGTTGGGTGAAGAAACCGGCGCGCTCCAGTTGCTCTGCGAGAAAATCGGCCAGCCCATCGGCGCCGTTGCGAGCGTCGGGCAAACCACTCTCGCCAGCGGTGGCGTTGAGTAACTCGACATATTGCGAATGCACTTTCGCGCCGTTGAAACGCACCACGTGCGGCAGCATCAGCCCCACCGCTTGCCCATGCACGATATTGAACGCCGCCGTAAGCGGATTCGCCAAGGCGTGCGCGGCGCCCAGCATCGAGTTTTCGATAGCCATTCCGGCGAAGCTGGCGCCCAATTGCATGCCGCCGCGCGCTTCGAGGTCGTCGGGCGCATCCAACACGCGGGCGAAGTTGGTCGCCAACAAACGCCAAGCTTCTCGGCTAAAGGCCATGGATATTGACGTTCGCCGCGTCGTGACGAACGTTTCCACGGCGTGCGCGATGGCGTCGATGCCGGTCAGGGCGGTTACTTGCCGCGGCTGCGTGAGCGTCAATTCGGGATCGAGAATGGCGACCCGACAGGCGGCCTTTTTATCGCCGCAAGCCATTTTAACATGCGTGTTTTCATCGGAAATAAGTGCAAACGACTGCGTTTCACTACCGGTGCCGGCGGTGGTGGGAACGGCCAGCATGGGCAACATGGTCGAGGTGGCTTTTTCCACGCCCCAGTAGTCCTGCATGCAGCCGCCGTTGGTATAAACGAAATTGACGCCCTTGGCGCAGTCCATCGAACTGCCGCCGCCCAAGCCGACCAGCAAATCGGGTTGGAACTCTTGGGCAATGGCCAAGCCGGCGGCGATATCTCGCGTGGACGGGTTTTGATGGATGTCGGAAACCAACCGCGTTTCCAGCCCCGCTTCGCGCAACGACTCCAAGCCCCGCGCGGAATGCCCCGCCGCCACCACGCCGGGATCGCTAAATAACAACGCCCGACTGCCACCGCATTCCTTGGCCAATACGCCAAGCTCACCGATTTTTCCCGGTCCAAAAACAATGCGCGTGCGAGGTTGGAAGTCGAATGGAATCATGGCGTGCGGCGGGGAGTACGACTTTCGGAAGACCACATCATCACGATTTCAAGGCGGCAAGTCTGTCGTCGGTGACTTGATAGGCCCGCGAGCGGAAGAGGAAGTCGATGATGTTTCCCTCGTGCGGTTGCAGCCAATTCAGTTTGGAGGTCGGAATCGCGCCGATATTTAAGCGGTCGATATGCGTGGCGTCGCTGAGCGCTTTGATCAGTGTTTCATTTTCCGTGATGCCGGAGCAGACCAACGTCGGCCCGATTTTCTTCAGCATTTCATCTTGCGGGCACTGCACCACGGTTGAGAACGGGAACATATATTCCTTTTTGGCGATGGCGTTCTCCGGCGATTCGCAATGCACGATCATCGGCCGCAAATACGCACAACGCTCCTGCTCCACCAGCCGTGCGCCAAACGGTTCGGTCATGTCGGTGACGCCCGCTTCTTTCAAATCGGCTTCAATCATGCCCCACACCGCCACCGCCATGCCGTCTACGGTGAAGGCGGCCAAGCCGGCTTTGGGGTCGGTCGGCGGGAGCGCTTCAACCGGGCCAATGCGCTCGGCCAAGGCTTGGGCGATTTCCTTGGTGTGCCGCGAAGCCCAAACGCCGGAGCAATTGATGCAGCCCCGACCGCTGTTGATGTAGATGCTTTCGGCGATCAGGTCGATGTACTTTTCCCAGTCGTCGACGACATCATCTCCTAGTAAAATCTTCGAGAAGCCGGGGCCGTGCGCCTGCACGCTCGGGTTGCCCTTGTAGTTTTCCACCGTGGCCGTGCCGCCGAAAATCATGCTGCGGTCGCACGACGAAAGCAGAGCGGCGCCCGCTTCGGGGCCGCCAGGATAAATCGAAAACACCTCGCGCGGAATGCCCGCTTCGGCAAAGGCCGAAGCCATGCGGTAGGGCGTCCAGGGTTCTTGAGGACCGGGCTTGAGCACCAGCCCCAGTTGCAGCGGAATGGCGGGCAGCCAGAGCGTATGCACGCCGGGTGAGTTGGAAGGCAGCACGGCGCCTAGCACCGGAGTTTGGGCCTGATAACTCATCACCACGCCACGGCTTTCGACGCCATAACCGCGGGTGAGAATGTCAAGATCCAAACCGCGGGTGAGGGCGTCGAGAATGGTGTGCATGTTTTCCAACACGAACGAATTTTTCGCCATGTTGGCCCGGCACATATGTTCGGGCAGGCCGGTGGTGGACGACTGCTGGTAGACGAAATCGTCGGGCGATTGTTGGCCATCGCCCAACGGCAAGGTGGCGTTGAGGTACAGGTCGGCCGACTTCTTGATCAACCCAATCAGTTCGGAGCAGGAGAACTCTCGCAGAATATCGCGAGCCTTTTGCGCCTTGCGCATATCGCGTTGGATAATGCCGCCATTGGCCTGACTCACACTCGCCACGGGTTCGCCCGTGCTGAAGTGCAGCACTTCATCTTTCTCAAGCGATTCGTAAGGCTTGCCCCAACGCAGAACCGGTATATTTAACACGAAGCTGTCTCCTTCAACACACGGGTTTTCAAAGTGTGGGAAAATCAAATCTTTCGTTGGCGCCCAAGAAGCCCGGTTTTTTCGAAAAGCCGGGTTTCTGAACAAGCTGTAGTTTTTCCACACTTTCCTAGTACACGCCCACCGTGGTGGCCGAAGCGGTTTCATGGAACGGACGCACGCCGCTCACGCCATCCCAGGGATAGGTCTCGAATGGCCGTTCGCGCTCGCCTTCATCGCGTTCCAGGAACCCTGGAACGAAGAGTTCCTTGGTGAGCGTGGTCAGTTTGACGCGGCCCGTTTGATCGTAACCGACCAACTGTTGTGGATCGTCGAAACTAACGACTTCCGTCACGGCGCGCGGCTGCGGCGCGTAATACGAAATTTTGTAGTTTTCTTCCGGCGTTACCGGTTTGCTGCACGCCAAACCCATCAGCGTATTGCCGTAGGTGGGCGTCATGTAAACGCCGCCCTCTTCGGGCGAGCCGCCGAGCAACTCTTCCACGGCGTAGCGGGTCCATTGGGGCGTGAATTCGGTGCCGCCGGAAAAAATGCCCGTGATGCCGATTTCACGAATGCTCGTGCCGCGCTCCTCCAACGCCAAGGCCAGCGAATCGAGCAGCTTGGGCGTGGTGAACATGCAGCGGATATCGTGGTCGGCGGTGAGCACCGTGATCGCTTGGTCGATGGTGTGTTTCTTGTATTCTTCGAGGTGCTCCATCCAGCCTTTTTTGATCAATTTCACGACCCAACGCGGGTCTAAATCGATGCAAAAACAAATGCCGCCCCGATGCTGGCATAAATGCTCCACCGCCAGCCGCAACCGACGCGGTCCTGAAGGACCCAGCATCAGCCAATTGGCGCCTTTGGGAAAGTATTTATCGGGCAGCGTTTCGCTGAAATTTTCGTAGTCGATCCAATGATCTTCAATCACGACGCGGCTTTTGGGAATACCGGTGGTGCCGCCGGTTTCAAAGATGTAGGTCGGCTTGCCTTCGAGGGCCTTGGGAATCCAACGGCTGGCCGGTCCGCCACGGAGCCAATCGTCTTCAAACAGGGGGAATTTTTGGATGTCGTCGTAGTTTTTAATTTCCGAGAGCGGATCAAACTTCAACTCGGCCTTTTTTTCCAGCCAAAACGGGCAGCCGGTCGACTCATGAAAGTGCCACTGGACCATCTCATAGGCGTGGGCGTCGAGCCGCTCACGGGCTTGCTTTTGCAGGGTTTGCAAGTCGGCTGCATTGGTCTCGGTGGAACTCATGCCAACTCCTCAAGGGAAATTAGGGCCGAAAAAAGGCCCAGGCGGGAATGCGACAACTCGGGCGAGACCACTGAAAATACCGTAGTCCAACAGCAAACGCAAGGGTTGGCGGGCTATCGGCCGTCGATCTGTTCCCGGAACATCCTGTTTCGACGGCATTGGAAGGCCATCGTACAACTTGTGTATAAACAACAGCGGTAGCCGGCGCCCTCCTCCTTGCCTGAAGTGCGCCGATTCTTGGAGTAGCGATGAGGCGAGGTACATTGATTCACCCCGTCGGAACTGGGTAAAATAAGCGACGGAACGCTTGCGTATACTGCCCGCGTATTTTTGCACTATAGAAATCTCGGCCGGCCGCAATCACGATGCCTGTTATGTTCGTTGTTTCCCAACATGCCAGCAGAATCCTAGAGCCGGGTGCGACGTTAAAATGCCCAAGGTCGAACCACTGAAGGCCGCCGCCGGCGAGCAACCGCCCGCCGCGCCGGAGCAGCCGCTGGTGGCGTTATTGGCGGCGTTAGCGGCGGGCGTGGTGGTCGACTGGCTACTCGCGCCGTCGTGGGCGGTTTGGCTGGCGTTGGGTTTTTCTTCGCTGTTGATGTGGTTGGCGTCGGCCTGCGGTTTTGCCCGGCCGCGAATCTCGCTTGTGCTGCTTTTGTTGGCGGTGATTTGCCTGGGCGGCGGACGGCGTCACTTGCATTGGCGGCTCTATGCGCCCGACGATCTCGGTTTTTTCGCGGGCTCGATGGCCGAGCCGCTTTGCCTGGAGGCAATCGCGGTGAGCGGCCCGCAGCGAGAAACGCGACCAGCGCCCGACCCCTTGCGAACGATCCCCGGCGGCGATGCGACGCGTCTGCGCGTGCGGGTCGTGCGGCTGCGCGATGGCCGGCAATGGCGCGCTGCCTCCGGCTTGGCGGTGCTTCGCGTCGACGGGCATTTGTTGGGAGTCGAAACCGGCGACCATCTGCGAATTTTTGCGAATGTTAATGCGGCTCGCTCTCCGGGGAACCCTGGCGTGTTCGACTTCGCCGCCCGGTCGAGAGCCAAGCGGGAGTTGACACTCCTGCGAGCGCCGCATCCTGATTGCATCAAGGTCTCGGCGCCGGCCAGCGTTTGGAGCCCCGCCACTTGGCGCCACCGCCTGAGAACCGCCTGCCAACAAACGATCAACCAACACATTGGCCCGGAACAGGCGCCGTTGGCTTCGGCTGTTTTGCTCGGCGCGCGGGGCCGTATCGACGACCAACGCACAGCGCGTTGGCAACGCGCTGGCGCGTTTCATTTGCTGGCAATCTCGGGATTGCACGTCGGTATTTTGGCTGGCGCCGTGCTCTACCTTGCCCGGCTGGGTTTGCTCCGCCGCCGCACCGCCTATTATCTGGCGATGGCCTTGGTGGTGTTTTACGTCGTCGTGACGGAGGGGCGTCCTCCCGTTGCACGGGCGGCGGTGATGGTGATCGTCTACTGCGTGGGCCGACTCCAAGGCCGCCAAGCCTGGGCCGCCAACTCGCTGGCCATTGCCGGTCTGATTGTGTTGCTGCACAACCCCGACGCCCTCTTTAACACCGGCGTACAACTTTCGTTCCTAGCGGTGAGCATTGTGCTGGCGGTCATTTGGACGCGAACAAAACAAGGGGAGCAAGATCCGCTCGACCGCTTAATCGCGAGTACGCGTCCTGTGTGTTGGCGGGTGGCGAAACGCGTGGCTTCCTCGGCTGGGCATCTGGTCGTGATCAGCACGTTCATCTGGCTGGGCGCCGCGCCGCTGGTGGCCGCTCGGTTTCATCTTGTCTCGCCGCTGGCGATACCGCTCAGTCCGCTGCTGACCTTTCCCATGGCGATGGCGTTGCTTTCTGGTTTCGCCATGATCTGCTTGAACGTGGTTTCGCCGTATCTGGCAGTTGTGCCGGGCCAGCTCTGCGACGCCAGCTTGGGCGTTTTGGAAAACGCCTTGCAGCGCGTGGAGGGAATCCGGCCGCACTTCGCCTGGACCGCCGGTCCTGAGGCGTGGTGGCTGGCGGTTTTTTATGGCGGCTTGCTGCTGTATATTTACGCCCCGGGTTGGCGTCCGGCGCGAAAGTGGGCCTGGACGGCGTGCCTGGTTTGGGCGGCGGTCGGCGTCGGCGCGCAGCAACCCAAAAGCAGCGCGGAATCGGCAGCCGCGCTGGTTTGTACGTTCATAGACGTCGGGCACGGAACCGCCGTGTTGCTCGAACTTCCCGACCAACGCACCCTGCTGTACGACGCCGGCGGGCTTGGTTCGCCCGAAACGCCGGCGGGTAAAATCGCCTCGGTGTTGTGGTCAAAAAAAATCTCGCATCTCGACGCGGTCATCCTCTCGCACGCCGACGCCGACCACTACAACGCGCTCCCCCGGCTGCTCGAACGGTTTTCCGTGGGCGCGGTTTATGTTTCGCCCGTGATGTTCGAAAACAACACGCCCGCGCTGCACGCATTGGCCGCTGCGATTCGAGACGCCGCAGTTCCGCTGAAGGAAATTTACGCCGCCGACCGACTTTCAGCCGGCGGTAATGTCGTGCTCGATATTCTGCACCCGCCGCGGCGCGGCGTGCTGGGCGGCGACAACGCCAACAGTATTGTGCTGGTTTGCTCGTTCGCCGGGCGGCGCATCATTCTTCCCGGCGACCTGGAATCGCCAGGACTGGAAGATGTGTTGGCGGAAGAACCGCTCGATTGCGATATCGCGATGGCGCCCCATCATGGAAGCCCTCGCAGCCGGCCCAGCGGTTTTGCGGCTTGGTGCAACCCCGAAACGGTAATCATTAGCGGTGGGATCCACCACCGGCTGAACGAAGTCACGCGTTCGTTTCAAAAGGCCGGCGCCGCCGTGCTGCATACCGCCCGCGACGGAGCGGTGGAGGTGGTCATTGCAGCGGATGGCCGCATCTCTGTTCGGGCCTGGCGACAACGCGTCTTCATCAAGTGATCGAAAATTGAGCAACCGTCAATTGGGGAGTCGCAAAAGGGAACATTTTTCCGGGGTGAGGCGTCAAAAGCTTGCACCATTTCCAAACGCGTTGTATACCAACGGTTCGGTAGTGAAATGAACACTTCCCGGTAAAAATCGATATGGCCAACTCCACGATTTCTTCTTCATCGCCTGTTGAGCAACAAGGGCCTGTCGAGCAAGAAGGGCCTGTCGAGCAAGAAGGCGAAGCGGTGGAAACCGGTCGTGTGGCCAATCGTCGAAAACTTCGCTTCCATTCGCTCGGCGATATTCTTGAGGAAGCTGAACGCCTGGCGGCGGCGAGCGAGCTTGTTTTGCTTGGCAATTGGACGTTGGCGCAAATTTTTGAGCATTTGGCGATCGCGATGGACGCCTCCATCGATGGCATGCCTTTCTCCGCGCCCTGGCATATCCGGCTGATTGGGCCGCTTATTCGCCGCCGCATCTTAAAGAAAGGCATGCCTGCGGGATATCGTCTACCTGAAGACGCTCAGCGGTTAGTGACCGTGGGCCCCACCGCCGACACGCAAACCGCCCTGCACCATTTGTACGACGCCGTTGCTCGCTTGCGCTGTGAAGACACCCGCATGCCTCACCCCATTTTTGGCCGAATGACACTCCGCCAATGGGATGAACTCTGCCTCCGGCATGCCGAAATGCATTTGAGCTTTGTGAAGCCCGCGGAAAAAAAATCAAGCTAACGACAAAAAGCCCGGCATTTTCAAAATGCCGGGCTTTTGAATTAGGTTATCTCAAAGTGCTTCGCTCAATAACCGATCGACATCGGTTCCTTGGTGAAGTAGTCGCGGGGGCCACGCGTGGTGTAATAGGGATAGCCGGTGGCGCCGGTCGGAGGACCAGCCGCTTCCATGGCTTCCGCCTCCGCCTTGCGGGCGCGGCGAGTGGAGAAGAAGTCGCCCGAAATCGTACTTCCTCCGCAGGAGCTGCAGACGCCGCCGGCATATTGTTCACCGCCGCATGAGGAGCAGGCGCCATAGCCGCCGCCGCCCTGTTGCTCCCCCTGTAAACCGGCGTTTTGCCAGTGACAGCCCGTTCCGGCGGCAATCCAGACGACGGCCACTAACGCCAAAAGCGCGCGTTTCATAACAGGCGTATCCTTCACAGTGAATCATTCCATGGAGAAAGGGTGGGGGTGCTTACCTATAATAATCGGCGTTACAATCCGGAAAATTGAACGAAACAGCGTCACGTGAATGACCGCGCCTCCGCCGTCGCGAAACTAAACGATGACTACAGCAACACTTGCGTGTTTTGCGCGGCCGGCGTCGGCGCGCCGCATCGTGAAAAAAAGTGGCCCCAGCAGACCGAAATGCGAAGAAAACAAGGGGTGATCTTCCGCTCAGGCGTCTGGCGAGAGGCTTTTTAGGCGGCTTTGCAGCGTCTCGCTGTTGAGGCCTTGCACCTGGAACTTTTTTCGCGACGAGGTCTCACCGGCGACGAGCGTCAAGGCGGATTTCTTCACGCCCAGCGCTTTACTCAGCAGGCCGATGATCGCCTTGTTGGCTTTGCCTTTCTCCGGCGCCTGCGTGACCGAAACTCGCAGCGCGCCGTCGATTTCGCCGCCCACCGCGTTTTTTCGGCCGCCGGCTCGCGCTCGCACCGAGAACACGACGCCATCGGTTCGAGAGTCGAGGGCAAACGAATGGGAGGATGTTGGCGCACCGCCGGGTTGCCAGACGTTCACCGACTCGGCGATTTTCAGCAGGCGGTTGTATTTTACCAATCGCTCGCTGCGCACGATCGAGCCGATTTTAATTTGTTCGGCGCTGGCCGCGACCGCCAGGTCGGCGATGGTCGAATCTTCGGTTTCGCCGCTGCGCGCCGAAACGACCAACGCCATGTTCGCCTGCCGACCGAGCGCCATGGCGGCCATCGTTTCGGTCAGCGTGCCGATTTGATTCACCTTGACCAACACGCTGTTGGCGGCGCCGCGGCGAATGCCGGTTTGAATGCGCGCCGCGTTGGTGGTGAACAGATCGTCGCCGACGAGCTGAACGCGGTCGCCTAGGCGAGCGGTCAGTTTCTCCCAGCCGGACCAATCTTCCTCGGCCAGCCCATCTTCAATGCTGAAAATCGGAAATTCGTCGACCCATTGTTCGAGTCGGGCGATCATTTGTTCACTGGAGAGCACGCGTCCGCCTTCGGCCTGAAGGTGGTATTGGCCATCTCGAAAGAAGTGTGTGGCGGCCACATCCAAGGCAATCGCAACTTCTCGACCGGGCTCCAGTTCCGATTTTTCGATCGCCTCGACCACCAGCGCCACCGCTTCGCGATTCGTTTTCAGATGCGGTCCGTAGCCGCCTTCGTCGCCCACCAGCCAGCCTTCGTAGCCCCGTTCCCGGAGCAGCGCGCCGAGCCGCCGGTAGACGCGTACGATCCATTCCAGGCAGGTGGGATAATCCGGCGCGCCGAGCGGCATGATGAGAACGTCTTGGAAATCGAGGTTGCCGCCGGCGTGCAAGCCGCCGGAAATCATGTTGGTCATGGGCGGCGGCAGGGCGCACTGGGGAAACAGGTTATCGCGGTAGCCGTTTTTGGCCGTCCAATCTTGAAGCAGTTCGTGCAAATGTTGGTACAGCGGAACCTGCCTGCCCAACGCTCCGGCATGGGCCGCCGCGAGCGAGACGGCAATCAGGGCGTTGCCGCCCAAGCGGCTTTTTTGCGGCGAGCCGTCGAGTTCGATGAGCAACGCATCGACTTCGCTTTGACGCGCGGCGTCTTGCCCGACGAGCGCCGGCGCGATGATCGTATTGACGTTCGCCACCGCGCCGCGCACGCCCAACCCGGCGTACCAGGCGTCTTTATGATCGCGTAGTTCGACCGCTTCGGCGCTGCCGGTGCTTGCGCCCGAAGGCGCGATGGCGCTGGCCGTTCGCCCGCCGCCCAGCGATATTTCCACTTCAACCGTCGGACGTCCTCGACTATCGAGCACTTCTCGCGCGTGAACATGCAGAATCGTTGTATCAGACAATCTTAAGCCTTTCAGAAATAAGGGGATCCATCAAGCGTTGCCGCTGCGCGTTTGCCGCCACTCACGCAGGGCGTCGCGCCATGTTGGCATGGCGGCGCCGATTTGTGTTTCGTATTTTCGGTTATCTAACACACTGTAACGGGGGCGAAGCGCAGACGCCCCATAGGCCACACTCGAAACGCGCCGCACCTTCGTGTCTGATTGCAATAGCTTAAAGATCTCGACGGCGAAATCACACCATGTACAACTCCCCGAGTTGGTAATGTGGTAAATTCCATACTGTTGTGCGTCAACGAGTTTGAATATCGCCGTTGATAGATGGGGGATATATGTCGGCGTGCATTCTTGGTCGTCAACGACTCGAACCGTGTCCCGGCGCGTCGAGAGTGACGCCATTGCTTCGGCAAAGTTGCTTGCGCGCCCCGTTCGGCTGATCGGTCCATACAAGCCGCAGGTTCTTATGATCAACGTCTTTGGCCATTCCTGGGCCGCGATTTCACCCTCCAATTTCGACCTCCCATACACATTCACCGGTTGCGGGGGCGCATCTTCGCGATACGGTTGGGTTCGAAGCGCGTCGCCGCCAAACACGTAGTCGGTGCTGAGGTGAACGAACGGGCAGGCAATATTGCGGCACGCACTCGCCAGATTCGCGACGCCCTCGACATTGATGGATCTGCATTTTTCAGGTTCGGTTTCCGCCCGATCAACGTTCGTGTAGGCGGCCGCGTTGATAATCAGCCGAGGCCGTATGCGCTGCATTGTTGACCGCACCCGCGTTCGGTCCGAGATATCGAGCGCACTGTGGCCTAGTCCTATTGCAATCCCACCGAGCAACTTGCACAAGTGCTGGCCGAGTTGGCCGTCCGCCCCAACGATTGCGATCGGGTTGGCGTGGTTAGTCGCCTGCGAGTCCATGTGCGAATTCACTCCAGGATAAACGGCGTGTTTGGATCTTCTTCATGGCGGATTTCATCGACTCGTTCTGTTTTTCCGGGCCCGGCATACAGACGGTTCGGCGCGTTAAAGACCAACCCCGCCAGCGTTCCGATGTTCTTGTACGCATGCACGACGCCGGGCGGAATCATTACCGACGCCATGTTCGATTGACCAACCACCAAAACCTGCTTACGCCAATACGTGGGTGAGCCAGGGCGAGCGTCCCAGAGGTGTAATTCAAAGTCGCTGGGGCCGAAGAACCCGAACAGGTCTGCTTGGTGTTCGTGCTCATGAGGACCTCTGACAACGCCGGGCAGCGTTTGGCTGACGTACGCCATCTGGGGATGGAGCGTCTGCGGCAAGTCATCGTTTCGGAACAACTCGACCAACCAGCCGCGTTGATCGGAAATCGGCTTCAAGGGCGCCCAACGCACATCTTGAATGGGGCCATCGAGAAAGGGTTTGTTTGCTGCGTCGTGACTCGTTGGTTTCGCGTTTGGCTGCATGGAATTACCCGATCTGTTTTTCGAGAAGGCGCCGCAAGTAATTCCCATATTCATGGGGAGCCTCACTCGCGACCTTGGCAAGTTGCTCGGCCGTGATAAACCGTTTGCGATAGGCGACTTCTTCAATGCAACCGATTTTCAACGACTGCCTCGCCTCAATGACTTCCACGAATTGAGACGCTTGAAGCAACGACTCATGCGTGCCGGTGTCGAGCCAGGCAAAACCGCGGCCCAGACACTCGACGCGGAGACTACCCAGGCGGAGGTATTCGGCGTTGACGTCGGTTATCTCGAGTTCGCCTCGGGGCGACGGCGCCAAGCCCGCCGCAATATCCAACACTTGGTTATCGTAAAAGTAGAGGCCCGTGACCGCGAACGGAGATTTGGGCTGTTCCGGCTTCTCTTCCAGGGAAATCGCATCACCATCGTCTGTCAACTCGACGATGCCGTAGCGCTGCGGAGCCGTAACCTGATAAGCGAAGATCGTGGCGCCCTGCTCTTGTGCGGCAACATTCATCAACAGACCCTGAAACCCTTGCCCATAGAAGATATTGTCGCCCAGGACAAGCGTCACACAATCGTTTCCAACGAAATCCCGGCCAATCACGAACGCCTGCGCCAGCCCGCCAGGGTTTGTTTGAACCGCGTAACGTATCGCGATGCCGATCTGGCCGCCGTCTCCCAACAGCCGCTCGAAGGAACCGATATCTTCGGGAGTCGAGATCACGAGGATGTCGCGAATCCCCGCCAGCATCAGAGTCGACAGAGGGTAATAGATCATCGGCTTATCGTAAACCGGCAACATTTGTTTACTGACCGCCGACGTCGCCGGGTATAACCTCGTACCCGAGCCGCCGGCAAGAATAATGCCTTTTCTAGTCATGGTCGTTTATTGCTTGTCTGTTGTAATTCGGTGGATTGTATTGCGGTGGATGTATTGCCAGCGGCCGTTAGCGCCGGGCGATTTTTTATTGTCAGCATTCGCTCCGCGTAAGAACACTGCTTTCACGGAGCGAAAGGCGACGACAGGACGATTATTTCTCGAACGCGCCTTCCCCAAGCCCCAATCGCTCCCGGCGGTAGGCGCCGCTCGTAATTCGGCGCAGCCACGCCCGGTTCTCCAAATACCATTGCACCGTCTTCTGGATTCCGGTCTCGAACGTTTCGAGCGGCTCCCAACCGAGCGAATCGCGGATTTTTGCGGCGTCGATTGCATAACGTCGATCATGGCCGGGACGATCCGTCACGTAGGTGATCAGTTGTGCCGACGGAGCATGCGGCAGACCGGGAAGCAATCTATCAATCGTACGACAAATCGTGCGGACGGTGTCAAGATTGGTCCGTTCGCAGTTGCCGCCAATATTGTAAACCTGGCCCGGCTGGCCTCTTTCGAGGACCGCCGAAATCGCGCGGCAATGATCTTCCACGTACAGCCAATCCCGGATTTGCAGCCCATCGCCATAGATTGGCAACGGGCGGCCTTCGATCGCATTGAGCGTCACTAGGGGAATCAACTTCTCGGGAAATTGGTAGGGGCCATAATTGTTCGAGCAGTTCGTCGTGAGCACCGGCAGACCGTATGTTTGGTGATAAGCCCGCACAAAGTGGTCGGCCGCCGCCTTGGAAGCGGAGTAAGGCGAATTCGGCCGATACTGATTCGTTTCCGAAAATGCTCCCGTGGGCCCCAACGACCCATAAACCTCATCGGTCGACACCTGGACAAAACGAAATGCCGCGCTTTCGGCCGCCGGCAACTGTTTCCAGAACCGGAGTGCTTGTTCGAGCAGCGTAAAGGTTCCCACTACGTTGGTTGCCACAAACGCCGCCGGGCCGTCGATAGAACGATCTACGTGCGATTCCGCGGCAAAGTTGACAACCGCCGTGGGGCGGTGGCTCTCGAACAGATCCGATAGCAACGCAGCGTCACAAATATCGCCTTGTACAAACACATGATTCTTCTGACCAACGACCGATTCAAGAGAGTCTAAATTGCCGGCGTAGGTCAGCTTATCGAGGTTGATAATGCAGACATCGTGGCGGTTCAACGCCATGCGGACAAAACAGCCGCCAATAAATCCCGCTCCGCCAGTGACGAGGATTGTTTTCATAGCTGTGAGTTCTTGATTCTATAAACGAGCCCTTGCGGGAACCGTTCGTCTGGCCTGCCTGTCATTTCCGTTCCTGTTGGCCGAAGGCCTATTTTCATCGTAGCCTGGGGCGTCGCCCTTAGGTGCGATGGCTTCCATTCGTAGGGCCGAAGGCCATATTTATATCCTGCAAGGTGGCGGGTGAACCCGGCCGGCGGTTAGCCTGAAGCTCCCGGTAGAGCAAGTTTTTTCGGCACATGCTGAAGGCGTCGGCAAGTTCGGACCGCCCTTTCGACTAACAGTGTAATAAATAAACCACTAGGACACCGAGACCACGGAGTTTGATGCGGCGGGCGTTTTCTTCAGCTCATGAGACGCCGGACTCTCCTCCCCCTTCTTCTCTGTGTGCTCTGTGATAAAAATATTTTTTTGGCGTTCGCTCGTGTTTCGTGGATGCCTCCGCTTATTGATGATCGCGAGTCTGGTTGCGGCCGTCGGCTTTACTATGTTTCCCTTGCCACGCTGTTATGGCTCGGCTAGTTGAGAAAGTCGAACGGGGTCGGTCTGGGGGTCGGCTTTCGTTGGGCGTAGGTCGGAGCATCAATGACCTTCTCTCTAAAGCTGATAACGCCGAAATTGATACATGCAAGCCCCCAAAGGGCGGGCAACGCAGCAGAGGGATTTGGCATGTTTCCATTCATCAGCGATTCAACGATGCTCAACAGGAAGCCGCCGATAGCCAACACACCGAAGCAAATAAAGAACAGCTTCGCCCAAAGCGGAGTCGGACGAGCGTACCGCGTGAAGCACTCCTTGCATTGGCGATCTTTGACGAAGGCAATGAGCCTGCTTGGCTCCACCCGGAGATATTTGGTAAAGCCGCATGCCGGACAGACGCGGCAAATAGGAGGATGAGCCATTAGGCTTTCGACCTTTCAGAGCCAGAGGGTCAAAAATCACCGCAACCGAGAGGGAGCAACCGCACCAGCGCAACACTCCCAACAGGAGCCCCTCCATTTGGAAACGATTCCTTGGCAGCCAGGGATATCATAACCGGCACGAAATACCGGCATAATCGGTCCAACTCTCACCGGCCAGCCGGATTCGGCGGCGAATTGCGGTTTGAGAAGTTCTCCGCCGCGATTCCAGCGCTAAAATGCCGTAGCTTCCAGAGGCCGGAACTGCGGGTTGCAACCAACACGCCGACGGCGCCTGAAGTGCTGTTCCGGAAAACACTTCGGCCGCCGACGAAAGGGGTGGCGCCAAGGCCGTGGAATCGCCGAAACCGAAAATAGAAAACCATGGACTTGTATGTTGGGCACGGACGCGCCCAAGGCGTTTCGCATTGCGAGAGCGGTGCAATCTTCGCTGGTGAGCGTCTATGTCTGAATCACGAACACTGAAGCTCGACCTAACCGCCCTCTGCCTGTTGGCAGTGGTGCTGTTTCTAGCGGTTTCCCTGGCGACCTATCAACCGGCCGATCCCGTGGCGACGCCGCCTGCGCCGCTGGGTTATCTGGTTCAGGCGGAATCGTTGGTCTATCCGGCCAATCAAGAGGTTGCCAACGCCTGCGGAAAATGGGGCGCCCTCTCGGCCAATCTAATTTTCACGGCCTTTGGCGCCGGCGGCTATTACTTGGTGTTTTCGCTGGCCGTGTTCAACGTTCGCATTCTGCGGCGAGAGGAAGTCAGCATGCCCGCGATTCGGCTGGCCGGTTGGCTGGCCACGCTGTTCGGATTCGCCAGCGTGCTGGCGATGTTGGCCCCTGGTCTTTCGCCAGGTCCTATTATTGGCAGCGGCGGTTATCTTGGCGCATTAGGACGCAGCATGGTGGAAACACACTTCGCCACGGCGGGCGGTCTGATTCTTCTCACCGCGATCACTTTTGCCGGTGTGATGCTCTGCACCGATTACGCCATCTTCCATTTTATGGGGCAGGCTTTGTCGGTGGGTTCTCAAGCGGCGCATCGCGTGCAGGGTTTGAAACTCAGCATTCGCCGCCGAACCGACCTTGAGTCGTCGCAATTGGCAAACGACGAAGAGGAGAGCGACGAATACGAAGACGAAGAGGGGGAGGAAGAGACCGACGAATACGAAGCGGAGGAAGACGAAAGCGGCTTGGCGGTGCGATTCCGCCGCAAGACCACCGACCTGGGCTCTCCCGCCGCCGGCCAGGGCAAAAAAGAAAGCAAGAAGAAGAAAAGAAACCAAGCAAACGCCCAGCCCAAAATAAAGGAGGAACCGGAGCAGAGTGACGAGGAAGCGGCTGGCGAAACCGAATTGGCCTCTGCGGCGCCGCCGTCAAAAAAAGACGCTTCGAAAAAGGGACCATCGAAAAAGAAAGCGGCGTCGGCGTCGAAAGAAGAAGAGCCCGATGAAAAACATCGGGTCGATAAACCGATCTCGCTGCGCAAACCTCACGAAAAAACGAAACGCGAGGAAGCCGAACGCGAGGAAGTCATCCAGCAGCTTGACGAAGCCGCCCGCAGCGAGGAAGACGCCACCGATTACGAACTGCCCTCCATCGACTTACTCCTGGCCGCCGACGACTTTTCATTTGAACGCCAGGAAAAGGAAGTTCGAGTCAAAGCAAAAATTCTGGAAGACACTTTCGGCAGCTTCGGTTTTCAGGTGAAGGTGGTGGAAGTCGAAACCGGGCCGGTCATTGCCCAGTACGAAGTCGAGTTGGAAGCCGGGCTGCGTCTTTCCAGAATCACCGGTTTGGCCGACGACCTGGCCATCGCCCTGCGCGTGCCCACGGTGAGGATTGTGGCCCCGATTCCAGGCAAGAACACCGTGGGTATTGAAGTGCCCAACGAAGAACGCCAGATCGTGCGATTACGTGAAGTGATGGAGGAAGACCAACACAAGTCAAGGAAGATGCATATTCCGATCTTCCTCGGCAAAGACGTTTCCGGGAACCCGATGTCGGTCGATCTGGCGTCGCTGCCGCATCTGTTGATTGCCGGTCGGACCGGTACCGGAAAAAGCGTTTGCCTGAACGCCATTATCGGCTCCATCCTGATGACCAAGCGGCCCGATGAAGTTCGCATGTTGATGATCGATCCTAAAATGGTCGAGTTGAGCGGCTACGGTTCACTGCCGCATTTAATGCACCCCGTCGTGACCGACATGCGCAAAGCGGAGGCGATTTTGTCGTGGGCGGTCGACAAAATGGAAGAACGTTATTCACTGCTCGCCAAAGCCGGCGTGCGACATATCGCGACCTACAACCAGCTCGGAGATGAAGAGCTGTTCGAGCGGCTCCAAGTAGAAGACGAAGAGCAGCGCGAAGCCGTGCCCACGCACCTGCCGTTTATCGTGATCGTGGCCGATGAAATCGCCGACATGATGATGACCGCCGGCAAGGAAGTCGAACAACACATCATTCGCCTGGCCCAAAAGAGCCGGGCGGTGGGAATTCACCTGATTCTGGCCACGCAGAAACCGACCGTTGACGTGATCACCGGTTTGATCAAATCGAACCTGCCGGCGCGCATCGCATTCCAGGTTGCCAGCCGCACCGACAGCCGCGTGGTGCTCGACGAAATGGGAGCCGACAAACTTCTCGGCAACGGCGACATGCTCTTCCTCTGGCCCGGCACAAGCACGCTTCTGCGCGGCCAAGGCACCTACCTCAGCGACGATGAAATCGACCGCGTGGTGGAAGCCGCCAGCACCGGAGAGCAGCAGTTCGTGCATGAACTTGTCAATATCAAGGTCGAAGGCGGCGAAGAGCAAACCACCGCCGGGCTGAAAAAACGCGACGACCTCTACGAAAGCGCCATCGATATCGTGGTTCGAGAAGGACGCGGCAGCGTTTCGCTCCTGCAACGCGCCTTGGGCGTCGGTTACGGACGCGCCGCCAGATTGATTGATTTCATGGCCGACGACAACATCGTGGGGCCGTATTCAGGATCCAAGGCGCGCGAAGTGCTGTTGAGCGTGGCGAAATGGGAGCAAATGCAAGGTTATGAAGCCGACGACGTTTCGGACGATGTCGCGGACGATGCTCCATCAGCCGATGAATCGAAACGCAACTCCACGCCGCGTCTCGCGGCGCCGCTCTCGCTCGTAAACGACGCCGTGGACGAGGAAGAAGAAGTCGTTGACGAATATGAAGACGAAGAATGTGAATCGGACGAGCAGTCCAGCTACGAAAGCGAAGACGAAGAGTTGGAAGCAGGCAATGAAGAAGAGTCGGCCCAAGATGAAGAGGAGGAATACGAAGAAGAAGAGGAATACGAGTACGAAGAAGAAACCGATGACGAGTCGTATCAAGCCGAAAGCGCATAAGGCGTTTAAGCGACTCCACTCTCGGTTCGGCGTTCGGCTGGGTTGACGCCGTCTTCGGATTTCGTGGTAGAATATAAGCATGAAGAACTCCTACGCCCGGCTTACATTGACCAATGAGCAACAACAGGCTCTCGACGCCGGCAATGGCGTTGTGCAGGGGCCGTCGTTCGTGCTGCTGCGAACCGACGCCGTGCTCGATTGGTTTGGCTACACCCAGGACGAACTACGCAGTGCGTTACAACCGGCCCTCGAACAGGTCGGCGACGGCGATGTGGCGGAGTGGGATCTTGAGGCATTTCTGGCCAAGATGCACAAGGAGCGCGCCGCGAAAACCGAGTGAAGGCGAGAATCATTCGCACTGCGGCGGCTGAAGCGGACTTGGCGGACATTTGGTCGTCTATTGCCGCCGATAGTTCCACGGCCGCCGACAAATTACTGGCGCGAATCGACGTTGCGTTTGACCTCATCGGCGCGACGCCCAAGATTGGCTTTGAAATCGAAGACATCCAGCCAAATATCCGATGCAAACCTGTCAGAAGAAACTACCTCGTCTTTTACCAGGTTTTCGGCAATGAAGTGGTTATCCTCCGCGTATTACATGCGGCTCGTAAGTTCGAAGACTTGCTGTAGCCATCGGGCGCCGTAGTAAATCGCCATGCTATTTCAGTATAGTGGCGGCTTGCCGGCTGGAGGGCGGCAGTCTAAAAACAGAGCTTCTCCTTTGAAAATATCTGGCGAATGAACGTCGGAATTTGCCACAATGAATAATGAAAAGGATCGCACTCATGGGAGCGGAGCAAAAAGCGAAGGAACTGGGCGTCTCGTTCGAGCCGCTGGCGCCGGGCTATTTGAATTTATGCATTCGCAGCGGCAACCAACTGATCACCTCCGGCCACACCAGCGATTTACAGGGCGTTTTGGGCCAGGGGCTCACCGTGGCGCAAGGCTACGAAGCCGCCCAGGATTGTGCAAAAAAGATTCTGCGTTCGGTGCATGATGAGCATGGAACGTTGGACAATCTGCGCGTGATCAAACTGTTGGGTTGTGTGTATTCCGCGCCCGACTTCACCGACCAGCACCTCGTGATCAACGGCGCGTCTGATTTGCTGCACGAAATTTTCGGCAAGGAGGGCGATGGCTATCACGCCCGCAGCGCGCTCGGTTTTGCCGCCCTACCCACCGGCGCCGCCGTTGAAGTGGAAGCCATCTTTGAAATCAAGGATTAGCCGCTCTTGAACCAGAGCCGCCGCACGCACTACTGCAACTGAAGAGCGGCTTTCAGGCAGTCTTCCATTGATGGATGCAGGAGAGTAGGCCTCATGGGGTGAATTGCCTGCAATTGTCGCAAACGACGCTGGCGTCTATACTTGCTTTCATGCTGAAAATGTATTGAGTCAGCCTGGAACCCTTCAATTGTCGTTGGCGTCTTGCGTATCTTATGGCCCCTCAACCCGCCTCCATTATTTCTCCCAGCCAAGCAAAAGCCCCCTTTTTTTTGGGTGTTGATGTCGGCGGCACGAGCGTGAAAATTGGTCTGGTCGACGACCACGGCGCCACCTTGGCCCGCAGCGCCGACCCCACGCTGGAGGAGGCCGGTCCTGAAGCGGCCATGCAGCAGGCGGCGGCCTCCATGCAGTCGTTATTGGCGCGTGTGGGCGCGTCGTTGGAACAAGTGGCGGCGGTCGGCTTGGGTGCGCCGGGCACGATGGATATCCCCTCCGGCATGGTGTTGGAGCCGCCGAATCTGCCGCATTGGCGGTACTTTCCCTTGCGTGATTGCTTGGCCGATTTGTACGGAAAACCGGTGTCTTTCGCCAACGACGCCAACGCCGCCGCCTTTGGTGAATATTGGGTCGGCAGCGGGCGGGATTATCACAGTATCGTGATGCTCACGCTAGGCACCGGCGTTGGCGGAGGAATCATCATCGGCGGCGAAACAGTCGATGGAGAAAACAGCCACGGATCCGAGTGTGGACACATCGTGGTCGATTTTCACGCCAACGCGCGTCTGTGTCCTTGCGGCCATCCTGGGCATTTGGAAGCCTATTGCAGTGCGACGTCGCTGATCAAACGCACTATTGAAGCGATTTCCGCAGGTCGCGCCAGTTCACTGGAGCCGTTGGTGGCAGCCCGGCAGCCTCTCAGCGGTTTGATCATCGCCGAACACGCCGACGCCGGCGACGCACTCGCCCACGACCTGATCATGGAAACCGCTCACTTTTTGGCGGCTGGAACCGTAACCATGATGCACGCCATCAACCCCGGCGCCATCATTTTGGGTGGGGCGATGAATTTTGGCGGCCACGACCACCCGCTCGGCCGCGCCTTTCTGGAAAAGGTGCGGAGCGATGTGCATCTCTGGGCGTTGGATGTTCCCGCCGAACGAACCCGTATCGATTACGCCACGCTGGGCGGCCATGCCGGTTATATTGGAGCAGCCGGAATTGCCCGGGTCGCGTATCATAAGGCGAGCGGCAAATGAGAGTTTACCAGCCGCTTACCAGTAAGACGTGCGCCGTTGGAGTTCATGCTTCAGCATGTTTTCTTCCGTGTACGCATATAAACAGCCTAAAGGCTGCACTCCCATGCAGACCGGCGCCAAAAACTTAGATTGCCCACATGACTCAGATCGCCCGCGCGGCACAGATTGACTGCCAACATATTCGCAACTTCTGCATTGTCGCGCATATCGACCACGGTAAAAGCACGTTGGCTGATCGGCTGTTGGAATTCACCGGCACCGTGACCCGCCGTGAAATGAAAGAGCAATTGCTCGACGACATGGACATCGAACGCGAACGCGGCATCACGATCAAGGCCCGCGCCGTGGCCATGCGTTTCACGTTTGAAGGCGAAACCTACGAACTGAATCTGATCGACACGCCCGGCCATGTCGATTTTCAGTATGAAGTCTCGCGGGCGCTGGCTTGCTGCGAAGGCGCCATGTTGTTGGTCGACGCCTTTCAGGGTGTCGAAGCGCAAACCGTGGCCAACGGCTATGCCGCCATGGATAACAACCTCGCGATTTTGCCCGTGATCAACAAGATCGATCTCAAACACCAACGCGCCGATGAAGTCGCCGAGGAAATGGAGCATTCGCTGGGCGTCGATCAAGACGACGTCCTGCGAGTCAGCGCCAAAACAGGCGCCGGCGTGCAAGAGTTGGCCGAAGCAATTGTCCGCCGCGTGCCGCCGCCAAAGGGAGATCCTGAGGCCCCGCTGCAAGCCATGGTGTTCGACTCGCACTACGACGAATTTCGCGGCGCCATTACGTATGTTCGCATGATGAACGGCACGGTTCGCAAGGGGCAGAAAATTCGTTTCCTCAGGGCCGGCATGACGCGGGAAGTGATCGAACTGGGGCAGTTCACGCCGCAACGCACCGCCCGCAGACAACTGCAAGCCGGGCAGGTCGGCTACCTGATTTGCAACATAAAAGCACTCGACGATGTCAATATCGGCGACACCATTGTCGACGCCGCCGATGAAAACGCCGTGGCCCTGCAAGGCTACGAAGAACCGAAACGCATGGTCTATTGCGGACTCTACCCCTCCGACGGGCAAGACTTTTCCGAACTCCGCGACGCCCTCGATAAACTCGCCATCAACGACCCCAGTTTTGAATTTGAGCCGGAGTCGAGCGAAGCCTTGGGCTTCGGTTTTCGCTGCGGATTTCTCGGCCTGCTGCACATGGAAATCGTGCAGCAGCGTTTGGAGCAGGAGTCGGACGTCGACCTCGTGCAAACGGCGCCGAACGTTACGTATGAAGTGACCAAGAAAAACGGCGAGATCATCTCCGTACACCGTCCTCAAGAAGTGCCCGACCTGGGCGACATCGAGGAATTTCGCCAACCGATTGTGCGCGTCAACCTGCTACAACCGGTGGAGTTCGTCGGCCCCGTGATGAAACTCTGCCAAGAGCGGCGGGGCGTGCAGCATGGCACGGAATACATTTCGACCACTCGCGTCATGCTGACCTACGACCTCCCGCTGGCCGAAGTCATCTACGACCTGCACGACAAACTCAAGAGCGCCACGCGCGGTTACGGCACCATGGACTACGAACTGCTGGGATATTTCCCCGCCGATTTGGTGCGGCTCGATATTCTGGTTAATGGGAAACGGGTCGACGCCTTGAGCGTGATTTGCAACCGGGGCGACGCCGACCGCCGGGGCCGCGCGGTGGTCAAGAAACTGCGTAGTGAAATCAGCCGCCACATGTTCGAGATTGCCGTCCAGGCCGCGATTGGCAGCCGCGTGATTGCCCGCGAAACGGTGAAGGCGATGCGGAAGAATGTCACGGCGAAATGTTACGGCGGCGATATTTCCCGCAAGCGAAAACTGTGGGCCAAGCAAAAAGAAGGCAAGAAACGCATGAAGTCGATCGGCTCGGTCGACATTCCGCAAAAGGCCTTCATGGCCGTTCTCGATACCGGCGCCAACGAGAAATAAAACCTTATATCCTGGAAGGATAATAGCCATTAGCCGGTGGTCGAGCGCAGCGAACACCACCGGAGGATCGAGGTCGCCGACATTTCGCATCCCGGCGGGATGCCAGCGCACCGTCCTTCCCGCGCAGGCGGGAATCCAGCGGGTCACGCACACCACTGGATTCCCGCCTGCGCGGGAAGGACGACAAGGACAGCGTTGCTTCGAGGCGTTTCTCGGGCCGCTGCGTCTGGCATCCCGCCGGGATGCATCGTTCGTTGCGCTGGCCCACCGGTGGTGCTCGCTGCGCTCGACCACCGGCTAATGGCTGGCAAGCCTCCGGCTTGGCGGGAACGGACCAAACCCGCGTCCTCCAAGCGAATCGAACTGGCATCAGCCACTAAAATTCTTGAAGAACCAAATAAGTGACAGGCCGATGAGCACTCAAGCCGCCTTGAACGCCAAACGTCGCCGCCTGTTTCTCATGGGCGTGTTGTTTGGCATGGCGGTTGGTTTGGCAACGGCTTTCTGGTTGGGCGGCGAGAGACACCGCACGGCGCGCATCGCCAGCGGTTCAATGGCCCCCACGCTTTATGGCCCCCATTGGCAAAACATCTGCCGCGATTGCGGATTCACATGGCGCGTCGGGCAGGATATCGCGCCCGATCGCGAGCGCTTTGTCTGCCCGAATTGTGGTTACGCCCAAAACGATTTGCAAGACGCCGGCGTGCAACGCGGGCAGCAGGTCGACTTGCACTCTGGGTCGTATAAGAACCGCCGGCCGCAGCGGGGCGATATGGTCGCATTTCGCAAGGCGGCTCAAAAAAAGGCGACGCCATGGGCCGTCAAACGAATTGTGGGTTTGCCGGGCGAACAGGTTTCGATTCAAGGCGGCGATCTTTACATCGACGGCGCGATCTGGAAAAAGCCCTGGCAATTATTCCAACGTCAGGCGGTTCTCGTTCACGACAGCCGTTTTTCGCCACAATTACATCCCGCGAACAAACCGCCGCTCCCGTTGCGTTGGCGGCCCCGGAACGACGGGCCCCGGAACGACGACCCCTCTTGGCGTTTCGAGCGTGGTCGTTACCAATACGCGCCGCCGACCGACGCGGAAAACGCGCGCGAATTCCATTGGCTGGTCTATCACCATTGGCTATGTTCTGAAATCCCGCAACTGCGAACCAAGGAGGCGGCCATCTTGGACGGCTTCGCCTACAACGTCGGCCCTGCGCGGCAGCTTCAAGCGGTGACCGATGTCGTCTTGGAGTGTGAACTCACGGTGCAAGGCGAAGGGGAAATTGCGTTGGAATTACGAACCGTCAACCCGCCGCTGACTTGCAAAATCAGCGCGCCGGCCGGACAAGTAACACTGCTGGTCGATAACAATCCGTTCCATACGTTTCGGCTGCCGCCCGGTTCGCTCGTCGGCAAGCACGTTTTTACGTTTGGCGTGCTCGACCGCCAAGCGGTATTGGCGCTGGATGGCGTGCTGCAATGTTCGCCCGAGTTGCCAAATTCTTCGCAGGCGCCAAAGTCTTTGCAGTCGAAGTTGCTCGCGGCGGAGCCATTCCAGATTGGCGCCCGGGGCGTGGCGTTGGTCGTCGGGCGGCGGCGCATCCTGCGCGATGTTTACTATCTTGACCCGCTGCGTCTGGGACGAGATTGGTCAACAAAAGAGCCGCTGTCCGCCGACGTTTTCTTCGTTCTGGGCGACAACCCGCCACTTTCGATCGACAGCCGCCAGCCGAACGTCGGTCCGATTCACCGCCAGCAAATCGTCGGCCAAGTGCATCTGGCGCCGCAATAGCCGTCGAACCAGGAACAAGCGGCTCAGCAACCGTCCTGAATTTACCTACCGAATTAAAAGCTCGGCATTTTGAAAATGCCAGCTTTTTCGAGCTGTGCCGCTCGCGGTTGAACATGTCGCGTTCTTCGTTTAACGGCAAGCAAGATGTCGTCGGCGGTCGCGACGCCTCGGCCCTTTCGCTCGGCGCCATAACCGCCGGTTCCGGTTCACTCGCGGTCGGAGAATGGAGGCGTGGTTGCCGACAACCACCCATTGCATCGCAAGGCGGTCTGCTGGATTTGGCGGTTGCCGGCAACCACGCCACGCCGCTGGGATCGCGCCGTGCGACTATCCTGCGTGCTTCCGGCAGACTAGAATACAGGCGTCTCTCGGTTACTGCATGTTTCCCTGCTGCACGAGTCGATGCCATGAAACGTTGCGTTTTGCTACTTGCCGGCCTGTTATTGCCCGGTTGCTTGTTGGTTGGCTCCAGTTTGGCGGCTGGGCACAAACGTCCGCCCAATGTGGTGGTGATCTTTATCGACGACATGGGCTACGCCGATATTGGACCGTTCGGCGTGGAGGGCATCGAAACGCCGCATCTCGACCGCATGGCCAGCGAAGGCATGAAGTTTACCGACTTCATCGTGTCGAGCGCCGTGTGTTCGGCTTCTCGGTCGGCTTTGATGACCGGCTGTTACCATCGTCGGGTGGGAATTTCCGGGGCGTTGGGGCCGAAGTCGAATATCGGCATCAATGCGAATGAAGTCACGCTGGCCGAAATCTGCAAGCAAAAAGGATACGCCACCGCCTGTTTCGGCAAGTGGCATTTGGGGCACCATCCTAAGTTCCTTCCGCTGGCGCATGGTTTCGACGAATACTTCGGCCTGCCCTACTCCAACGACATGTGGCCGCTGCATCCGGCTTATGTCAACCTGCCGGCGGCGGCGGCGAAGCGCAAACGCGGCTTCCCCGATTTGCCGTTGATCGAGGGCAATAAAATCGTCAACCCGAAGGTGGATGGCGAAGCACAAACGCATCTGACCACCTGGTACACGGAGCACGCGGTCGACTTTATCGCACGCAACCAAGATCGGCCCTTTTTTCTGTACGTTCCGCACAGCATGGTGCATGTGCCGTTGTTTGTTTCGGAGAAGTTCAAGGGTAAGAGCAAACGTGGCCTGTTTGGCGATGTCGTGATGGAGGTCGATTGGTCGGTGGGCCAGATTCTCGGCGCCATCAAGAAAGCGGGCCTCGACGACAACACGCTCGTAATTTTCACCGCCGACAACGGCCCCTGGCTGAGCTACGGCGACCACGCCGGTTCGGCGGGTCCTTTCCGTGAAGGCAAGGGCACGGAATTTGAAGGCGGGATTCGCGAACCGACCATCATGCGTTGGCCTGGAAGAATTCCCGCCGGCAGCACGACCGACGAACTGGCCTCCACCATCGACCTCCTGCCGACGGTGGCCAAACTGGTCGGCGCCGAACTGCCGCAACACAAAATCGATGGCCAAGATATTCGCCCCCTGATGTTCGGCCAAGCCGGCGCCACGTCGCCCCACGAAGCTTTTTATTGCTACTACGCCGGCGGCCAACTGCAAGCCGTGCGCGATCGCCGCTGGAAACTTCACTTCCCGCATTCGTACCGAACCATGGCCGGCAAGCCCGGCGGCACGGGCGGCATTCCGAACTCCTATTCGCAGGCAAAAATCGGTTTGGAATTGTTCGATTTGAAGCATGATCGCGGTGAAACGACGAACGTCGCCGACCAACATCCCCAGATCGTCAAACGTTTGCAACAACAGGCCGAGATAGCGCGCGCCGACCTAGGCGACCGTCTCACCAAACGACGCGGTAAAGGCATTCGCCCGGCGGGAAGAATGACCAAAGCCGACCAACGCCTGTTCGATTGAGTGCTTGTTTCGTAATGCCCAACGAACCGGTTATGCCCAAAAAAATCCCTCGCGCGCTGCAACTCGACTACCAACCTCACGATCCGGCGCGGCACCGTCCCAAGATCGGCGTGATTGGTTGCGGCGGCATCGTCAAACATCATTTGACCGCCTATCGGGCGGCGAAATACCACGTGGCCGCGCTCTGCGATATAGACCTTCGGCGGGCCAAGTCGCATCAGGCCGAGTTTTTTCCCCAGGCCGATATCTACGCCGATTATCAAGATGTGTTGCGGCGCAAAGATATTGAAGTGGTTGATATCACCACGCATCCGTTACAGCGAGCGCCGATTATCGAGGCCGCGATCCTCGCCGGCAAGCACGTGCTCAGCCAAAAGCCGTTCGTGCTCGACCTCGAACTTGGTCAGAGGCTGGTCGATCTGGCCGACTCGCACGGCGTGTTGCTGGCGGTGAATCAAAACGGCCGCTGGGCGCCGCACTTCAGTTACATGCGGCAGGCGGTTCAAGCCGGACTGCTCGGCGATTTGACCGGCGTACATCTTTCCGTCCATTGGGATCATTCCTGGGTGGCCGGCACGCCGTTTGAAAAAGTCAAACATCTGATTCTCTACGACTATGCGATTCACTGGTTCGACATGGTCGTTTGCCTGCTTGCGCCGCAGCGTGCGAAACGGGTGTTCGCCTCGACCGCCCGCACGCCCACGCAAACCATCGCCCCGGCGCTGCTGGGGCAAGCGCTGATCGAATTCGAGCATGCCCAAGCCACGCTGGCCTTCGATGCACACACGCCCATTGGCCGGCAAGATCGCTCCATGCTGGCGGGTTCTCTCGGTTCGATTCGCAGCAGCGGCCCCGGAAATTCCGAACAGCGGTTGGTGATCACGACCGCCGACGGCGAATTCGAGCCGCAATTAAAGGGCAAGTGGTTTTCAGACGGCTTTCACGGCGCCATGGGCGATTTGCTCTGTGCCATTGAAAGCGGTGTTTCGCCCACCGCCAATGCGGCGGAAAACCTGCGCAGCTTGGAGTTGTGTTTTGCCGCCGTGGCCAGCGCCGAACAAGGGCGGCCGATCGTTCCAGGATCGGTTCGGCGTCTGCCTGAATGAATGGTAGCGTGGTTGCAAGCAACCACCCTACGGCGCTCGAAAAAAATCACCGGCTCTGCGGGATGCCTTGCATGGCATTACGGCCGATGGCTTCGATCATGTCGGTGAAAATCAGTTTGTGGAACGGATAGAGCATGTACCAATACAGGGCGCCCGAGAGCCCGGTGGGCACGAAGGATGCGGTCTGGATCAAACGCGTTCCGCCCTCTTCAGAAGTGGATTCCCATTGCAGCCAGGCTTTTCCGGGCAGCTTCGCCTCGGCGCGAAGTCTTAGAATATTTGGCCGTTCGATGCGCTCCACGCGCCAAAAATCGACGGTTTCTCCGGCCAGCAATTCCGTTGGATCTCGCCGCCCGCGCCGCAAACCGGGGCCTCCCAAGAGTCGATCCATCTGGCCTCGAATGCGCCAGGCCCAATTCCACGTAAGCCAACCGCGTTCGCCGCCAAGTCCGGTAACGACGCGAAAGACAGCCTCCGGCGGCGCATCGACGTGCAACGAGCGCACTTCGCGAATGAGTCCCTGCCGGTCTTGAAATTCGTAGGCCGGCATATCGTTTAGGGCGCCGCTCCAACGTGTTTCCACGGCTTGCTCTCGAATGCGGCACAGCGCCAGTCGCACCGCCTTTTCATACGAAATGGGCGAGATTTCTGGGAAGAGTTGCCTTGCCCAGGCTTGGTCGGCGCCCAGCGGCCGCGACATGCCTTCCACCAACGGTCGCGCCAGGGCGTAGGGAATGGGAGTCACGAGCGAGATGAAGCGGGCGCCCAGCCGCGCCGGCAATACCGCGGGAATCGTGAGAATTGCCCGGTGGAGATTTCTCACCCGGGCATAGACTTTCATCATTTCCATGTAGGTGAGGCGATCGGAGCCGATCTCGACCACGCGGCTGGGCCCTCGCTCGAGCGCCCCAACCAAATAGGCCAGTACATCGCGAACGGCGATCGGTTGTATTTGGTTCCGCACCCAGTGCGGCGCGATCATCACCGGCAAACGTTCAGTGAGATACCGCAACATTTCAAACGACGCCGAGCCAGACCCAATAATCGGCCCGGCGCGGAATTCCGTCGTGGGCAAGTGCTCGGCGAGAATGGCGCCAATTTCAGCCCGGCTGCGAAGATGCCGAGAGACCTTCGCGCCCACCGGTTGCAAGCCGCCCAAATAAACCACATGGCGCACATCGGCTGCGGCGTCGACAAAGTTCGTGGCGGCTTGGCGATCGCGACGGGCGAAGTCGGGCCCTGAAGTCATCGAATGCACCAGGTAGTACACAGCGTCGATTTGGTCGAAAACGCCGTCCAAACATTTTCGATCCAGCAAGTCGCCCTGAACGACTTCGACCTGCCCAACCCACGGTCGACCCGCCAAGCGTTGAGGATTGCGAGCCAATACGCGAACGGTGTGTCCGGCGCGCAGCAGTCGGGGCGTCAGACGACCGCCAATGTAGCCCGTTGCGCCTGTTACCAGAACATGCATTGGCCACCTCCGCAGGGTTGGAGGACTTGTGGGTTTGGCCTGGGGGAAAGAACCTCGATACGAAGGCTCTCTTAAGTTATTGTAGGCGGCGGGAAATATCGGTGTCAAATGTTATCGCTTCGGCTTGCCGTTCAACGAGCCATTACCAGCCGTACGAAGTATGGCGTGCAAAGTCTAAAAGCCCGGCATTTTCAAAATGCCGGGCTTTTTTGAACGACAACCGGGAACGTATTTCGGGACAGTCGCCTAGCGGCGCAAACCAGCGGGCGAGTATCGATAATAGACTTCCAGGCAGAGTGCGGCCATGGCGGTGCTGTAGACGCGGCCGCCGTATCCGCCCCACACAGTGTTGGCGTCCCAGCTTCCGGCGAAGTCGCCATCGCGCCGCTGGCGTTCGAGCAATTGGGGCTGGAGCGCGGCATTCCACTCTTGCCAGGCGGCGCCTTGGTGGTGGAAGAGGGCCAGCGTGGCGTAGTACCAATAGTACAGATTGGCTTTGTCTTGGTTGGGCAACTGCGCAACCAGCAAAGCAGCCGATTCTCGCAAAGCGGCGGCGGGAATCTGTTCGCCGAGAAAATATCGGCAGGCCAACGCCTCGGCCGTCATCGTGGGCGAAGTCGGCTGCCCAGGACGATAACTCGCCAGTCCGCCGGCCTCTCCGCCAGAGACGCTTTGCAGAAAACGCCGCATTCCCGCGCGTGTGGCGGCGGGCGTCTCGAAGCCGCCTAACTGCACGCTCTTGAGGAACATCACCTGCCAGCCGAATTGACTGGTGTCGCCGGCGTCGCCGGGGCGGTAACGCCAACCGCCGGTTTGAGGATCTTGGGCCTGGAGCGAAAATTGCAAGGCCCGCTCCAGCGGCGCTCGCAAACTTGCCTGGCCGGTCAGCGCGAAGGCTTCGCTCATCGCCAGCGCGGCCATGGCGTGGCAATACATGGCGGCGAAGGTCGAGGCGTTGCCGGCCAGATTGCCATTGGCGTGTTGCGAGGACGCCAGATAGTTCAGTCCTTGCTCGACGGTTTGCCGGTAGTCGCCTTCCATTTGGGTGTGCCCGGCGCCGAGAAACGCCAACAAAGCCAAGCCGGTGATGCCGGTATCGGCTCTTGCGCCGGCGGCGGCGCGATCTTGCCCGTCGACGCGCATTTCCCGCCCGGCGCCGAAATGGGCGGCCCGCCAGGCTCCGTTGTTGGCTTGATTGGCGGCCAGCCACTGCAAAGCATCGCTAACGGCTTCCTCGGTTTGCTCGCTTCCACCCTGTCGCAGCACCAACGCCAGCCGTTGCGGTTGGAAGCGGTCTTGAAACAGTTCGGGCATCAGGGCGCCATCGCCCAGCCGCCTGAGAGGCGCGGCTTTGATCGGACCGAATTTATTCTCGACTGGGGCTGTCGCCGCAGCGGCGAGTTGATCTTGCAAGCCTTGCATGGCGTCGGCTTCTCGCTCCACATGGGGCGCCTCAACCAGGGTTTGCACGTCGTGCAACGCCTGCTCGATTTCATCGATGTCCGAGCGGCGCAGGAGTTTTGGCTGGGGCCGCTGGTCTTGCCGGGCGAGCGTCGCGGGAGTGGGTGTCGCCATGGAGTCGGTTCGTTGGGTGGGTGTCTCCCGGGGCGCCATCAGCGCGGGTGTGAGATTGGAGGCGCGGCGCGGCGTTTGCGGCGCGGCGAGCGGCGGCGGTTGGGGAGTGCGTATTTTCGGCGTCAGCGGCGTAGGTTCGAACGAGAGGTTGGGTTGCGTGCTGGCTAGTTCGGGCGGTTGGAAATCGGCGTCTCGCAACGGCGCTTCCGACGCCGGCTCGCGCACGCGGTCGAGCGAAACCGGCGTTGGCGGCGTCGACTCGTTGGCGGCCAAGTTTTCCCAGGGCGGCTGTTTTTCAGGAGAATTCGGCTGCTCATCCTGCCGCGCGTCGTCCTGAATAAAGGCAACTTCGAAAGTGTTGCCGCGTTTCGCCGGCGGCGCTTCGACGAACAACTGAGTGACGCATGCATAGCCGAACAACAAAAAGTGAGCCCAAACCGAAAGCACGATGCACTTTGCAAGCGGGTTGGCCTGGCCCCAACGCGTGCGCATCAGCACCAACAACGCCAGCGTCAAAACCGCCAAACCCGCGCAGAGCAACGCCGAGACCGAGAATCCCCCGGACGCCACGGACGACAATTGTTTTCCGATATCGGTGAACATGTATTTTAGTACTAGCGTTTCAGTCGGCTGTTATTCGACGACGACGCCATGCGAACCGAGATTCCCATGTCCGAGATTCCCGCCTTGCGGCAAGCGTTCAACACCGAGGCGACTTCCTGAAACCGGCCTTCCGAATCTCCCCGAACCACGACGCCCAGGTCGGCATATTCACTTTTGGCGGCCGCCAGATTCGCTTCCAACGACTCCAGGGTGACGAACTGGTCATCGAGCGAAATGCGGCCATCGCCAAATACGTTGATGACTTTTTTCTCCGGCGCGGCGGCCAACGCCTGGATGTCGCTGACTTCCGGAACGTGGAGCGAAATATCGCGTTCCATTTCGGTGAACTCGGCGCCCACCATGAAGAAAATAATAATCAGGAAGACGATATCGATCATCGACGTGAGGTTGATCGAGGGTTGCTCGTCGAGGTGTGTTTTTAAGGGCATGGGCGGGTGTTCTTTCGCTAACTACGCGGCGCGGCTGCGGCTTTTGGTCGATTTTGAGGCGGCGCGTTTGGGCGGCGCGTCGGCCGACACCTCGGCCACGACCTGTTGCCCCAGCGCGTCGATATCCATGACCAACCGGTCGACCCGGCTGACGAAAAACAGGTAGGCGATCAAGGCGGGAATCGCGACCGTCAGTCCGGCCGCCGTGGTGAGCAACGCCTGGCCAATGCCGGCGGCCAACAATTCGGGGCGACCCATGGCGTCGGACGTGGCAATTGCGTTGAACGCGCGAATCATTCCCAGCACGGTTCCCAACAGCCCCAGCAAGGGGCAGATCGTCGAGATTCCATTAAACATTCGCAAATAGCGCCGCAGCTCATTCGCCATCCGTTCTCCGGAATCGATGATCGCCTGCTCGACTTCCACTGCGGGCCTTCCCCATTTGGAAACGGCGGCGGCAAACACCTGGCTCACCGGGCTACGATTTTTTTCGCATAGTTCGAGTGCTTCTTCGCGGTCGATTCGGCCTTCGCGGAGTTGCTCCAAAAACCGGCGCACGAAAGGACGCGGCACCACGCGCCCGCGTCGCAGGCTGATCGCGCGTTCAAAAACGAACACGCACAAAATGAATGAGCAGAGGCCAATCGGCGCCATCAGCAGGCCGCCATCCCAGATGACTTGCCAGAGATTCTTCGTGCCGATTGCGTCGGCGGCTTCGGCTGGAGTCGATTCACCAGCGGCCGCCGTAGTCGCCTTCGGTTGCTGGGCGGAGGCGGCGGACGTCAAACCGCCGAACATGAACATCGCCGCCAATAGCAGCACGACCAGTTTTGTTTTCGAGGGAGCCCACATGGCGACACAACCTTTTTTCTTAGCGGGTTTCGCGATTCGCAGTTCCGGCATCGGCGGCGGAGAAGGCAATCTGCAAGCGTTCGCGAGCGACGCGTAGTCGGCGCGAGGCTTCCTGGTTGACATTCGTATCGCCGAAGTCGCGTAACAATTGTGCGTACAGTTCGACAGCCTCTTTCCACTCGGCCTGCATCTCATGGCATTTGCCCGCCTGCAATAACGCCAACGCCTGCCACTGCGGAAAAGCGAATAAATGCACCACGCGGTGATACGCCTTCACCGCTTCGTCGAAATGCTTTTGATGGAAGTAGGTTTCGCCGATCATCCACTGCGCCATGGCGGCGGTTTCCGTTTTTGCCGCCCGCGGCGACCGCACAACCTGTTCGTACAAGCGCCGTGCTTGCTCGAATTTCGCCTGGCTGACCAAACAACGCCCCATCAAATAATCAACTTCATACTGCTGCCGAAACGTGGGGAAACTCTCGGCGATCGAAGACGCCAACAGATACGCCTCCGACCACTTCTTCTGCTGCGCCAGAACTTGCGCTTGGCGCAACGGCGCCATCGCCAACCAGGCGTCGGGGTGGTCTTTTGTTTTTTGCCGCAGCAGATCGAAACGCCGACCCGCTTCCTCATATTGGCCCATGCGGTACAAAGATTCCGCCACCCAATACTCGGCAGGAATTCTGAGGGCGCCCGGACCACAGATTTCCAGCACCTGCTTCATGGCGGCGTTCACGTTGGGCCAGTCCTTGAGCGCGGCCGACGATTGCCCATACAGATACGTCGCATGGCAGACGACGTTTTTTTGGTCGCTCGGTTTGGCCGCGGTGATTTTCTGGGCGATCTTTCGGGCGGCTTCATAGTTGCCGCCGCGCGCTTCGCGTTCGGCCACGCGATAGGTGGCGTCGGCCCAAAAGCGGCTTTCTGCGTGTTCGTGCGAGAGCCTAGCGAAAATTTGATCGGCTTCCTGCACGCGTTTCAAATCGACCAGCGCCCAGGCCCACTGGTAAAGAATGCCGCCGACTCCCGGAGCATTCGGTTTTCTCGCCACGAGTTGCGAAAAGAGGCTGATCGCAACTTCCTCTTGGTCGGAATCGTCATAGATGCGCGCCGCGGCGAGCATCGCATCGCAAGCCACGTCGGCTTCAGGATGGCTTTCATACACCAGCCGATACATGGCCAGCGCGCCGCCGGGGGCGTCGGCTTTCTCCAACGCCTTGCCGCGCATCAGCGCGGCTTCCGCCACCAACGAACTCTCAGGATGCTCCGCCAGAAGCCGCTCAAACGTGGCGGCGGCGTCTTGGTGTTGCTCGTTTTCGAATTGCAGCCAGGCGAGTCCGGCGAGTCCTTTTTCCTGAAACGCCGGCGAGTTTTTTTGTTCGGCGAGTTCTTCAAAGAGCTTTTTCGCCAGGTTGATTTCACCGGCTCGATACGCCGTTTCGGCCAGATAGTGCGTGGTGGGCAGGTAGTTTTCCCGCTCACGATTCAGACGGCTCAATTCGGCATGGACGTCGGCCGCTTCCGCCATTCGACCCAACCGGGCGAGAGCGACCGTCAACTGCGCGCGGCTCTTGGCTGCGTCGGCGCCTTGGGGCGCCAGTTCCAAATACTTCCGTAGCGGTTCGATCGATTCGTCCCATCGCTCCAATGCAACCAGCGCTGCGGCAATCGCCGCTTGAACACCGGCCTGCAACGATTCCTGCTCCACTTCGGCGCCAACCCGCCTCAAGGCTTCCAAGGCGCGTTCAGGCCGCCCTTCACCCAGACGCGCCAAGCCAAGGTAATAAGCGTCGTACGCGGTTTGGTTTCCTGCGGCGATAATCTGCGTAAAGACGCCCGCCGCCGCCGTGTTGTTGTTTGTTTTGAGCAACGTTCTCCCGCGCAGACGCAGCACCGACCTACGCAACGGGCTTTCAGGATAATCGACGAGAAAATCGGCCGTGAGGGATTCCACGGCGGCGAGGTCGTTCGCTTGAGAAGCGATGTTCATGGCGGCTTGGAGTGCGTCGTCGGCCCATTCGCTTCGCGGCCATTGCTTCACGACGTGCTCAAACTCCTGGCGCGCTTCCGCCGCATCGCCCGCCCGCCGCGCCGCCTCCGCCGAAAGCATCGCCCACGCAACCGCCAATTCGTGTTCGACCGGCGGCGCCTGTTGCGATGCCTCGTTCAGAACATCGTGAGCGGCCTTTGCTTCCTGGAGCGCCGAAAAGCTTTTGGCCAGCCAGTAGCGAGCGGGGATTTTCCAAGGGGAATCAGGATACTTCGCGGCGAAATCGGCCAGCGCCGCCTGAGCTTCCTGGAACCGTTGGGCCTCGATTTGCAGCATTCCCAAACGCAGCGCGGCGTCGTCGGCCAGCGGTTGGTTGGGCTGGTCGATCAAAAAACCATAAAAACGAGCGGCTTCGTCGACTTCGCCCAAGCCTTCCAAGGCGCGCGCCAAACCGAAGCGGCAGTCGTTGGCCATGGTGTTGGCGGGATATTTCTTCAGAGCTCGCGTGAAATAGTCCTTCGCGGCGGCGTGGTCGTTTTCGTTGAACGCCAACTCCCCCAGGTAAGGCAGCACGTATCCGTTCAAAGGATCGTCCGGCCGATTTTTGGCAAATGTCTGCAAGTCGCGCTTGGCTAGTTCCGCCTGCCCGGAAAGATACGCCGTTTCGCCCTGACGAAACTCCGCCCGCCGCGCGTACCGGTGTTTTGGGGCCCGCCGCAGAAACTCTTGGAAATGCTGGCGGGCTTCCGCGAACTGCTCCAACTGGACCAACGTTTCGCCCAGAAAGAAGGTGACCTGCGCGGTTCGCTGGTCGGCCGGATATTCCGAGAGAAAGGTTTGGAATTCCTCAGCCGCGAGTTTCCAACGCTGATCGCGATAATGCCCCGCCGCGACGTTGTATTGATCGTCAGCCGCGCCCGCTTCGGCCAGCGCGGCCGTCGTCAAAAGCAGGCAGCCGGCGAGTACGAGCGTCAGCGTTTTGTACATCCTTGTTCCCGCCGGGCGGATTCTTCGCACCAGACTACTCCCTAGTCCGTTTTTTTTCAGCCGAAGCCCAAAAAGCGTTTCGCCGCGTTTTCGGGTTGGCATACTGTATCGTTCCGCGTCCATGCGGAGCAATATGACTTCGCCTTGGCCATGCACTTTGCGCGGCCGAAACTCACGTTTTTGGCCGCCCAAGGAAAAAACGCGGCTGGGAGTCAAGATCTAAGAAGTGGGGGCGGAGCGCGTCTTCCAGAATATCGACCACGCTGCTGAGCCGGTTCAATCAATTTCGCCAAACGTGTGGATCCTCCGCGACTTGCCCAGTCTTCCTGGTTGTGCGGCCGGCCACATTCGTTTTGTAGCGTGAAGGAAGTTCCCTTCTCGGATTTTCGGCGGCGGGCCAACGAGGGTTGAGATGTCGAAGCGTGTGGAATCGAGTGTTCTCCGCCGTTGAAATTGGCTCGCCGCCATTTTACCCCAGTGCTGCGGTAGTGTATAATTATGCAACACTTCGTAATTGCCGAAAGCGGCCCTTTTCTGTTTGGCGTTTGAGAAGCTTGGTTTTTTTGGAAATCTGGGCTTTTGAACCGGGACGTGGTTTTCCACGATTCCCGAGTGTTTTTTGACGGGCTCAAACACCCGGCTCCAATGGTTGCCCGGCCCAAACACCTACTCAAATGGTCGCCCGGCAGATCGTAAGATTTGCATTTCCACAAAGCTTGGCTTGATTCCAACGAGGGAGTTATGACGAAACCATCCAGCGGTTCGATGAGTCGTCGGCATTTGCTTTCGGCGGGCGCCGCCGTAGCCGCCGCGTCGTTTTCGGGCGTGGCGCGCGGCGACGAATTGCTCGCCGATTGGAAAGTCGAAAAAGGTCAAATTCGGCAGTCGGTCGTGCCCTGGTGTTTCAAGCCAATGAAAGTGGAAACGCTCATCCACGCCGCAGCGCGAATGGGGCTGCAATCGGTCGAACTGACGCCGCCGGAGAACTGGCCGCTGTTGAAGAAAAACGGTCTGGTCTGTGCGATCACTCCCAGCCACAGCTTTACGCGGGGCTGGAACCATGTGGAGCATCATGCGGAATGCAGCGAAAAAATCACGCGGGCGATTGAAGCCACCGCCGCCGCCGGATTCAAAAACGTGATCACCTTTTCGGGCATGCGCGGCGAGCTTACCGACGAACAGGGCAAACGCAATATGATTGCCGGCTTGAAGAAAGTGCTCAGCCTGGCGGAGAAGAAGAAGGTGAATCTTTGCATTGAACCGTTGAACACGCGGGTCGACGAAGAAATGAAAGGCCACCCCGGCTATCAGTGCGATACCGTTGAATGGGCGGTCGACGTTTGCGACCGCGTCGGTTCGCCGCGGTTGAAAATCTTGTTCGATATTTATCACGTGCAAATCATGCAGGGCGACGTGATCCAACGCATCCGGCAGTACAAGGATTATATCGCCCACTACCACACGGCGGGAAACCCTGGCCGGCAGGAGTTGGACGACGACCAGGAAATTCATTACCCGGCGATCATGAAAGCGATTCTGAAAACCGGCTACCAGGGTTATGTGGGGCAGGAGTTCATTCCGCGCGAAGCCGACAAAATCGCTTCCTTGCGCAAAGCAGTGCGTTGGTGCGATGTTTGAACGTGTTCCCAGATTCGTAATTGAATTGGCGGCGATATGTTGGCGTATTTGGTAATTCGAGAAGGCTCGAAATGGAGCGACGTTTATCGGCTGATTCCCGGTCGAACGGTCACCATTGGCCGCGCGCCGACCAACCAGATCGTGATCCGCGACGAACGCTGTAGCCGCCATCATTCGGAAATATTCCTGACGCAAGACCGTTGGACCGTGCGCGACCTGGAAAGCCGCAACGGCACGATGGTCGGTTCGGAAACCATTAAGGAAGACCGCCCCCTGGATCCGGGCGACATCGTTCGCATCGCGCATACGCAAATGGCGTACGTGCATAATCTTTCGACGGCTTTCGCCGACTTGGAGAAGCCGCCGCCCGCCACCGACCAAGGTGACGAAACCTCGATCGGCCCACTGACCGCGAACTGGGAAGACCCGCAATCGTTGGAGTTGCGAGAACCGACCCTGATCACGCATCGCCGCGGACGCACCCGCTTCCTCGAACGCGCCGAAGGCGACGACGACATCCCGGTTCCCCGCGTGGGCCGCGCCGCCAAGGAGTTGTGTCGACTGGCATTCGAACTGGCCAATCAGCCGGAGGCGGTTTCGGCTTCGCGTTTGGCGCTGGCCGGTCTGCTGGAAAACACCAACGCCGATGCGGCGGGCGTTTTTCTCCGGCCTTCCGGGGGACGAGGGAAAGCGGCCGGCAATGCGTTGGAGCTCATGGCTTCCCAAACGCGGGGCGAATCGCCGTATCATCATGTCTCGAAGTTTCTCACCGACACGGTGCTCCGTGAAGGGGAGGCCGTGCTGGCTCGCAATGTCGAGAACGACAGCACGCTGGGGCTGCGAGATAGCCGGGGTGAAATTCTCGCCACGAGCGTCATCTGTGCGCCCATTCGGCAAGATTCGCGAGTTGTTGGGCTGATTCATTTGTACACCACCGACACCCGCCGCCCGCTCGATCCCGACGACTTGGAATTCACCTTGGCCTTGGCCGAAAACCTCGCCTTGGCGTTGAAGAATTTGCAGCGTCAGCAGGAGTTGGCGGAGAATCTGAACCAGTCGAACAGTGAAATTGTTCAGCTTCGCGAGCGTTTGGGCGATGAGAGCGAATTGGTGGGCTCCAGCGAGTTGATGATGAAAGTGCAGCAAGAGGTGCTGCGGGCGGCGCCCAGTCGGGCGACGGTCTTGATTCGCGGCGAGAGCGGCGTGGGCAAGGAGTTGGTGGCGCGGGCCGTGCATTTCGCCAGCGCGCGAAAGTCGGGGCCGTTGAAATGTTTGAATTGCGCCGCGCTGACCGAATCGCTCTTGGAGAGCGAACTGTTTGGACACGAACGCGGCGCTTTCACCGGCGCCACGGAGCGAAAACACGGCAAATTCGAAGCGGCCCACAAAGGCACCTTGGTGCTCGATGAAATCGGCGAAATGAGTCCCTCGATTCAAGCCAAATTTCTACGCGTGTTGGAAGGGCATCCGTTTGAACGCGTGGGCGGAAGCAAGGCCATTCAAGTCGATACGCGAGTGATCGCCTCCACCAACCGCAATTTGGAAAAGGCGGTCGCGGAGGGGCGTTTCCGCCGCGACCTGTTCTTTCGTTTGAACGTCGTGGAAATTGTCGTGCCGCCGTTGCGCCGCCGTCCTCAAGATATCTTGGATCTGTCGAAGCATTTTCTGGAGAAATTCAACGCGGAAACGGGGCGCCGTTTTAAGAGTTTCACGCCAGAGGCGCTCAAGCGTCTGCAACAGTACCGCTGGCCCGGCAACGTGCGGGAGCTGAAGAATGTGGTGGAGCGCGCGGTGGTTTTGGGGCGGTCGGAATACATTGACGTCGACGACCTAGCGCTCACCAATCTGGCCACGGCAGGGGATTCGGGCGAAATATCGATGACGCCGTCCGCCTTCAAGCCGCTTTCATTGGCCGACATGGAAGCCCAGCATATTGCCGCCACGCTGCAAGCGTTTCAATGGAACAAGAGCAAAACGTCGGCCGTTTTGGGCATTGAACGTTCGACGCTTGATCGGAAAATTCGGCGTTATCAAATCGAACGCCCCGAGGGCAATGCGTAAGAGCCTCTTTTTTTGAAGTCGGCATACTCCGCAGAGCGCACCTCGCGGTTTGTGTGTGCAGGCGTACGCGGCGTGGCGAGATCGGCTGGACTTGGTCGGTTAAAAACGTCGGCTGAGGGCGACAGCTTTGTGGCCGTTCATGGAGTTTGATTGGAATGTTCATCGTTACGCCGGCTTGATTTCACAGGAGGGAACGGAGGGAACGGAGAATCTTGTTTGTTTCCTCGTTTCCGCTGCATGAAAGGCATTTCGATGCACGCTTTGTTTTCCTCCGCAAACAGTATGACGCACGATGTGATTGGTTCCGCCATCGAAGTTCATAAAGACAAAGGGCCCGGTTTATCCGCACTTTTCTCTGTTTCCTCCGTTCTCTCCTGTTTCCATTCGTATCACGCGGAGTTAACGCGAGCGAGAACGGAGGATTGCGTTCTTACGACCGGTGAAAATCGTGAACGGTTACACAGCTTTGTTGCCAGAATACCTGGGTGATGACCGCGAAGTCTTCTATCCCGCCGCTCTTCTGTTCGCCGATCACGCGATGGAAGAGATCTTCGCATTCCATCCTTCGTGCTCTTCGCGTCCTTCGTGGTGAAATTGATCGTTCGGCGTCGTCGTTCGGCCGCTTTGAGAATCGTTGGCCGGATAGGTTCACCATGAAGGACGCGAAGAGCACGAAGCAGAAGAGTCGGGAGTCGGAGTACAAAACGTTTGACGCCATCCTTCAATTTGGCGTGTTGAAGTGGCGGCAGTCAATGGCATCATCAACTTGCACCGAGATGATTGACGCCGTTCTCTGTGCCTTTGCGTTCTGCGTTGAAATATTCACCCGGTAACCGCCGAGCACCGTCTGGACTTCCGTCCAGAACCCGGGGAATTACGATAGCAATCGGTCTGACCATACAAAACCCGCGAGCGGTTAAAAAAGGGTGCTTTCCGCGGGCCGCCCAACGTTCTGGCGTCGTTTGGCGTTAGGAGCGTTCGAGAAATAATTGTCTGATTTGCACGGGAAGAAGAAATTTATCAATAGTTATTTTTCATTCGTCATTTGTCATTGGAGAAAGAGAAACAAAGATGCGAGCAAACAGACGGCCAATGACAAATGACCATGAACCACCGAAGAAACAGAGAAACCATAACCGACGCCAAAAATCAATTGGCGAACGAGTCTGAAGTATTTTAAACCTAACTTGAATCGAAAACAGTGTGTCTAATCGCGGTTTGGTGCTACGTACAAAGGGCTTTGGCACAGAAACTCAAATGCAGAAACGTTGCCACGAATAATCTGAAACAGGGCTAGCTAGCCCTGGCGATATCGTGTACAACGCCATGCATGAGCTCCAAACGAAGAAAACTTCGCGTCGAAACGGTGAAGAAGAAGGTCAAGGGAAAGGTGTACACGTCGGTGCTGCTGCGCTGTAGCTATCGCCATGATGGCAAGGTCAAGCACCAGACGCTGGGGAATCTTTCGCAGTTGCCGCCGGACGTGATTGATTTCATGAAGCGGCGACTGAGTGGCGAAC
>QIKY01000373.1 GCA_003233175.1 Planctomycetaceae bacterium | reverse complement strand
CCGCCGTGCCAACTCCATAATGAGCGGACCGGCCATCACGAGCGGTTCTTTGTTGGCCAGAGCGACGGTTTTTCCGGCTTCGAGTGCGGCCCACACGCTGGTCAGCCCAGCGCTGCCGACAATCGCGGCCAGCACGATATCTACTTCGTCGTGTTGTACTACTTGGCGGAGGCCCTCCTGGCCCACCAGCAGTTCGGTTTCAGGCGGCAACTCTTGCCAGTCGAATTCGGCGGCGCGGCGGGAATCTGTCGCGACGACGAACTTGGGGCGTGTTTTTTGGGCCAAAACCAGCAATTCTTCACAACGCCGATGTGCGGAAACCGCCCACACCCGCAGTCGCCCAGCCGAACCCGCCACCACTTCCAAAGCACTGCGCCCGATGCTGCCGGTGGCGCCGAGTATCGCGACTTTACGGGCATCCTGAGTCATTTGCGTACGCCATGCCGTGGGCCCGCCGATAATACATAAGCCGTAACCCCCCTTGAACATTCAAGTTCGGGTCATCCAGGGCATTCTAGCGCGGCGCCCGTTTGGCGGCAACCCTGAAAGGCGGCGCTCTCGCCGTCGCCGCCATTCACACCGCCGCCCACCGTTGGAGTGTACGCTTCAGCGTGTTTTCGTCTTTTAGGTACTTCGCACTGCAAAACATGCTGAAGCATGAACTCCAACGGCGCTTGGCAGAACCAAAAGCCGCCGAAAAAGTGTGCTGCCCGCCACATCGCCCCCCGCAATATAGGGGATATCGTTTTTCAACCGGAGAGTATAATGGAACCTTAGCTCGCCAACGGCCGGCTCGGGTCGAAGCTTCGCCGATTTTTTTCTGAAAGACTCTCCATGACACATGACGACGGTTCTTCGCGGCGCCCTCACGAACCAAAGGGCTCCTCTGGCGGGCAAGGGCAAAACATTCTTTATGCGTTTTTTGGCATTGGCCTGTTGATTGTCGTGGCTACGTTTTACGTCATCCACCAAGCCAGCCCGGAAATCAGTTATCCCGATCTTGAGAAGCTGATCGAGAATGGCGAAGTCGAGGTGACGGGGGAAACAATCCGCACGCGTTACTTTAACCTCCGCAACGTGCGGGTCGACGACACCCTCGTTTGGGGCGTGGTCGACGCCGAAACGTTCGATAGTGAAGATCCCAGTCGGAACGGCGTAAAGAAGAAGGTTGCCTTTCGCACGTACAAGAGTTCGTCCGACCTACAGCTCAGCAAGCTCAGCGCCGCGCTTTCCAAAAACGGTATTTCCTGGACCAACGAACCAGAGAACTACTGGAAAAATAATATCTTCGGTTTGTTGGTGATCGGCCTCTTCGTGGTGCTGTTTGTCGTGATGATGCGGCGTTTGAGCGGGGCGGGGTCGCCGATGTCGTTTGGACGCAGCCGAGGCCGGCTCTACGCACAAGACGACCTAGACGTCACCTTCGACGACGCCGCCGGCATTGATGAAGCCGTGGGCGAAGTCAAGGAAGTGGTCGATTTCCTCAGTTCACCGGAAAAATACCAACGCCTGGGCGGACGCATCCCCAAGGGCGTGCTGCTGGTCGGTCCTCCCGGAACCGGGAAGACACTGCTCGCCAAGGCGATTGCGGGCGAAGCCGGCGTGCCGTTTTTCAGCCTTTCGGGCTCCGACTTCGTCGAGATGTTCGTCGGCGTTGGCGCCGCCCGCGTGCGAGATATGTTCCAGCAGGCCGAGAGCAAGGCCCCGTGCATTCTTTTTATCGACGAACTCGACGCTCTCGGCAAAAGCCGGGGCTCCGGCATGGCCGGCGGGCACGACGAACGAGAACAAACGCTCAACGCGCTGTTGGTCGAAATGGATGGCTTTACCACGAACAGCGGCGTGATCGTGCTCGCCGCCACGAATCGCCCCGAAACACTCGACTCCGCCCTGCTCCGAGCCGGACGCTTCGACCGCCAAGTGCTGGTCGATCGCCCCGACATTCTCGGTCGCGATGCGATTCTCAAGGTGCATGTCAAACGCGTCAAACTCGACCCGAAAGTCGATCTCAGAAAAGTCGCCTCGATCACGCCCGGTTTTGTTGGGTCGGACCTAGCCAACCTAGTCAATGAAGCAGCCCTGCTGGCGGCCAGGGCGGGTAAATCGGCGGTCCAGATGGACGACTTCAACGAGGGCGTGGAACGCGTCACGGCCGGTCTGGAAAAGAAGCAGCGCGTCATGGACGCCGACGAAAAACAGCGCGTCGCCTACCATGAAGCGGGGCATGCGCTGGTGGCGTTCAGCCTGCCGAATACCGACCCCGTGCATAAGGTGTCGATCATTCCGCGCGGTTTCGCCGCGCTCGGCTACACCATGCAAAGGCCCAACGGCGACCGCTTCCTCATGACGCAGGGAGAATTGGAGAGCCGCATTCATGTTCTGCTGGCCGGCACGATTACCGAAGAGATTATCTTTCACGACATTTCCACCGGCGCCTCGAACGACCTCGAACGAGCCACCAGCATCGCCCAGAGCATGGTGATGGAATACGGCATGAGCCGGTTGGGACGCGTCAACTATAAAGCGTCCACGGGGTCGATCTTTCTCGCCGCCTCCGCCGGCGACGAATCTGCGGGACGCATGCACAGCGAACAAACAGCCCGCGAAATCGACGAAGAAGTGCGCCGCATTATCGAAAGCTCGCTGGAAACGGTGCGACATATTTTAGAGACCCGCCGCGAGGCGCTCATCGCCGTGGCGGAGCGTTTGATAGAAATTGAGTCGATCAGCGGCGAACAACTCCGAAAAATCGTGGAAGAGAACTGCCCCGGCCCGTTGGTGGTTCCGGGCACCAACGAGAAAAAAACCTCGCCGCCGCCCCGCGCCGCCGACGGCCTGAACGCCTCGGAACGTCAAGGCTGATTCTGGTTTTGTTCCCTTGGGTGTGCGCCGTTGGAGTGTACGCTTCAGCGTGTTTTCTTTCTACCCACCGCACCTAAAAAACAGATAAAGCGAACAGGAGGGTCGCTTTCGCGGTCCTTAAAAGATGCCAAAAAACAAAACATGCTAAAGCATGAACTCCAACGGCGCAGACCTTGAAATGTAACCGCTTGGCATACCCCGAAATCGTTTCACTTATCGGCCGCCACGTTTTTCTGAAAAGCGTCGGGCCAACCGCCATGCTCGGAAATTGCGGCGTCGATCAAGGGCATGATTTCGAGCGTCTCGGCGATCGAGGCCACGATTCGGCGGTACAAGTGGCGATCTTTTTCGCCCAGCGGCGCGCCGCGACGATCTTTCAACCATTTGCGGCACACCTGGTGGCCGCCCACGCCGAAACGCCACGTCGGTTCGTCAACACCGTTGAGCGAACATTCCGCGTTGAGCGCGATTCGTCCCGCCTCCCAATAGGGAAACCGCCGTGTCTTGGCCGAAGCCGGTCCACTCGCGCGGGGCCCTTCCCAAGCCAGCTTTGCCAACTGGGGAATCTGCTCCGCTTGCAATAAATGAAGTTCGATCAAACGGCTTCCCAATGCATGGAGCGTCTGGCAAAGTTCGGCCGACTTAGGTGGGAACACACGTGGAAACGCCGCTCGAAAACAGTCTGCGAATCGGTTTCGATAGGCCGGAGAAAAGAACTCGGCGTAAATCACGCAGAGCAACTCCCGCCCCAAAGGCAAATCGTTTTCCAGCGGAGTTGTGCGGTTTTGTCGCCCACGGGCGGCGGCGTAGGCGGCCAGCAATTCGGGAGAAAAATTAAGCGTGCGCTGAAGCTGGCCGTCGTGGGTTTCGCAGCGATACAGCGGAAAGACCGACTCCGAACCGCGATTATCGGAGCGTATCACGCCGTCGAGCGTCAGGCCGTCGACGATCCAAAAGAATTGAGCCTGATGCGCGGGCGGAATTTGCCGCCGTGCGATCAGCGCGAGTTGCAACGTCTCGAATCCGGCTTGGTCGACATGCTTGCTTTCGTTGTCGGTCTCTTGCCCCTTGATCAACTGATTGATCAGTTCGCCGCGCGGCCAGTCGATCATTTGCTCGCACCACAAAATCATTCGCTGGTCGAACGGCCGGTACCAACAAGGCCGAATGCAGCGGCGCCATTGCTCGCTTTGTTGCAGCCAACGCCGGGCATCGGCCAAACGCCAGCCGCGCGTATCGCCGGCGGGATATTTATGGCTGCGAGGACGGGGAAAAAAGTGGCGCCGTATTTGTGCATCGCTCGTTTTGGAATCGCAAAACTGTTCGATTCTCGCCACAAGTTCCTCGCGGCTCATCGCCACCACCAAATGATCGCGCGCCGTGACGGGCGCTGTCACGTTCTCCGGCATGACCTGTTCGAGAGAGAACCCCGAGCGAAATTCCTGGTCGGCCGTTTCGTCGCGAGGACAGAACAAATACAAGGGAGATTTCGGCGACAGCTCCCGCGCGGCCAGATCGTCGGGCGTGGTGGAATCGAGCCGCGCCAGTTTGTGTTTTCGCGCGCCTCGCAGTTCGCCATAGCGAACCCGGGCAACCGGTTGCCCAGCATCGCGGCTAAAAAAACCGACCGAAACCCCTTGTTCGATGGCGAAGACGTTTTCGTCGCGTTCACTGGAAGAGCCGCACCGCGCCGCGCGGGAATTGCCGTGCAGGTTCACGATTTGCATCGCGGGAAACGTCTTGAGCAACTGTTGCCGCATGCCGCGAAACGTGGGGTTATCCAAATAGCCATGGTTGGTCACGAGCGCCACGATACCGCGTCCCGCCCGTTCAATGTGCCACTGCGCGTAACGCATGAACTTGACGTAATCATCTTGCAGCCAAAGTTTCCGCTCGCCCAACGGTTGGCCATCGATTTGATAGTAATTCGCCAGATCGCCACGCTCGCCATCGTCGCCGCGCAATAGCTGTTGGATCCAGGCGGAGCGATTGGCCGATATCGCCGCGAACGGCGGATTGCCCACGATCACCGTGGCTGGAAGCTCTGGCGCCCGCCCCGAATTAGGACCCGCTAGCGAATCGGCGACGTAAATCGGGCAGGGCGGCGCGTCGATGAATTGATAATGCCAATGTTCCAACATCACGGCCAAGGCGACGCGGGCCATCATCGCCTGAAGGCGGGAAATCTCGAAGCCGGTCAGTTTGGATTGCAGTTGTGCGTTCCATTGCGATGCCCACCACCGCGCCGCGTGCTCCTTGTTTTCCTTGACGCGCTCCCATTTCTCGGCCAACCGCCCGCCAATGCATTCCACCGCAGCCAGCAAAAACGCGCCGCTGCCCACGGCGGGATCGAGCAAACGGACAAAGGGCGCTGCATCGGCAGGAATGCGCTTTGCCGCGCGCCGTTGGAGTTCACGCTTTAGCGTGTTTTCGTCTCGGACGCACGCTAAAGCGTGAACTCCAACGGCGCTTGCCAAGCCATCGGCCAGTTGGAATTGAGAGGCCAACTGCGAATCGACGCCGCGAATCACGAACCTCGCCAGTTCGGGAGGCGTGTAATAAACGCCCCGCCGCCGCCGCGCCCGCGCATTGGCTTCGGCCAGAAAACTTTCCACGATGGTGGGAATTGCCCAGGCGATGTGCGATTTATCGGCAGAGGAGGAGGTGAAAATTTTCTCCATTGCGTCCGCTAGTTCGCGCCGCTGGCTCTCCCGCCGCGCGGTCGGCAGCTCGGCTTCTTGCAGAAATTGGCAACAGGCGTATTCGGACGACGATTCCGCCGGCGCCAGCGCCCAAGCCAGCGCCCGCTGGGAAAGCCGCCCCGTCTCGACCAAACTTCGCGAGAATTGCAGGAAGGCGGCGCCTTGCGCCAAACTCACCCGCGCCGAATGGTCATGCGTCACATTTTCGGCGGACGGGTCGACAAAAAAACGACGAGCATCGCTGCTCGTCGTTTTCGAGATATTCAAACTTTTCAGTTCGTCCTGCCGCTGGCGGGCATGCTCGGCCAGCATCCGCCCGATTCGCCGCAAACACGACGTATCCACTATTCTTAACGTTTGGAGAACTGGGTTCCGCGGCGAGCACCATGCAGGCCGGGCTTCTTGCGTTCTTTCATGCGCGAATCGCGGGTGAGGTAGCCGCCTTCGCGGAGGGCGTTGAAGGCTTCTTCGTCCATCGCGACCAAGGCTCTCGCGATTCCCATTCGGCAGGCGCCGGCCTGACCGGTGTTCCCGCCGCCATGCACGCGAATCGTGATGTCGAGATCAGCCATTTTTTCCACGGCTTCCAGCGGACCGACCACCGCCTGCCGATCTTGCAGGTTGACGAAGTATTCTTCGATGGGCCGCCGATTGATGCTGATTTTTCCGCTACCGGCCTTGATGCGGACGCGGGCCACCGACGACTTGCGCCGCCCGGTTCCGAGAGCGTCGCCGGTGATTTTATCCGTTTTGAATTTGGTGTTTGTTTCCATGTTTTTTGCGAAAAACGAGCAAGCGATTAGTGTGTAAGCAACAGGAACAGCCCGGCAAATTCGCCTCGCCGAACCCAAATGAATCGAGAAACTACTTCTTTTTCGAGCCCAGATCCTTCGACGCCGGGTTCTGCGCCTGGTGCGGATGGTCGGGTCCGGCGTAAACTTTCAGTTTGGCCAGCATTTTCGTGGCCAACTTGTTTTTTGGCAGCATACGGCGAACGGCTTCGCTGAGAATACGCTCGGGCTGCCGCGCCAGGCGGTCGCCGGCGGTCTCTTCACGGAGCCCGGTATAGCCGGTGTACCAAGTGTACCTTTTTTGATCCCACTTTTTTCCGGTGAACACGACTTTTTCGGCGTTCGTGACAACAACATAGTCGCCAGTGTCGACATGCGGCGTGTAGGTCGGGCGATGTTTGCCCATGAGAATCACGGCAATATCGCTGGCCAAGCGGCCGACAATCTTATCGGTGGCGTCGACATGCCACCATTTTTGGTCGACTTCGCCCGTTTTGGCCATGTAAGTCTTATTGGATGACAAGATTCCTGTACTCCCGCGTCGCCGACGCTCTGTATAAAAATGAGTCGCTGTATGTTTGCCGGTTGCTTGACAGTTTGCCCGCGCAACGGTGAAGAACCGCTATTTCCGAATTCGCCAATGTACCGGCAACGCTGCTTCGACGCAAGTCGGGTACTCAAAGTGTGGGGTTTATGTAAGAATCCGGCATCCTTCCACTTGCCTGCTATGCTGCTCCCGGTTGAAACTGTCGCATTTTTCGTTTAACGGCAAGCCGAAGGCGACTGTGTTTTGTGCCGATCCGTTCGAGCAATACAGAAAAACGCAGTCGCCTTCGGCTTGCCGTTAAACGAGCCATTGCTAGCCGCGTGAAGCATGCCGGGTTGAATCGCGGGGCGCATCGATGAAGCTGGCCGTACTAAAAGAGACGTATCCGAGCGAACGCCGCGTGGCGCTAGCGCCCACGAATGTGGCCCAGATCAAGAAAACGGGCTGGGAAATCGTGGTGGAGTCGGGCTGTGGCGCGGCTGCCGGTTTCTCCGACGACGAATACATCCAGGCCGGGGCGGAGTGCGTTGCCTCGCGAGACGACCTCTTCCAAGCCGATGTGCTTTGCCAAGTGCGCACACTTGGCGCCAACCCGGAAGCTGGCCGGGCCGACCTCAGCCGCTTGCGCGCCGGCCAAATCGTGATCGGGATGTGCGATCCGCTGGGCGCGCCGCAGGCCATCGCGGAAATCGCCCAAACCGGCGCCGCGCTCTTCGCCCTGGAAATGATTCCCCGCATCACCCGCGCCCAGAGCATGGACGTTCTCTCGTCGATGGCCACTATTGCCGGGTACCGCGCCGTTCTGCTGGCCGCCACCGAACTCACCAAGATGTTTCCCATGCTCATGACCGCCGCCGGCACGATCAAACCGGCGCGCGTTTTCGTGATCGGCGCCGGCGTGGCCGGTTTGCAAGCCATTGCCACCGCCAAGCGGCTGGGCGGCGTGGTGCAAGGATACGATGTTCGGCCCGCGTGCCGCGAACAGGTGGAAAGCTTGGGAGGGCGGTTCGTCGAACTAGAAGCCGGCAACGCCGAAGACAAGGGCGGTTACGCCAAGGCGATGGATGAAGCCTTTTATCAGAGGCAACGCAAGCTGATGGCCGAAATCGCCGCCGAGAGCGATGTCATTATCACCACGGCCGCCATTCCAGGACGCCAATCTCCGCTGCTCATCACCGCCGACGCCGTGCATGGCATGGCCGCGGGGTCGGTCATTATCGACTTGGCGGCCGAACGCGGCGGCAACTGCGAACTGAGCCAGCCAGACACAAGGGTGGAGGAAAACGGTGTGGTCATACTCGGACCGACCAACCTCCCGGCCGAAATTCCCGCCGACGCCAGCCGCATGTTTGGCAACAACGTGACGAAATTCCTGCTCAACATGAGCAAAGACGGTGAAATCAGGCTCGACCTGGAAGATCAAATCGTGCGCGACACCCGCGTGGCGTTCGGCGGAGAAGTGGTCAACGGCCGCATCCGGGAAATGCTCGAATTGCCGCCGCTGCCGGAACCGGCGCCGGAAGAAGAGATTGCCGAAGGCGACAAACCCATTCCATTTGATGACGGCTCGGAAGATGGCAACGCTGAAAACGGCGGCTCTGAAACAGATCAAGACCCAAGCAAGGACTAAGTGAGAATCGCCATGCAACGCGTGCTGAAATGGAGTTGTGCGACGGCCGTCCTCTTGGTGATAACGGCGGCCGGTTTGGCCTGGGCCGAAGACGCCGCGAAGCCAGCCGCCCAACCGGAGCCGACCACGGTCAAATCGCTACAAAAACAGCTCCTTGAGGAGAATGCGCCCGCTGAGCCAAAAGCGAAGTCGGCGGAAACGGCGGCTGCTCCATCGGAAGCGGCGGCTGGAAGTGAAGCAGATGGGCTCTCGCCGTCGGTGATCGCGCTGCTGCTGTTTATTTTTGTGTTGGCTATTTTTATCGGCTTCGAAATCATCACCAAGGTGCCGCCCACGCTGCATACGCCGTTGATGTCGGGCTCGAACGCCATTAGCGGCATCACGATTGTCGGCGCCTTGCTGGTTGCCGGCGATGGCCAAGGCGTTTCTGCTTTCATCGGATTTTTGGCCGTTGTACTGGCCACGATCAACGCCGTCGGCGGCTTCCTGGTCACACACCGCATGTTGGCAATGTTCCAAAAACGATAAGCCGCGCCGCAACACACCCAACCAACATATTTCCCCGCCGTACGCCGGAAACGCGAAAGGCCCGCCATCGTGGACTCAGTTTATTTACAAGTCGCGTATTTTGTAGCGGCGGTGCTGTTCATTTTCGGTCTGAAGAAAATGACGCACCCGCGCACCGCCGTCAAGGGAAACGCGTTGAGCGCCATCGCCATGGCGCTGGCGCTCGCGATTGCACTCATCTCGCGGGACGGCTATGTCTATATATTTGTTGGACTAATGGCCGGCGCCGCGATTGGCGTTTGGCTGGCCACGACGATTAAAATGACGTCCATGCCGCAACTGGTGGCCCTCTTCAACGGCCTTGGCGGAGCGGCCTCCATTTTAGTGGCCGGCGCCGCTTTAATGCTCGATCCCCACCAGCAGTCGCACGAACTGATTGCCACCGCCGCGACGGGCGTGATTGGCGCGGTCACGTTCTGGGGGAGTTTGGTCGCGTTTGGAAAACTCCAAGAGTTAAAGGCGTTCAAAAAGCCGTTTCACGTGCCCTCGCAGCAAATGGTCAACGGCTTGCTCGCCGCATTCATCCTGGCGATGTGCGCCTTGTTCGTGGTTTTGAACACCGGCCACGGGTTGGTGTACGTCGTGATCGTGATAGCGGCTTCGGCGCTGGGCGTGTTGCTGGTGAATTCGATCGGCGGGGCCGACATGCCGGTCGTGATCGCGCTGTTGAATTCGTATTCGGGTTTGGCCGCCGCCGCGACCGGTTTCGTCATCAACAATGTGGTGCTGGTGATTTCCGGCGCCTTGGTGGGCGCTTCGGGCTTGATTCTCACCAGCCTGATGTGCAAGGCCATGAACCGCTCGCTGACCAACGTGCTGTTCGGCGTGATGGGCGAAGGCGGCGAAGTGGCCGACGCCGACGAAGTGTACCGCAATGTGCGCAGCACTTCGGCCGACGATGTCGCGATGATTCTCGACGGCGCCCAACGCGTGGTGTTTGTTCCCGGCTACGGCATGGCGGTGGCTCAGGCGCAACACGCCGTGCGCAATCTGGCCAAGGTGCTGGAGGAGCACGGCGCCCATATCGAATACGGCATCCACCCGGTGGCGGGCCGCATGCCGGGGCACATGAACGTGTTGCTGGCCGAAGCCGATGTGCCCTACGAACAACTCAAGGAGATGGACGAAATCAACCAAACGCTCGACACCGTCGATGTCGCGTTCGTGATCGGCGCCAACGATGTCGTGAACCCCGTCGCCCAGACCGACCCCAACAGCGTGATCGCCGGCATGCCAATTATTGAAGTCGGCAAGGCCCGCACCGTGATCGTGATCAAACGCAGCCTGAGCCCCGGTTTCGCCGGCATTCCCAACCCGCTGTTCGCCGCCGACAACACCCTCATGCTGTTTGGCGACGCCCAAAAAGCGGTGCTGGAAATTCTCAACGCCGTCAAGGAGAATTTGTAGCCTCGATAGGTTCCACGATGCGCAGGCCGCGCCGTTGGCGTTCAGCCTTCAGGCTGTTTGTATGAGCACTCAGAAGAAAACATGCTAAAGCATGAACTCCAACGGTGCGGAAGCTGCTACGAACCCAAGCTGTTTTCGTAGTCGGCCCGCAGTTGGCGGCGAATGATTTTGTTTGAGGCGGTGCGCGGCAGGCTGGCCAGAACAAAGACGTCGTGGATTTTGAACAGCGGATTGAGCTTGGTCTTGAGGGCTTGTTGCAATTCGGCCTGTAAGGCGGCCTTCTCCGGAAGTTGACTGGCTTCGGCGCCCAGGCACACGACCAACCGATCAGGCCCCCCGCCGGGCGTGGCCACGCAAATGACCGCCACTTCTTTTACGTTGGGCAGTCCGGCCAGCGCGGTTTCGATTTCCGCCGCCCCGACTTTAATCCCGCCCAGATTCATGGCGTCGTCGGCGCGGCCCAAGGCACAATAATAACCGGAAGGGAGCCGTAACATTTGGTCGCCATGACGGCGCAGCGTCTCGCCAGCGGGGCCGGTCGGCGTGTCTTGGTAATAAACCTCATGATGCTCGAAATTCAGCAACCGGTTCGACATGCCAATCGCGGGCGGTATCAGAAACAGTTCACCGGCGTGTGCGGGCGCGCCATGTTCGTCGAGAATGAGCAGGCCGTTGCCGAGCGCGGGCGTGGAAAACGTGCTGGGGATATTCGGCTGCACGACGGTCGCGGCCAAGTACCCGCCGCCGATTTCGGTGCCGCCGCAGTATTCGATAATCGGCCTGCCGCCGGCAAGTTGGCTCAAATAACGCATGTCGTCGGCGTTCGAACATTCGCCCGTGCTGCTGAACACGCGCACCGACGACCAATCCAACCCGTCCATGCAACCGCATTGCCGCCACGCGCGCACCAGGCTGGGAACCACGCCCAGCATCGTAACGCCGGCCTGTTGCACGAACCGGCCAAACGGCCGCTCCAGCGGCGAACCTTCAAACAGGCCGATCGCGGCGCGGTTGATCAGCGCGGCGAAAATCAGCCAGGGGCCCATCATCCAACCCAGATTCGTCGGCCAGACGACCACGTCGCGGGGGTGGATGTCGTGATGGAAGCAGCCGTCGGAGGCGCCCTTGATCGGCGTGGCGTGGTCCCAGGGCACGGCTTTGGGGGCGCCCGTCGTGCCGGAGGAAAACAGCACCGTGATCGCCGTTTCGGGGGCGACATACACCGGCGGCGCGGCAGCGGGAAGATCGGCCAGAAAGTCGGTCCAACACACATCATCTTTGCGCAACGCAACTGCGGCGGGCGGCGTATCGTCCACGAGAATGGCGCGAGGTCCCGCCGCTTCCGCCACGCGTTCTAACAGCGCGATGTTTTTCTGGCCGCGTTGGAGAAAGCTCTGGGTGAAAATCGCCTTGGCCTGTCCGATTTTCAGCCGCAGGGCCACCTGTTCGGCCGAAAAACTATCGGCAATCGAAACCACTACGTAACCGCCTAAAATAGCACCCAGATAAACAGCCACCGAACGGGCGGTCATCGGCAGAAATACCGCCACGGCATCGCCGGGCTTTAAGCCCAAACGTTTGAGTCCCGCAGCGATGGCGTCGGCCATGCGGCGCAGTTCGCCGTAGGTCATGGTTTGGATTTCGCCATCGGGTCCGCCATGAAGAATGGCGGTTGCGGAGGCTTCGGCTTGAAAGCAACTTTCGGCGATGTTCATCGTCGCGCCGGAAAACCAGCGGGCGTCGGCCGGACCATTTTCCAGGTTCAATACTTCGTTGTAGGGCGTTTCAAATCGAACGCCTAGCCGTTCCACGACATAGCCCCAAAATTCGGCGGGCCGCGTTATCGACCACCGATAAAGTGCATCATACGAATCGAACGAAAGGCGATCGCATGCCGCCTGGATGTTCGACCTGGCAATCGTTTCGGCGTCGGGCGTCCAGAGCGGAGTGCGTTCGTTGGGTTCTGGTTTTTGGAGCGTCATAAAGATCAAAGAGTGATGAGGTGTGCGTTTGAGCGTGGTTTTCCTTTGGCCGCGCCGTTGGAGTTCACACTTTAGTGTGCTTTCTTTCACCGCGCCGTTGGAGTGTACGCTTGATTAGTTTTCGCAATGTTTCATTTGGCCGAAGGCCTTTTTTCACCGTAGCCTGGGGCATCGCCCCAGGAATAAAATACGACATCCATTTGTTTGGCCGAAGGCCAAGTTCACCCGCCATCTTGCAGGATGTGAATAAGGCCTTCGGCCAAACGAACGGGGTCGGCCATCGTACCTGGGGCGATGCCCCAGGCTACGGTGAACTTGGCCTTCGGCCAACAGATGGAACAGAATATAGCATGAACTCCAACGGCGCAATCAAACATGCTAAAGCATGAACTCCAACGGTGGGTGCGATCTAGTCTACGGTTACTTGGCGTCGATCCAGAGGGCTATTCCATTGGAGGGATAACGTGGCGTCCTTCGAATTCCTGTGTTGTCTATTATCACAAAGCGGCGGCGAAAAAGGACCAGCGGCTGTTCGACATCCTGCTGGACGCTGCCGGAAACCCAACTGCCGCCGGCGCTTCCCATGCTGGGCTCCCATTCTTCGGGCAGGGTTTTTTCCATAACAACTTCTCCGTCGACCAACACCAACACCTGCCACGACTGATCTTCCCGGCGATTTTTTTGTAGTTCCAACTCATGCTCGCCGCTACTTATTTCGCACGTTGCCGCCGCCGGTCCTGACGATACTGAACCTGAAGATAAAGAGCCGCTGTTATTGGGCGAGATATTATGCGTGGCCAGAGCCAACTTGTATGGCCGCCCCTGGGGCAGATGGATTCGCCAGCGGAAATCAGCCATCGACATTTGGTGGTGTTGAACGACGGCGTAGCGTTCAGGATCGGCCACGATCAGCTCACGGGCGACTTCCCGCAAACTGGGAAGTTCGCGCCGCATTTGCGCCGTCTCTTGAAGCGTTCTCCGGTAGGCCAGCCACACGGCAATCGCCACGGTCAGCAACAAAATGCTGAGCAAACTGAATTGCAGCAGTCGCCAAGGGCTCCTTTTCCGTGGCGGCGCGGCCTCGGCGGTAGACGTTGTATTACTTGTGGCGGACGTTGCATCACTCACGGGCTTTGCTCTCCTCCGCTGCAAATGCGGCGTCGGTTCCAATGCGGACGAGCGTCAGCGGTTTCGTTTTCAATCGGTCGGCTAGGTACGAATCCGACGCCTGCTTGATTTGTTCATAAAATTTTTCCGGAATGGTTATTTTGAGCATCGTCAATACTTCGTCGGGTTCATATTGCGTTGGTCCATCGGCGGCCAACGATTCCACTTCAAATTCCCGCCAATGCTTTTGAATAAACCTAGCGAACGACTTGTCGGAAAACCCTGACTCCGAAGCGCTCGAAAACCCTTTGACAAACACCCTGACCGAATCGCCCTCAAATCGATAGCAGGCTCTAACAATGAATTCTCCCTCGGGTTGCGTTGAACTCGACCTGTTCGCCCCTCCGGAAAGATGCTCAGACCGCTGCTGGAGCGGCAGACCCGCCGGCGCATAAACGCGCCAGGCGAAACGCATGGGATCATCGGTTGGAATGGGCGCCACCAGGAATTTGCTGGAATCAGTCACTTTCAAACGGCCGACCTTGGCCACCAACCGATCGTATTCTCGCGCCACTTCTCGCCGCTCGGCTTGGGCCTGCAACAACATAAACAGCCCCGCGCCAATCAGCAGCAGCAGCGGAGAATTTTTGAGCAGCCGAAAGTACATGCGTTCCAATCCTCAAGTCGTGGCAAGCCGCCAATACGAGGCTTCGCAGATTATCACAACTTTACCACGTATTTGATATCGTCATCAACTTTCGCACACCGCAAAATATTGCAGGCGCCCCAATATCCTCGTTTGTGTTCCAAAATGGCGCTGCCCAACTCGCGGGAAAACGGTAAAGTGACGGTATTCCAAAATTCCCCGGGCCTTGGCCCGCATTTTTAACCGACTTCGATGGACTGCCCGATGCGGAAGGCCGTTTCCAGAATTGTTCGCGCCTGCTGGGTGGTTGTGTTCTTGGCGGCATTGTTGGCGGCGTCGTTGGGCGCCGGGCGGTTTGTGGCCGAAAACCGCTTCCCGTTGGCGACGAAACCCGCCGCCGGCGCCCTCGAACAACGCCCCGCCCCCCTGTTCAAGGCCGGTCCGACGGAAGATCTGCTTCCCGCCGGCGCGGTGCGGCGGCGCCCGCTCGGCGGCGCTCCCGCCGCTCGCCCCAGAGCGGCCGTCAAAAAGACGGCAGATAGTGAAATCAGGCAATTGCAGCAACGACTGCAAGAATTGGGCTCCCGCACCCAAAGGCTGATCGAAATTCACCAAGGGCGCCGGCACCGGTTTGTCTGCGACATGCCGTTGGGCGCCGGCTCCAACTATGCGCGGCGGTTTGAAGATGTCGACACCGACCGCGTCGTGGTGGTCCGACGGGTGGTGGCTCAAGTCGAACGCTGGCTCGCCGCACGGGGCGTATCCCGCGCCGCGACCAAAGTGTACCGTTAGGAAAGACCCTGTTGTTTATACATATGTTGTACGCTGGCCTTCCAAGGCCGTCGAAACAGGATTTCCGGGAACAGACCGGATGGGCTTGAAGTCGGTTGTTACCCATGACGCTTGCAACGCAGCGAAATTCTCGACTGGTCGGGCCCAAACGCTATTCCCGCGCGTTTGCGACGCGCACCGGCGGCGTCTCGTGTCGAGACAGCGGCCAACTCCGGTTTTTTGAACGATGGGGGCTAAGACGCCCCTATGCCGAACCTCGAAGTTCACACCTCGGCAGTCCGCCGCCGGTGCAAGACGACGAAGATATCGAAGTTAAAATGCGCCGGCTGGAGGCAATTTTGTTTCTGGCCCGGGAGCCGCTGTTGAGTCGAAAAATTAGCCAATTCGCCAGCCTGGCGGATGGCGTCCAAGCACGTATACTGATTCGCCGATTGAATGAAAAATATGACGCTCAGGGGCGGGCGTTTCGCATTGAGGAAATGGCCGGCGGATTCCGCCTGCTGACGCGTCGGCAATTCGCCACTTGGCTGAAACGTTTGCGGCATGTTCCGGGCGACCTCCGTTTTTCCACGCCGGCCTTGGAAATATTGGCGGTTGTGGCGTATCGTCAGCCGGTATTGCGAGCCGATATCGAAGCCGTGCGGGGCGTGAATTGCGGAGAGATGTTGCGGCAGCTGCTCGAACGCGATCAAATACGTGTTTGCGGCCGAAGCGAGGAACTGGGCCGCCCCTACCTCTACGGAACCACCAAATATTTCTTGCAGGTTTTTGGACTCAAGTCGCTCGAAGCACTGCCTCGATCGGAATGGCTTCAGCAAACGAACAAAGAGTGTTGCCACGACGGCCAAAATACCGACTAACCCCCTATGCCGTCGAATTCAAACATGGTTAAAGTTTTATCCAAAACGCCCTCTAAGGCGAGCGGCAGATGGAAATTTACCTAATACAAGCACGAAGCGCAAGCGAGTGAATCAGCAAACGCTCATTCCTGCGTAGGCGGGAACCCAAAAAAACTCACGGACTCCCGCTGCGTGCGCGTAAGTTATTTTCTGCCGCTCGCCTAAGAGCCCAAGGAAAGTGTGGGAAAATGATTTCCCAGTTCAGAAGCCCGGATTTTTTACAAGGCCGGGCTTCTCGCGGCGCCCATTCGCGAGCTAGTTCGTCCACGCTTTCAAACCACCGGATCGTAATCGGAAGGAGTTCAACATGACTTTCAGCATTGTTAAGCACCAAGATGAAGAAACAACCATCGCGCCTTTCGGTCTTGCCGATGATATTGCGGCGGAAGACGAGGGCGACGGAGAATGGGAATATGAAGATGTCGAAGACGAAGAAGAATGGGAAACCATCGAGGGCGATAAAATCGAAGGCGATGAAGTTGAGGGCGATAACGACAAAGTTGATGACGATGAGGAATTCGACGCTTGGGAAGAAGTCGACGACGATGACCTCGACGACGATGACCTCGAAGATGATGACCTCGAAGACGATGACCTCGAAGACGATGACCTCGAAGATGATGACCTCGAAGATGATGACCTCGAAGATGATGACCTCGAAGATGATGACCTCGAAGATGATGACCTAGAAGATGATGACCTCGAAGACGATGACCTCGAAGACGATGACCTCGAAGACGATGACCTCGAAGACGATGACCTCGAAGACGATGACCTCGAAGATGATGACCTAGAAGATGAGGCTTGGGATGACGAGGATTGATCGCCGGGGCCAGGGCCGGCCCACTGTCCCGACATTTCGGCGCTGCGTCTGCGTCATCCAGCAGGTTCGACTTATACCCCGCACGGTAAGGACTGACAAAGTCGCATCGTGCCCAGTGCAAAAGTAATATCTCAAACCGATTGAGGTAGAATGGGTCGTTCCGGTATGTCGGCGCCTCATGCCCGCCTCGGTTCGGGCTCGACAAAGGGAGCGGTGTTTCTTGAAAGGACCCTCTTTTGAGCCGAGCGGAGGTTTTCTTCCACGGCCCTCCGCACCTTTGCGTTGAAATGCACGTGGAAACCGCCGAGCAAAGTCTGGACTTCCGCCAGCGGCGCCTGGAAAGGTGATCGCTATTTATCCGGCGGCGCCAAACCCGTGAACGGATACCAGCGAACAAAGCATGTGGGCCGTAGCGACTAACGGCTGCGAGCCGAACGCCAGCCGCTGTCGTTCTGATCGATGCGGCCGTTCAGCGGCGAGGGCGTCGCGATTTGAGCGCTCACCTGACGAATCGACTCCCCGACCGGACGACCGATTTTGGAATACCGCACCACCTTGGCCGTCTGCGCAGATTCAGCGCGCCGCATGATTTCCGCGAACTTCGAGGTCGGCTGCCGATTTCGGGCCGTGCGATCTTCCGGCTCGTTCAGAGGCGGCGCGGCGGGCGATTCGCGGCGCCAATCGGGGTCGGGCAGGAGGCGTAGCGAGCGATGTGAACGATCTGGCGTCGGACGCAGACCTTGCTCGCCCGTGGCGGCGCCGCTGCTCGGCTTACGCACCGGAGTGAGAACCGCTTGCGAGGGTATGCTCTTTGGCAATGCGGCCGCGCCGTGGCTGTGTCCTGCATGGCCGTCGTCGCCATGATCGTGACCATCGTCGCCCTGATCGTGTGCGGCCGGTGGGATATCACCTGCCGCCGGAGCGGCGGGCGATTCGTTACTGCGTCGGCCTTCGGCGCCGAACGAATTGCGTTCAGCGGCGTTTGTGCCGCCGTCGTGGACGGGTTTATTCAATGTTGGTGCTTGGTCGGCGGGCGCCAGGTGCGTGGACGGCCCGCTGGGCGGCGCTGCCAGAGAAAACGGCGCCGGTTGAAAACCCGCGGGAGGCGTCGCGGCGGGTTGGCTGGGGTAGCCCGTTGCCGGATAGCTTGGCGCCGCAAGCGCGCCCGGCGCCACAACGGCAGGCGCCACGTAGGTTGTCGGCAGTCGCCGCACTTGCCATTGTTGCGCCGTGCAACCGCCGTAGTAGGTTGTGGTTGGGCTGGCTGCGGGGACGACCACCGATGCAGGCGAAACGGGCGCCGCAACTGGCCGGTAATAGGTCACCGGGGCTCGGAACCACATGGTGCGAAAGACGGGAACTGCGGCATATTGAACGGGCGCGTATTGAACGACGCGCGGCTGCACAGCGTACGCTTGAGTAGCGTAAGCGGGCGCCGCCGGACGTTGTACAACGTAACTCTGGGTCGCAAATGGCCGCAGCGCCACCGTAGGTTGAATAGCGACGGGCTGCGAAAGGACGGGCTGCGAAAGGACGGGCTGCGAAAGGACGGGCTGCGAAAGGACAGGGCGTTGCACGGCATATCGCGGCGCTCCAATCGGCCGCGCCGCCACAATCGGCTGTTGCACCACGACGGGCTGCACGGGTGCGTAGTAGTACGTCGGGCGGCCGAAGAGCCAGTCTAGGAACGGACCTGCATTCGCCTCGCCAGGACTGGAAAATGGCACGGCCAAAACCAGAAGAAACAGCGAAACTCGTAATCCTACCTTGGTCGACATTTTGCACCCCAGATGATCAAACGGCACTCTTTCCCGCTTCAAAAAACAGACTCACTTCGTTGCAGAAGCAGACGTTCAATGGTAGGTCACGAACATGCGTCGGGAAAGCGCGAGAGCACAAAAAACAGGTTTAACAGCCATTTTAACCAACGATTGCAAGGACTACGAAAGACAGCCCGCCTGCGAATTTTCTAACACCCCCGCCGGACATTTCGCACTAGGCCCTCAAACCATGCTTTCCCGCCTTGAACGACGAATTACCAGCATTCCCCAGACCGCCCCATTGAAACAAAAACGCGATTCAAGCAACGCACGATACCCAACCACCCAGCGACAACGTACGATGGGCCGTGGCGGGTACGATGGGCGGTGGTGCGATGGGCGGCGGGCCTGTCGGTCTGTTATCGAACGACTGTTTTTCACGGGAGCAGTGTTTGCATGGCAAGTATCGAGATTCAAACCTCCGGCCGAATCGATGCGCGTGAGTCTGCATTCCCCATGGCGGTGCAATTGCCCAGCGGCAAGATTCTCTGCTCGTTCAGCGTTGGCGGCGGGGCCGACGTCACCGGCGGCACCGAATGTTCGACGTCGGCCGATGGCGGAAAAACATGGACGCCGAGCGGCGTTATCTTGCCCGCGAATTCAGCCGAGGGAAAAGCCAACTTTCTCAAGCTTTCCCTGGCGCCCGACGGCCGCACGATTTACGCCTACGGGGCGGAGCTTTCCGACAACCGCCACGACGCCTTCGGCCATCGACCCACGCAGGCGTTGTTTTGCCGCTCGAACGATGAAGGTGGTTCGTGGTCGCCGCCGACCTACATTCCGCTGCCCGCCGAGGGAGCATCGTGGGAAGTATCGCATGGCATTCTTCCGCTCGGCGGCGGCCGACTCCTGGCGCCCGCCGCCACGTTGCCGTCGCCCGAACGGCTGGGTGAAAAAGTGCTAGCGGCTTTTTCCAACGATGGCGGGCGAACTTGGCCGGAACAGAGCGTCGTTTTTCAAGATCCTCAAGGACGGCTGGGTTTTTTTGAGCACAAATTTGCGAAACTCCCTTCAGGCCGTTTGCTGGCGACCGCCTGGACCGTCACTCTGGGCGATTACCGCGACCAGCCCAACAGCTACACATTTTCCGACGACGCTGGCCGCACCTGGCGCCCGCCGCTGTCGACCGGCATGCAAGGCCAAACGCTCACGCCCATTCCGCTCAGCGAAGAAAAGCTGCTCGTGCTCTACAACCGCCGTTACGGCCAGCAGGGAATCATGATGTGTTTGGTCTCGCTGGCCGGGGGCGGTTGGTCGGTCGAATACGAACAGGTTATGTACGATGGCCACGCGCAGCACGAGCGCTCGGCCGATGTCGCGAGCGGCATTGATGAATTGGCGGCGTTCGCATTCGGATTCCCCACCGCCATTCGCCTCCACGACGGCGCCTTTCTGGCCACGCATTGGTGCGTGGAAGGCGGGGTCTGCGGTATTCGTTGGACGCGGCTTAAAATCGACGGGCAATAGCCGGCCAAAAGACATTTGCGTTGCGGCCAATGGACTTCACGACACACGGTTGAAAACGGCGCCGTCCTGCATATCACGGCAATCGGCACATCGGGGAACAGCCAGGATGACACGTCGTCTCGCAGCGCCACAGCCCATTCCCTACCAAGGCAGCAAGCGGCGCATCGCCTCTCAAATATTGGAGTGCTTTCCCGGCGGGGTCGAGCGGTTGGTGGAGCCGTTCGCCGGTTCGGCGGCGGTTTCGATTGCAGCCGCCATGCGCGGCGTTGCTTCGTGTTATTGGCTCAACGACGGCAACGCGCCTTTAATGGCCCTCTGGCGCGAGTTGGTCACGCAGCCTGAGCGTTTGGCGACTGCCTACGAAACCCGTTGGCATGAGCAGTTGGGACGAGAACGCGAATACTTCCAAGAAGTTCGCGGCCGTTTTAATCAAACCCATGATCCAGCCGACTTGCTGTATTTGCTGGCCCGATGTGTGAAAGCGGCCGTGCGTTATAACGCCAAGGGCGAATTCAATAACACGCCCGACCATCGCCGTTGCGGCGCGCGTCCGGCCGAAATGAGACGCCGCATTGAAAAGACCGCTGAACTTCTTCACGGCGCCGTGCAATTTTCCGCCCAGGATTACCAGCACGTGCTCGAACAATGCACGCCCCGCGACCTGATCTATCTCGACCCGCCCTACCAAGGCGTGGGCGGTCGGCGCGATTCGCGATATCTTACCTCGCTCGATCACGAAACATTCTGTGCGGCGCTCGCCCAACTCAATCAGCGGAAAACACGCTACTTGGTTTCGTACGATGGCCGCACCGGCGCCAAGCATTTCGGCGAACCCCTGCCGAAATCGTTGCAACTGACACGGCTCGAAATCAACGCCGGCCGTTCCAGCCAGGCCACGTTACTGGGCCGCAACGCCCAGACCATCGAATCGTTGTATCTGTCGCCGTATTTATCGAAGGCAATTGCTTGAACGGAGCGGTTGCGGTTTCTTTTTCCAGTGGGCAATGCCGCGCTCGTTTCGGTTCTTCAGTTAAACCGCCGAACCGCTATTGCGGCAGACGCACCACTTCGGTTTCAAAGGCGTTGCCGTCAAGGCGAAAAACACGGAAGCCGGGCGGCGCGGTATCGCAGACGAGGGTCTCTTGTTGGGGAAGAAATTGCACGCCGGTCGAAGGCGTGCAGAACAGCGTGGCGCCGCCCAGCGATGTCGTGAATTCCTGATGCACATGCCCCGTGGCCACGATGCGCACTTGAGAATGTTGGCCGATCAGGTTTAAGAACGCCGCCGGCTCGCGCAAGCCGATGTCGTCAATCCAGGGCGAACCGATCGGCGTCGGCGGATGGTGCATGAACAACAGCGTGGGTTCGGCTGCATGCGTTTCCAATTCCTTGGCAAACCATTCGAGTTGCGAGGTGGGAAGTTCGCCGTATAACTTGCCGGGAACGTGGGTGTCGAGGCCGATCAAACGCCAAGCGTCGGTTTCCGGGGAGGCTGTTTCGCAGGAGAAGTTGATAAATTCGCCTGCTCGCGGCGCCTGCTCGCCAAACACGGAACGCAGCACACTGCGGTCGTCGTGATTGCCGGGAATGATGCGGCAGCGCGGCAGCCAATCGCTCAGTAATTCCTTCACGGCTTCGTACGCAGCCGGTGTTTCATCGTGCGTGAAATCGCCCGTAATCACAACCGCATCGAAATTCCATTTCCCCGCCGCAACGCCCGCATTCACATGCCGCAGCACGGCGGCGAGCGTCTCTCGGGTGCAAACGCCCTTGAGCCGCGCGTGAGGATCAGCCATCACGTGCAAATCGGAAAGCTGCAAAATTTCGGGCATTACGCGATAATTTCTTGAATCGGATGGCCGAAATCTTGTTCGATCCGTTTCTGACCCGGCACTTCCAACAGACGGGCGTCGAGCCCGAGTTGCTGCATTAACGTGGCGTGGATATCGGTCACGTAGTGAGGATGCTCCACCGCGTGGAAGCCGAGTTCATCGGTCGCGCCGTGAGCAACGCCGCCCTTGAGGCCGCCGCCGGCCATCCAAACGGAGAAGCCGAACGGATGGTGGTCGCGGCCGTTGCCGCCTTGCGAACCGGGCGTGCGGCCGAATTCGGTGGCGAACACGACCAAGGTTTCATCGAGCAAGCCGCGTTGTTTTAAGTCTTGCAACAAGCCCGCGATCGGTTGGTCGACCTGCTTGGCCAGATTCGCGTGATTCACCTTCAAATTGGAGTGGGAATCCCAGGCGCCCGCGGCGCCGGCGCCATGCATGATCTGCACGAACCGCACGCCCTTTTCAACAAACCGCCGCGCGCTGAGCAACTGCATGGCGAACGGCTTCGTTTTTTTGTCGTTCAGGCCATAGAGATTCTTGGTGTACTCGGTTTCGTCTTCAAAGTTAATCACTTCGGGAACCGCCGTTTGCATGCGAAACGCCAATGCGTACGACTTCATTCGGGCGCTGAGCATGGCGTCGTGCGGGTATTCGCCGGCGCGAAGCTGATTGAGCCGGTCGATTAGTCCGAACTCAATTTTTTGTTCCGCTGACGAGAGTTCCAATTCGGGCCGGGCGTACGGCAGCGGATTCTTGGGATCGATTTTCAGCGGCACCGCGTCGTAGGCGGGGCCCAGATAATGGCCATCGCGAAGATCAAAATAACGCGGGCCCATATTGATGAACTGCGGCAGGTTGTCGTTCAGGGAGCCCAGCCCGTAGTTGATCCAGGCGCCAATCGTGGGAACGCGGCCCTCCAGCATGTGCCGACCAGAATGGAACTGCACTTGGGCGCCGTGGTTGTCGTCGGTGGTCCACATCGAACGAATGAGCGAAATGTCGTCAATACGACGAGCCAAATGCGGGAACCAATCGGAAACCTCTATCCCGGATTGCCCATGTTTTTTGAAGCCGACTTGCAGCGGATACAGCTTGTTGCGTTGCTTGCCGTTGGCGTCGTCGACCACGACTACGCGAACTTTTTTCAGCCGCTCAGGGTCTTGTACGTAACTCCAGGGCGTTTCGTTGATCGACTTCCCCGCGTATTGATTCATCGCGGGTTTGTGATCAAAACTTTCCAAGTGGCTGAGGCCGCCGCGCATGAACATCCAGATGACGCTCTTGGCCTTGGGGGCGAAGTGCGGTTTGCCATCGGGCGGGCGCCAGCCTTGCGGCGCCGAGCGGGCTTGTTCCTGGCTCAGCATTGCCGCCATCGCGACGCCGCCCAAGCCCGAACCGAAACGGCGCAAGAACGCCCGCCGGTTGGGTTGTTGGCTTTCTTCCCAGCGATGTTGGTATTGGTTGGCGTCCATGGAATTTCTCCAGGTTCGTTTTTTCAGCGAACGGTTACAAAGTCGTTATGGTTCAAGAGCGCATGCACCAAGTTTTCACGTGCGCGGCGGGCGGCCTCTTTTTCATCGGCGGAAGCCAACACCGAACGTGTTTCGGCCAACGCTGTTTGGCAGGCTTGTTTTTCTGCTTCGGTTGGACGCCCGGCGAGCACGGTTTCAAAAGCCGCGACGATGAACTGTTCGTCGGTCGGTTGGCCCAACTCTTTTTGTAGCTTCGCAGCGATTTTTCGCGACATCGCGAGCGCCAGTTTGCTATTGGCCAAGGCCAACGCCTGTTGCGGCACGATACTCTCGCTGCGGCGGTAACAACGCAGAATATCGGCGTCGTCGAACATGGAAAGGAACTTGTGCCGGGCGTCGCGCGAGTGGGTGAAGTACATGCTGCGGCGGAAGACGGTGTCTTCCTTGTCGGGATTGCCTTCCTTATCGGGGTTGCCTTCCTTGTCGGGGTTGATTGTCGGCCCGCCCAACGTGGGGTTGAGCACGCCGGCCAATTGCAGCAGGCTGTCGCGAATGACCTGCGATTCCATTCTGACCGGCCGGCGGCGCCAGTAATATTGATTCTCAGAATCTTTTTCCCGGCTGTGTTGATCGGCGCCGTTTTGCGACGAACTCAGTTGGTACGTGCGAGATGTGACCATTAAATGGTGCAGGTGCTTCATGCTCCAATCATGCTCCATCAACTCCACCGCCAGCCAGTCGAGCAGGGCGTGCTGCACCGGTTTCGGCGCCCGGGCGCCGAAGTCGTCCAAGGAATCGACCAACGGTTGGCCGAAATGCCGCAGCCAAATATGATTGACCGCCACCCGCGCCGTGAGCGGATTGCGACGATCGATCATCCAACGCGCCAGCGCGGTTCTGCGGCCGGTGCTGGTGGCGGGATAAGGCTTGTCGCGCGAGGCCGGCTTTTCCGAAGGGCCCTCCAAAGCCTTTCGCGAAGCACGCAACGAGGTGTAGGCCGCGTCTGGTTTTTGTATCGCCCTTTGAGCCGGGACGAACTTGGCCCGCGCCGCCGCTACCGCCTTCTCAGCCTGCGGTTTGGTTTTGTCATCGGCGGAGGCGAGCGCCTTTTTCGCGACCGCCAGCGCCGCCTCGGCTTGTGCGAATTTTGCGAGTCTGTACTTGCGTGCGGCAATCGCGGCCGCTTTGGCTAACTCAGCGGAGTTTTCCGCCGGAGGCGAAGCGAACTTGGCAAGATCAGCCGCCTGGGCCGTTTGCAGCGCCGCCGGGTGAAGATTGGCCGCCGCTAGTTGCAACCGAGCGACTTTTTCCGCCGCTTCTGCGACAACGAGCGTGGGCGGCGCCGCGCCGCCCGCCGCCACAAGTTGGACCGACGCCGGCAACGTTTTGACTTCAAACGAATCGAACTCCGCCTTCGCATCGAAGGCCACGATTTTCATCTGGCCCGGCGCCCGAGCGATCGGCAATTGAAACGCCAACGCGTGCTGGCCGTTGATCGCGACGTTCACCAGTTGCGCCCGCACCGAGATCGTCATTTCGTAGAAAGTGTCGAGCGTGACGGGCCTGTTTTGCCGCCCCGCCGCCGGGTACACATGCCCGCCGCCTTGATTGTAGGAAATTTGCACTTTCGAGCCGGGCGAAACCGCGCTCAGATAAACCATTTTTTCGCGATTCTCGGCGACGTCAAAACAAACGCCGACCGATTTCCACTTCTCGCCGCCGAGAATCTTGAACTTCAAGCGGGCGATGAAATTGACGGGGTGCGGCTCGCGCGTGCGCAGAAACGCCCGGCTAGCGCCGGTGTTCGACTGCACAACCTTGCCATCGCCATATTGCCAGGCGCCGCCCACGGTTTCCCAAAGATCGGTTTGAAGTTCCGAAAAATCATCCTGCAGGAAAGCAGAAGAACCCGTCTCCGATTTATTTTCCTCCGCTGTTTGAGTCGCTGCCGTTTGATTCGCCGCCGCTTGCGCCGCGGCCAACTGCCCGCTGGCTTTCTCCAGTATGCCGCGCGCCGCAACGATTTGACGCTCGGCTACGGCGAGTTGATCTTGCAAGACAAACGCCCGCAACGCCGGACGATGCGCTGCGGCGGGAAGCGTTACCGGCGTGATCTTCATTTCGGCAAAGGCCAGCAACTTCGGCACGCCCGGTTCGATGGCCGTGTTTTTGTCAGGATCTTTTTCGTTGCCGCGAACGTGAAGATAGGTCGGCGTTTCGAGGTGCGCGTCGAAAATGCGAGGCAGGCCGTTTTTCTCCAAGTCGGTTTCTCCCGGCAAGGCGTCGAGCCGAACTTGGTACGGTTCAAAAAAGGCCCGCAAACGGTAATAGTCGACCTGATCGATCGGATCGTATTTATGATCATGGCACTTGGTGCAGTTCATGGTCAGGCCCAAAAACGCCTTGGCGGTATGCTCGATGGTGTCGTCCATCCAGGTGGTGCGATTGAACAAATAATAGTGGCGCGCCAAATAGCCAGTGGCCCGCAAGGTGTTTTGATCGGTCGGGGCGATTTCATCGGCCGCCAGCATTTCCAACACCATTTGGTCGTAGCCCTTGTCGGCGTTGAGCGATTCGATGATCCAATCGCGCCAATGCCAAATGTGTTTTTGGCTGTTGCGCAGCTGGGCGCCAAGGCCGTACCAATCGGTGTAACGCCAGACATCCATCCAATGGCGGCCCCAGCGTTCTCCGTATTGAGGACTCGCCAACAACCGCTGCACGACCTTTTCATAGGCATCGCGCGCGTCGTCGGCGGCGAAGGTTTGCAACTCCTTTCGCGTGGGCGGCAGGCCGGTCAGATCGAGATAGACGCGGCGGAGCAGGGTTTGTTTATCGGCCGGCTTAACGCGCACCAAGCCGAGTTTTTCTTGCCGCGCAGCAAGGAAGGCGTCGATCGGGTTTTCGCGCCAGGCTACGTCCTGCGGTCGGGGAATGTCGACCCGCAGCGGCGCGCGGAACGACCAATGGTCGGCAGGATCGGCGGGAATTTCCTCGGCCGGCGCTTCGGCGCCCTGCTCGATCCAAACGCGAATCAGCGATATTTCCTCGGCCGTTAAGCGGGCGCCTTCGTCGAGCGGCGGCATGCGCTCTTCGTCATCGGCGGTGATGCGTTCCAGCAGCAGGCTTTCTTCGGCGGCGCCGGGCGATATCACTTCGCCGCTATCGCCGCCGTCGAGCATGAGGGTTCGCGTTTCCAGTCGCAGGTCGGCCTCTTGTTTCAGCGCGCCGTGGCAGGCGTAACACTTCGCCGCCAACAGCGGTTTAATCTGGGTGAGGTAGTCGATTTTCTGTTCGGGATTGTTTTCCGCAGCGCGGGCGGGCGCGCCCCAACCGCCGGTCCAGCTGGTCAGCAGGAGGAAAACGACAGCATATCTAATGACGTTTTTCACGTTCCATTTCTCCGCAAATTCTTTTTCAACAGTCGAGCCGAGGTAAAGACTCCTGCGCGAGGCCCCTTCGCTTGTCGTTGACACAAACCCGATTCGCTCACAAAACATGCCGCAATACCCGCGTCCCAAAATTCACGCCTCAAAATCCAACGTTATGCCCCTCGCTTTGGCAGCGTGAGACAAACCAACTTGCCGGCGGCGTTGCGTCCGAACACGCGGCCATTCAAAAGAACGGGAACCGTCCAGCAGCGGCCCTCTAAAAATTGGGACCGCGTGATTTCTTGAAACCCTTTCGACGTCGCTTCGGCGAGCACCAATTCGCCAGCGTCGCTGAGGATGAGAAGCTTGCCATCGGCGATCATCAACGAACCGCAACCGAAGCCGCGTTTTTTCCACATCACTTCGCCGGTGGCGAAGTCCATGCAGGTGAGTTGCACGACGCGGCCCAAGTTAGAGTTTCCGTCGAACCCGTACAGATAGCCGTCATGCAAAATACTGTTGTTGAAATGATTCCGCATTTCGCGGTTGGCGTAGACCAATTCAAGCTCATTATTTTTGAGGCGAAACATTCCGCAGCCGACCTGATACCCCGTGGAAATGTAGATGCGGCCTTCATGAACAATGGGCGTGGTGGAATTCGTGCCGAAGGGAGAAGCCCATTTGTAGGTGGCGAGTTCTTTTCCATCGGCCGCGTCCAGCACGCGAAGGGCTTCGCAGTCGAGCGTGGCCAGCAGAGTTTTTCCGTCTTGTATGAAACTGACGGCCGACCCGTACCCGGCGGCGTGCGGCTCGGTTTGCCAGTTCTTTTCGCCGGTGAGTTTGTGGTGCGAAACCACGCGGCCCGCCTCCAGAATGAGTTGGTCGCCGAGGATGTACGCGGAACTGGAAAACCCCCACTCCGGCATCGCGACGTCGAGGTCTTGCTGTAATTGTTTGGACCAGACAATTTCGCCATCGGCTGTTCGGAAGCAATGGAGTTGCCCTTCCCGGCCCACGGTGTAGACGAAATCGCCATCAATGGCGGGCGTGGCGCCGGGCCCGCCTTCGTGCAAGTTATCGACCAACGCCGAGGGATACGAATACGACCAAATCGTTTCGCCGGTGTCTGCGTTGAGGCAGTAAACAAACTCGTCGCCGTCGATATGTCCCATGGTGAACAGGCGGTTGCCGTGCAGGGAAACGGAACTGAAGCCGATGCCAATTTCACGCGTCCATAAAACCGGCAACCCGGTGGCCGGCCAATCGGCCGACCAATTGGTTTCGTGGGAGACGCCATCGCGATTCGGCCCCATCCAATTCGGCCAGGAGGGAAATTCTCCGGAGGGTGGACTGGCCGCCGCTGCGCGCGGCGCTGGCGGCGTATCACTGTGAGCGGCAGCGTTCTCGGCAACAGCGTTCTCAGCAACATCAATACCGGTGGCGTCTTTCGAAAGGGCGGCGTCTTTCAAAAGGGCGGCGTCTTTCAAAAGAACGCCCTGCTGGTCTGCCGAAGTCGGCGGCGGCGTTGTGGATGAAGAGCACCCCCACACCGCCAATAGACACAAAAACGCCGCCGCCAGTGAACGCTGCTCGAAACGGGGGGCGGCATTTGTGACGCTGGTCGAAACACGGCGCTGCCCGCCGTTTTCGTACGTCGCCCGGCTGGTGCGCCGTCGGCCAAGATTTTGAGAGTGTTTCCTCATGGAACCATCGTCTCACGTCGCCATGTTCAAAGCAAGTGCGGGCGCAACCCCCCCCGGAGTGTTACAATAACAACACCCAATAATACCATGGTAAACGGAAGCACCCGTTGCGCCTCAATATAGAACGTATGGTTTTCATGAATTACGCCGCAAAGAACCAATGTCCGCATTGTTTTTTTCACATTGTCCTTCGAATGGCGCTCGGCGGTCTGCTTGTTTCATGGCTCGCCGCCGCCAATGAAGCCTTGCCGGCGGACGCGACGCAGGCCAGCGGTGGTAAGACCACGTTTTCCGTGTCTGACAAGGAAATTACTCAGCATGTTTTTTCTCTGGCAGACGCCTACTTTGACGACTTCCGGCATCCGACAACGCATGTTCTCTACGGCGCGCGTCTGGCGACGAAGCAGACCTGGACGTCGCCCGCCGATGTGACAGCCGGCCTGCCGAAACCGTGGGGATACGGCTCTCGGATTGCCGACACCGCGCTGCATTGCGGCCATCTGCTGGCGGCATTGTTAGACGCTCACCAAGCTCGCCCGGCTCCATTTCTGAAACAGAATATTCAAAAGACGTTCGCCGCGTTGAAGCTCATCGGTTCGCTCCCCGAGACGCATCCCAAACCGGATAAGCCAGCGCTCGCGGGGCTCGTGCCGAGAGGGCCTCATCCTGACGACATGAGCGCCTACTACGACGATTCGTCGATGGACCAGCACACGACCTACATCATCAGCCTGGCTCGCTACGCGAATTCGTCGCTGGCCAGCGATGAAGATAGAGCCTGGATTCGCCAATCGCTGCAAAAAGTCGGCCGGCGGCTGGAAAAATATCGCTGGTCGATCAAGCAGGCAGACGGCGTCACCCAGTCGCATGTCGGGTTTGCCTGGACAGGATTCCATTCCGATCACGCCTCCATTCTACTCCCGGCCGTGTATGCACTGTACAAGGGAACGGGCGACAAACACTGGCTGGAAACCTACGAACGATTTCTGGCCGAGAAAGACGGGCTACGCTGGCGGCGAATGCATGCTGGCCCGCACGTTCGGATTAACGGGCATCCGATTTATGCCAACCAGAATGCGTTTCGCGTCCACGCTCTGTTTCAATTGGAGGCCGATCCCGCGCGAAAAGAAGTTCTCCGCGGTCTGCTGAGGCAGACGGCCGAAATGCAATGGCGGCGTGATTTTCCGGGGCCGTTTTATCGCCGTTTTCATTCCGGGGAAGAGTGGGAGGCATTGAGAAAGCAACTTGGTTGGCAAGACGCCAACCTGCACGGCGCCAAGGAAGCGTGGAACGCTTTTCACCCAGACATGCTCAAGCTTGGCGGGCTGCCGACTCTTGCCCACGTCCGATTTCCTCTGGGTGGTTTTCACATGCTGATGCTCAGCGAACAACCGGAGCTGATCCGCCAGCGTTTGGGATCGATCTGGAAGATGCTCACAACGGTCGACCTGAAGAAGATCAGCGCCGGCGAGACGAATTATCTTTTTACGGTAGTCGCGCTGCATGCGTACGCGTTTTACTTCACGCATCAAGAACTATTTGCGGAAGGTGATGTCTCCGCGCAGCCAGACAATGCGTATGGGAAAGAGCTTTCCTTGGCGAAGAATGTTGGAATCGGCCCGACGATGGATGTGGCCATCGCCGGTGAAAAAGCCTATGCCATCGGACGCGGAAAGCTACATTCCCTCGACATCAGCAGTCCTGCCAGTCCTCGGGTTATTGGCGAGCTTTCCGGTTTGGGACACGTGCGACAGATTGTCGTCCACGATGAAGTTGCTTATATCACATCGCGCGAGGACGGGCTGTTCGTTGTTAGCGTGGAGCAGCCGGACAAGCCCCGGCTGCTCAGTCACTACGACACAATCGAGTTTGCGACCGGCGTCGCGATCACGGGCCATGTATTGTTCGTGGCCTGCCGGCATTACGGCGTCGAGTTGATTGACGTGTCGGCGCCGAACAAGCCCATTCACTTGAGCACCATTCGAACCGGTGAGGCCCAGTCGGTCGTTGCGCGAGGCGAGTGGCTTTATGTCGGCGTTTGGGCCACGTCGGAGGTTGTGGTGGTCAATGTAGCCGATCCTCGGCGGCCGAATATCAGCGCACGTGTTGCATTGGACGGTTTCGGAGACGGCGTCGATGTACAAGGCCATTATCTGTACGCGGCCACGGGGCACCACTCCCGCACCGGCGCGCATCGCACGGCGGACGACCCCGGTTATGGAGCTGGCCATGGGTTGGAGATTTTCGATATCTCCGATCCGGCTCGCCCACAGTTCGTTGCACGCGTGAAGTTTCCGCGTCTCTACAACATGGGACACGACATGTGGGGCGTGACGGTAAACCGCGGTCATGCGTTCGTTGCAGATACGCACAACGGAGTTTTTGTCGTCGAGGTGTCGGATCCGAAGCACCCAACCGTTACCGGGTATCGAAAACTTCCGTATGTCGCTTCGCTGAAGATGCCGGGCTTCGTGGGTGGCCTGGCACTGGCGGACGGCTCGATTTATGTCGCTGGCGGGGCGACCGACTTACACATCCTAGCCGCGCCCGAGATCGCTCGCGTTGTCGCCAGGGCGCCAACCAAAACGCCTTCCATTTCACGGCCTCAGCCTGTTAAAAAAGATGAACGATTCCGCGTATATCGCACCGACGGGCAAATCCGCGCAGTGGGGTTCCTTGGCGATCGGGCGGTTGTGGCGTGCGGGAGCGCCGGCGTTCATGTCGTTGCGCTATCACCATCGCTCAAGCGGCTTTCGGTATTCAAGACACAAGACTTTGCCACCGACGTTTCAATTTCGAGTGAAAAAGTGCTCATCGCGGCGGGCGGTGCTGGCCTCTTGATTTGCGAAATATCGAAGCAAGGCGAGCTTTTTCTCAAGGGACAATATCGCGTTAGTGGTCGCGCGGTCAAGCAGGTGGAGGCGCCGTTTCCGGGGAAATATGCGCTGGTTCAAGTCGGCGCGAATAATTTGCACATTGTTGATATCAGCAATCCCGCTGCGCCGAAGCGAGTTCTAAATGAGTCGAAGCCGGGCCTGCTTTATGGCGACCAGCTGATGCAAGGCCTGGCCGAAAATCGTTACGCCTGCGTTTTCTGGCATGTGTCTGGTCTCCACTGGTACGACATGAGCGCCAACCCCGCGCCGACCTACAGCCAAGATAACTGCCCCTTGCGTATCGGCGCTGCCAATGGCTTGGTCGCATACCAAGGCGACACGTTGGCCACGTTGCGTGGCGGCTATGTGCTGCTTGATCGTCACGAACGTCGCCCGTTGGCTGAGTTACCCGTTCGGCGCGTCGGCTCTGGCCGCCTTCATATCGGCAAACCGACGATCTTCGGCGACCGGCTCTACGCGGCGAATCGATCCACCGGCGTAGTCACGGTTGTCGACATTTCCAACATCGAGAAACCGAAACTGATTGAACAATTCCGCACGCTTGGCAATCCTGGACGCGTTCAAATCCACAGAGGACTGATCGTAATTCCTAACGGCTATCAGGGTCTGTTATTCTCAACCGTAGAGAAAACGAATTGATATCAACGAATTGATATCAGAGAAGCCCGGCTTTTTGAAAAAGCCGGGCCTACGAACCGAGCTGTAGTTTTATCACGCTTCCTTTGGATCTGAAGAGTTGCGGAATGCCAGCGTTTTCCGTCACTCAGCGGCGCCGACGTCTTTCAGGGAGCGTCCCAACCGTTTGCGACCGGCTCGCGGCGTGGTCGTCTTGGCGGAAGTGATTGTGGCTGCCGTGTTTTTTTGCAGCGTGGACAGCAGTTTTTGATTCGCTTCGTCGTTGTCGCCGGGCAACCCGATATCTTCGATTGCATCGGAAACACCCAGCAAAACCGCATGTTTCACACCTTCTCGCATCCACTGGAAGAAGTTTACGTTCATGATTTTTTATCCTTGGCGTTGTGTGGCTTGTCGTGTTTGACCGGCGGAATGCAGGAGATTTCGCCAATAACCAATGAAATGGTGGAAACGGGCTTTCAGTTCCAGCGGGCGGAACTTTAGCTCTTTGGCCGCCGCCCGTCCAGACGGAAAAAGTTCACCCGCGTTCAGAGTTCCCTGCTCCCTTTTTTTACTGGACGTGCTCCTCCAAAAGCTCCACCACGACTTCGTTTTTCTGGAGCTTCTCTTCCAACAGTTCGATCTTGCGGTCCTTGGCGTCTGGCTGACGCTTCTGGTTCGACTTTTTCGGACGTCGCCCGAAGGCCGGAGCCGCGCCCCCGAAGAGCTGCGTCTGCCCGGTGTAAAACGAATTATGCCGTGCACAGCATTACCCATGCGTTGCGATAACGGGCCCGCTGCAAAAAACATTCTCACAATACCCGTAGAAGCCCAGAGGCTTGCAGCCTAGAATGGCGGGCGGCCGATCAACGTACTTCGCAGGAATCAGATTTGACACTGTCGCATACTGTGTTACGCCGAATGTTACCTTTCCAGACGCCTGAGGCATAACGTCTGTTTTTCGCCGTTTTGAGGCCATTGCCTTGCACGTGGGAACTACCCTGCGAGCAAATCCCTTGCTTTTCCACGACCTGAGGCCAACGTGTTACGGAGAGTCTGCGAAAAGGCGTTTGAGCACGTTCACACTATTTTCGACACCGAATCGTCGGGACGGCTGATTTTGTTCAGTCCGGTGGTGGGTGTCTTTATCGGGTTGGGAACGGCGGCCTTCTTTTTCTGTGTGCATGGGGCGCAGGAATGGATTTTGGGCGTGGGTATGGGGTATATTCCGCCCGCTGCGGGGAGCCAGGTCGCGGAGACCGCCCCTCAGATGCCAACACATTGGTACTGGGTGCTGCTGATTCCCACATTAGGCGGTTTGGCGTGCGGTTGGCTGGTCTATGGCTACGCCCCGGAAGCCGAGGGGCACGGCACCGACGCCATGGTGCGCGCTTTTCATCGCCAAGGCGGCAAAATCCGGGCCCGAACGCCGCTGGTCAAGGCCGTGGCCTCCGTTCTCACGATCAGCACCGGAGGTTCGGCGGGGCACGAAGGGCCGATCGCTCAGATTGGAGCGGGCTTCGGATCCGTTCTGGCCGATAAACTCAAACTCAGTGAGCGAGAACGGCGGTTGCTCATGCTCGCCGGCGGCGCGGGAGGGATTGGGGCCATTTTTCGCGCGCCTTTGGGCGGAGCCTTGTTCGTGGCCGAAGTGCTTTATTCGACGGCCGCCGTTGAATTCGAAGCGGTGGTGCCGGCGGCCATCGCCTCGATTACCGCGTTTGTCGTGTTTACGGGAATCTATGGGTCGGGCCATGTTTTCACCGTACCGGACAGTGTCTCGCTCGATACGCAACTCAATCTGGCGGAGTTGCCGTTCTATGCCGGACTGGCCATTCTCTGCGCCTTGACGGCTGCATTTTATGTGACCTCCTTCTACGGCCTCCGCGACAAGTTTTTTGCCAAGCTGCCGATTCCCAGCATGTATAAAACGGCCATCGGCGGCTTTCTACTGGGCGTGTTGGCGCTGTTTTTCCCGCAGATCATGGGCGGCGGTTACGGTTGGGTGCAGTTGGCGCTCGACAACCAAATGCCGATCCGGCTGATGATCATGCTCGGCTTGGCGAAAGTCTTGGCGACCTCGTTTACGATATCTTCGGGCGGCAGCGGCGGTGTTTTTGCGCCATCGCTCTTTATCGGGGCGATGCTGGGCGGCGCTTACGGCTACGCCTGTAATCAATTTTTTCCGGGAATCGTCACCCAGCCCGAAGCGTATGTGCTGGTGGGCATGGGCGCCTTTTTTGCCGGCGTGGCCAAGGTTCCGCTCACCGCCATGCTCATGGTTTGTGAGATGAGCGGTTCCTATGGACTGCTCCCGCCGATGATGCTGGTGAGCATTTTGAACGTGGCTTTTCTTTCCCGACGTTGGACATTGTACGAAGAGCAAGTGCCGGGCATGGTCGACAGCCCCGCCCACATGGGCGATTTTATCGTCGACGTTTTGGAGCAGATTCGCGTCAAGGAAGTCATGCAGACCGACCGCCCGATCGATTTCGTTCCCGAAGCGACGCCTCTGCCACAGATTTTGCGTTTGGCCTCGCATTCGCAAAACACGTATTTCCCAGTCGTCGACGCCGAACGAAAGTTGGTGGGCATTTTTTCCCTGCGAGACCTGCGCGGCGCCATGACCGACGAAACCGCCGGCGCTCTGGTCGTAGCCACCGACCTAGCCACACAGAATGTGTTCACCGTCAAACCCGACGACGACCTGCACACCGCCATGCGTTGGTTCACGCGCGAAAATATTGACGAAATACCGGTGGTCGATCCCGACGACGCTCGGCAAATCATCGCCATGCTCAGCCGCAAGAATGTCATCGCGGCCTACAATGAGCAGATGGCCGCGCTCCACGAACAACACCAGCGCTCTTCCTGAACCGCAAACGCAATTGCGCTGAACCAAGGTAAGCGCAGGACGCATGGCCGCTTTCACGCTTTCACGGGCCGTTTCTTGCTCGCTGATGTTTTCTTTATTGGAGCGACTTTGGCGCCCACGATTTTGCCGATCTGCGCTCGTGTTGCGCCCAACGTTACGAGCGCCCTGATAAGAAGCTCCATGGATACCGAGCGATCTGAAGTCTCCAGTTTCGCCACACGCGATTGGCTCGAACCGAGCAGCTTGGCCAAGTCGTTTTGCGTAATCCTTTTGCTCTGCCGCAGCTCTTTTACTTTTTCGGACAGAGCCAATTTCACGTTAACGAGCATCGCTTCGGCATCGCTGAGTTCGAGAAACTGAGACACGGAGCCGACTTTCCAACCCGCAGCTTCAAGTTTTTTCCGTTTTGCCGCCTTCATTCGATAACCTCGTCGTACTTTTTGAATCGACGCCTACATGCATCGATCACCTTCTTTGGCGTTGCGATGGTCTTCTTCGCAAACACTTCGCCGATTACGATGGCATCGGCATCAGTTCGGTAAACAATGCGCCACGTTGCGTTTTCATCCGGGATGCGTAACTCATGACACCGTTTCCAGATCGATGGCATCGGCCGACTGTGCGGCAACCCAATGCGTTCTCCGCTTTGGAGCCGTCGCAACAGTGTGCCCGCTTCAATTCGAGCTTCCAGCGAAAACGGTGGCGTTTTAACCTCGCCATGCAGCCAAACAAGCGGTTTATCATCATCCATTCAATCAACTCTATGTCGCATTCGGAATATGTCAAGTCTGACATAATGCTTCTTTGGGGTTTTTTGCCCCTCTGAGAGTCTATCCGAAAACGGGTCTAGCAGTAACTCGTTGATTTCACGGGGCTTAGCGTTGTTTATCCCCTGCAACAAAAGGGTTCAAGCGTCTTTGGTTTTTTATCCTGGAAGGATAATAGCCATTAACCGGTGGCGTCGCCACGATCAGCTACGGAGTCGCTGGCGGTTTAGTGGGTTCGGCGCGCTGTTGGTTGGGCCTGAGGGTGTCATCGTTTGCGGGTTTTTTAACCGCCGGTTTCGCGACCGCGGCATCGGCCGCCGGAGGTTGCTCCGGCGTTGTGTTGGCAACCGCTTTCACCGGGGCGCCGCCAAACTGCTCCAGCAACACAACGGCCAGCTTGTCGCGACTTTCGAGTTCGATGGCTTTACTCATTTCCTTACGGGCAAATTCGTCTCGGCCGAGGAAGCCAAAATGGTACGCCCGCAAAAAGCGCGCGTAGGCGGCTTCTGGGTGCTCTTCGATAAACTGGTTCAGCCGATCGGTCGCTCTGACATACGCCCGGCCCCGGTAATAGTCGCGACTATTCCGCACGACATACCCCCAGTCGTCTTTGTCCAGGATTGAAGATGCCTTGTGGATCGCGCCGGCGGCGGCTTCGTAGTCGCCGGAAGCGAACAAGGCATGCGAAAGCAGCAGCATCAGCTTGCCGTTTTGCGGCATATCGGCCAATGCACGGCTCGCCAATTCCACCGAGGAATCGTAACGCTCGACCCGAAACAATAGCTCGGCGCGGCGAATAAGCGTTGCCGGTTGTGGCCCAGGCACGTACTTGCGCCTGAGAGAACGCTCCAGTTTCAAGTGGTGCGCCGATTTATCTTTCGCGGGCGCTTCACCTTTCGCCGCCTGTTCTTTCGCGGGCGCTTCGCCATGCTCGCCTTCTTTCAATGGATAGAAACCATACCAAGGCTTGAAGGTCTGGCGCAAATCTGGGGCTTGCGCGGCGTACGGTTCGCCGCGATCTTGCCCGGAATAGCCTCGCGGATAACCGATGCCGTCGTCAGGAAGATATCCGTTGCTATTGCCATACAACCCGTACCCTTTTCCGAGCAGGTAAACACCATAACCGTTCCCGAACGTTTGATAGCCATCGTCGCCGTATCCGTAACTGTAACCAGAGGCGTCGTATCCGTCTCGGTAGGGTGCATAGTCGCGGAGAGCGCCAAAGCGTCCATAGCCGGAACGGCCGACATAGCCACGATATCCCCGATACCCTTGGCGCTCGCCATAACCTCCATAATGGCCGCCAACGCCGTACCCGCCAACGCCTCCGCCAACGCCTCCGCCAACGCCTCCGCCTCCATACGTGTAGTTGAGGCCATCGTATTGTGACCAAGCGGGCGAGGAAATCATCGCCGTGGCGAACAACACCACAACCCTTGCCAAATTTCGCAATGAGAGTAGACCGGACATGACCGCCTCCTTTTCGCCATCGGCGATAAAAACATGGGTCAACAGAACCCGCCATGCAACAATTGGTGACCGAAATCTCCGCACTCTCATTTTGCAGGCCGACGAATCCTTGCGGCGCCTTTCTGAGCCGGAGTCATTTTTAGGATCGCTGTTGTTTTAGATGCATTCCGCAGCCTGATTCTTCACGGCCCTTCATGGGTTGCTCACTAGTTTCCACACCTGCGACACTCCTCCGCCCGGTTTCGCCTGCGTGATGTCGGCCCATTCTTCGAGCAATCAAACTGGGATACCGACGAACCAAACGGCTCGCCGCTCCGATGTCGAAACCGATTCCGATGAGAGTTTCCAGCACCGGTTGCCATTCTTGACTGTTCGAGTTCAGATCGTGACGCAAGAACTCCATCACGACACCCCTTCCGGGGTATCCCGGCGAGCTACTTCTGCTCGGACGAAAAGATCATTTTTCCGCTACGGAATAACGTCGCAGTCGTTCGCGAAAGGCTTCCAGCAATCGGCTTTGAAAACGGTAGGGATTCCAGACGACGGCGATTTTTCGCGTCGGCTTTCGACCGGTTAGGGAACGATAGACTCGCCGGTCGCTCTGGTCCAGCACACGCGCCATCGCGGGGATCATCGACACGCCGTGAGACAGCGAGACCAGTTCCTGAACCATCGTCAGTTGACTCGTTCGTTCCACCGCCACCGGCTGGATCGACCGCTGGCGGCAGAATGTCACGATGTTGTCCGAAAGGCAGTGGGCTTCGTTGAGAAGTATGAACGGAAGCGGCTCGACGTCACTCAGGCGGATTTTTGGCTTCTCGACCAGCGGATGATCGGATGGGAGAACCAGCAACAGTTCCTCCTCAAACAGTTCCTCGGCTTCCAAGTATTTCGCCGGAACTGGCAGCGCGAGAATCGCTAGATCAATCTCTCCCTGCGTGCAACTCTTGAGAAGAACGTCGGTCGTGTTCTCTTGGACAATAATTGTCGCCTTGGGAAACTCCGAGGAAAACTGGCGGAGAAGGCCGGGCAGAAAATACGGGGCGATCGTCGGAATGGCGCCGATTCGGATGCGGCCACTTTCGCCATCATCTGTGATCTCGGCCTTTGTATCTTCGAGAATCGTCAGCACCTGCTGAGCCCGCGACTGGAGCAAGACGCCGGCTTCCGTCAGCGAGACCGATCGTGTCTTCCGTTCGAAGACAGGCTGCCCGAGTTCTTCTTCCAGCTTCTGTATCGAACGGCTCAGCGCCGGCTGCGAGACACCCGAGTCCTCCGCTGCCCGCGTGAAGTTACCTCGTTCGGCAATGTGCAGGAAGTAACGCAGCTGATCGAGTTCCATGGCAAGTCCTTCCACTTGAGAAGCAATGCTTTGAGTGCATAGCAGATAGTACCACAATGCATTGGACGCATCGAACGTGCATTGCGATACTTCAACGGTCGAGGCTGGCCAGCCAATCCGCACTGTAAGCGTCGAATTTCACCCTCAATCCCAATCTAAGGAGATATCATGACTTCGGCAACTCACTTCGCTCGTATCATGACGAGTCTCGCGGTGCTGTGCATCGCCACCTCCGCGTTTGCCCAAAACTCGCGAACTGCGAAATCACCCCAAGAAAGTACGGAGAAGAAAATGGAAAGTATTAGCAAGTGCCCGGTGATGGGCGCAGTCAGACCAGCGGCGGCCAGACACACCGCGGCTGGGGCAATGTCGAATCGCGACTGGTGGCCGAATCAGTTGAACTTGCGGATCCTCCATCAGAATTCGGCAAAGAGCAATCCGATGGGGGAGAATTTCAACTACGCCGAAGAGTTCAAGAAACTCGACCTAGCTGCCCTGAAGAAGGACATCAAAGAATTGATGACGACTTCCCAGGACTGGTGGCCCGCTGACTACGGTCACTACGGTCCGCTGTTCATTCGCATGGCGTGGCACAGTGCGGGCACTTATCGGGTTACCGATGGCCGAGGTGGAGCCAGCTACGGCACGCAACGTTTTGCTCCTCTGAACAGTTGGCCCGATAATGCGAATCTCGACAAAGCCCGTCGATTGCTCTGGCCGATCAAGCAGAAATACGGGAGCAAAATCTCGTGGGCTGACCTGATGGTCCTCACAGGCAACGTCGCTCTCGAATCCATGGGATTCAACACGTTTGGATTCGCGGGAGGTCGTGCGGACGTTTGGGAGCCACAGGAGGATATTTACTGGGGGCCTGAAAGCAAGTGGCTGGGCGATAAGCGTTACACCGGAGATCGAGAACTCGAAAACCCGCTCGCTGCCGTTCAAATGGGCTTGATCTACGTCAATCCAGAAGGGCCGAGCGGTCAACCCAGTGCGCTAGCCGCAGCCAAGGACATTCGGGAAACGTTCGCCCGCATGGCGATGAATGACGAGGAAACCGTGGCCCTGATTGCTGGCGGCCATACTTTTGGAAAAGCGCATGGCGCCGCCAGTGCGGAACACGTCGGTCCCGAACCCGAGGGAGCCAGCCTCGAAGAGCAAGGTCTGGGTTGGAAGAATAAATTCGGAAAGGGCAATGCGGGCGACACGATCACGAGCGGTCTGGAAGGCGCCTGGAGCACCACTCCGACACAATGGTCCAACGGATACTTCGATAATCTGTTTGGCTATGATTGGGATTTAGTGAAGAGCCCTGCTGGCGCCTGGCAGTGGGTTCCGACGGATCCCGCTGCGGCGGACACCGTGCCGGATGCGCACGATGATTCGAAGACCCACGCCCCGATCATGTTCACCACAGACCTGGCCCTGAGAATGGATCCGATCTACGGCAAAATTTCGAAACGATTCCATGAGAACCCCGAAGAGTTCCAAGCGGCCTTCGCCAAGGCTTGGTACAAGCTGACGCACCGCGACATGGGCCCCGTCTCACGGCTTCTCGGTCCTGAAGTCGCCAAGCCGCAGTTGTGGCAAGACCCTGTTCCCGCAGTCGATCACGAATTGATTGACGAGCAAGACATTGCTGCTCTCAAGGGCGGAATCCTGGCTTCTGGGCTGTCTGTTTCCGATCTGGTCTCCACCGCTTGGGCATCGGCTTCGACGTTCCGCGGCAGCGATAAACGCGGCGGAGCCAACGGGGCGCGCATTCGTCTGGCGCCACAAAAGGATTGGACAGTCAACCAGCCAGCTAAACTCGCGAAGGTCTTGCCGACGCTGGAGAAGATCCAACGGGACTTCAACAATTCACAGACCGGCGGCAAGAAGGTTTCCCTCGCGGATCTGATTGTACTGGGTGGGTGCGCCGCTATTGAGGAAGCGGCGAAGAAGGCTGGGCGCGAAGTGCAAGTTCCGTTCGCTCCCGGTCGCACCGACGCGACGCAGGAGCTGACCGACGTGAAATCGTTTGCGGTCCTCGAACCAAAATCTGACGGATTCCGCAATTACTTAGGACGTGAAATCGATCGACCGGGCGAAGAGTTGTTGATCGATCGAGCTTCCTTGCTGACGCTGACTGCACCAGAGATGACGGTTCTTGTTGGCGGCTTGCGTGTGCTGGGCGCCAACTCCGGAGATGGCCCGCTTTCCGAGCTTGGCGTGTTCACCAAACACCCCGAAACGTTGACCAATGACTTCTTCGTGAACCTGCTGGACATGGGCGTTCAGTGGCAAAAATCTCCTGTCTGCGATCATTTCTATGAAGGACGCGATCGCCAGACCGGTGAGGTCAAGTGGACCGCCAGTTCTGTCGATCTCGTGTTTGGTTCAAACTCGCAACTTCGAGCCATCGCGGAAGTTTACGCCAGTCAAGACTCGCAGCAGAAGTTCGTCCATGACTTCGTGGCGGCCTGGAATAAGGTGATGAACCTCGATCGATTCGACCTGGATCCAGTTCTGCGAAATGGCGCTAAGCCTGTGATGCTCCAGCAACGCTAGGAATTCGGGTTTGATTCTCAAGCCCGATAGGAATCAGGTCTGCCCGGCGCTTCACCGATCAGAATCGGCAACAGGTGTGACAAGATTCACACTCTCGAAGAGACTGTCTTGTGGCGTTGAAGTCAGTGTCGATTACATCGACCAATGCGTTCAATCTGCGCACGCGGACGCTACACGCGAGTCGACCAAGACCAACGAAACGATCCCGTTCGGCTGCCACCGGACGGGATCGTTTTCCTTACTACACTATACCGACATATTGCGGTCAATCATTCGTTGCCCGTCTGGCCTGAAATCGCATGTGATCAGGGCTGTGCGGAATCGTTTTCCAGCCGCCTGCGTGATGAACTGTTGCACGTGGAGGAGATCATGAACTTGGCGGAGGCTCGCTGGTTCGCCCAGCGTCGCCGTCACGAGCACCACGCGGAGCGGCCCCACAGTAGTCTTGGTTACCAGACCCCAGCGGAATTCGCGTCGCAGTGTTCTGCGGAACCCCTTACCCAAACCGTACTCTCATAACCCCTAGTACAAAAAATGGGGGCATTCCAACTGTTCCTAGGTGGTGTTAGGCCCACCGTGATTGTTGGGTGGCGTTGTTTTCATGGAGGTGGCCTCATTTTCGGGAGCCGCTTGCTCGGTGCTTCCGAAATTTCGGCGGCGCGTTCGTAAGTCGTGGCATGAGTGCGTGTCTCCAAAAAGCAGGGACGCCGAAACAGTAATTACCGTTTCGGCTCTCTTGGAAAATGCGGCACTACCGAACGCAGAGAGGTATCTAACTCGTGATTATTCTTGAAGTTATGCCGAGTACGCCCGGTAGGATTCGAACCTCCAACCCTCGGTTCCGAAGACCGCCTTGGCTTGTATCTTGTTTTCACGACGCTTGAAAAACACTTGGTTTTCAGCGTCTCTTGCGTTCCCTTTACTTCGATTTTGCTACGGCCAAAGTACGATTTCGCGGATTAGTGGGGGGATTAGTGGGGGGACCTCACAACGCTTATTCTACAACAGGATCGAAACAGCAGCACGCCAAAAGCGGCTCAAGATGCCAGCACGTGGAAGTTCACGCTTTCGGCAATCGGAATAAGCGGGCACTCGACTCCGTTGACCAGCAAACGCTGCGGCAATAGGGTGCAGCATCCCAGACGTCCTTCCCTCTATCGGTTCGCTCATGGACTTCATTCTTCAACCCTGGCAATTGTATTTCGTCGTTCTCGCTGGTTGGGTCAACCGCGAACAACAAGAGGTCATCGCCTACCTGCGCGATCAAGTGCTCAAGGAGAAGCTTGGTAAGAAACGAATTTTGCTCGACGATGACCAACGTCGACGGCTGGCCGTCAAAGGAAAGATTCTTGGCCGGAAGCGACTGGAGGAAATCGGAACACTGTTCACGCCAGACACAATCCTACGGTGGCATCGCATGTTGGTCGCCAAGAAGTGGGACTACAGCCAGCGGCGCAAGTCCGTTGGTCGGCCTCGCGTGAAACAAGAGATCGTCGATCTTGTTTTGCGACTGGCTCGGGAAAATCCCACCTGGGGTTATGACAAAATTCAGGGTGCGCTTGCGAATCTCGGCCACAAAATGTCCGATCAAACGGTGGGGAATATTTTCAAGGAGCACGGCGTCGAACCAGCGCCCGACCGAAAACAACGGACAACCTGGAAGACGTTTCTCAAAGCACACTGGAATGTGCTGGCGGCGATCGACTTCACCAGCGTTGAAGTTTGGACCAAGGGTGGGCTCATTACGTTCTACCTGTTGTTCGTCTTGGAACTCAAAACGCGACGCGTGTACTTCGCAGGTTGCACAACCAGTCCAACCGAGCGGTGGATCAAACAGATCGCCAGAAATTTGACCGATTGCGAAGACGGTTTTCTGAATGACAAACGTTACCTGATCATGGACCGCGACACGAAGTTTTGCGAAT
>QIKY01000160.1 GCA_003233175.1 Planctomycetaceae bacterium | reverse complement strand
TTTCTGCTCTCACTCCTTCCGATGACAAATGACTATTGTCAAATAACTATTGACAATTTCCTGCTCAATACGGCCGCTTGGATGGCCTTCAAACCCGGCGCCAAAAAAACTTATGTATAAACAACAGGCTGGCATCGTCGCCGGGATGCGGTGTTTCAGCGTTTCGAGCCTCCGGTGGTGTTCGCTGTGCTCGACCGCCGGCTAATGGCTTGAATCCCTCGGGATATGTTTTCAGACGAACGCCGCCGCTTGGATGACCTTCGGACCCAGCGCCGACAAAAATTATGTATAAACAACAGCGGCGCGGCCCATGCTACGAAATCGGCTGCGAGGCTGATTTGTCTTTGCCCCGAAACCAGCTCCCGCCCCAACGCGACGACCCGCGCGAGCGGTGGCGCCGATTAACCGGAATATCGGGCTGCCGCAGGTGAAATCTGGACACGAGCGTTCTACGCAGGGCGGCGGTAAGCTATCGTTTCGACAAGCAACCATCGTTCTAAAGAAGTGCGGAAAAACGACAGCCCGGTCCAGAAGCTCGATCTTTTTCAAAAAGCTGGGCTTCTCAGGCGATAACTCAGAATTGAATGGCTTCACGCTTTCTAAATTTAGCTGGCCAGTAGCAGAGGGCGAACATTATGCGGATTCTCGTCACCGGCGGTGCAGGCTATATCGGCTCGCACGCCGTACGCCGTTTGCAGCAAGATGGGCATGAGGTGACGGTATACGACAACCTCTCTTGCGGACATCGAGAGGCCGTGTCCGCCGAACAACTCGTAGTCGGCGACTTGCTCGACGGTCCGCTGCTAAGCCAGACCTTGAAACAACGGCGCATTGAGGCCGTCATGCACTTCGCGGCCTTGGCGTTGGTCGGCGAATCGGTGACCGACCCAGCAAAGTACTATCGGAATAATGTCGTCGGCGCGCTGACGCTGTTCGACGCAATGCGGCAGGCAGACGTCTGGCGGTTCGTGTTTTCCAGCACCACCGCCACCTACGGCGAGCCTGAAGTGATGCCGATCACGGAGAAGTTTCGGCAAGATCCGATCAATCCTTACGGATTCACCAAATTGGTGATCGAGCAGGCGTTAGCCGATTACGCCCAAGCCTACGGGTTCGGCTACGTGGCCTTTCGCTACTTCAACGCCGCCGGCGCATCGCCCAGCGGCGATATCGGCGAAGACCACCAACCGGAGTCGCATTTGATCCCGCTGGTGTTGCAGGTGGCGCTTGGCCAGCGCGAACAGATTTCCATTTTCGGCGACGACTACCCCACGCCCGACGGCTCCTGCATCCGAGATTATGTGCATATTGATGATCTGGCCGACGCCCACGCGCGCGCCTTGGAACGGCTCCAGCCCGGCCGGGGCGAAGCGTTTAATCTGGGTACGGGAACTGGCTATAGCGTGTTGGAAGTGGTTGAGGCGTGCCGGCGCGTGACGGGGCATAAGATACCCGCTGTTGTCGGGCCACGGCGGGCGGGCGATCCGCCTGAGTTACGAGCCGACGCTTCTCTGGCGAAAGAGCAACTCGGCTGGCATCCTCAATACAACGCAATTGAGCCGATCGTGGAAACAGCGTGGCGCTGGCATCAATCGCATCCTCAGGGCTACGGCGCGAATTGACCGGGCGGCCGTGTTAATACGTAAGTTGTACGATGGCCTTCCAAGGCCGCCGAAACAGGATGCTCCGGAAACAGACCGACCGCCTTGGAAGGCCATCGTAGGTTGTCTCCTGGCATTTGTGTATAAACAACAGGCTCAGCGGCCTGCCCATCGCAAGAGGGGTGTCGGCTGATCGTAGCCAATCGAAAAATTGGCCGGAACGGCTTCAAAAGCCTATGATTAAGAACTGTATCCCTCAGCGGGGTTGTTTCGATACGTGGAGAAATCCGGCCGTTTGTTATCGCCTCCCCCACTCCCAATGTGAGACCAACATGAATTGCACACGACGCAACGGCGGCCACTTGCTGGCGGGCGCCCGTTCGAGGTTTGGGGAGTTGAGGCGGCAGTGCGGTTTGGCGGTTGCAGCGCTGCTTCTGGTCGGCGTCTGTTTGTCGAGCGCGCGGGCGCAGATTGGGCGCCAGCCAGTACCTAACAACGAATATATATTCGCCAAAGCGGCGTTTAATGAAGGCGAGTATCGCGATGCGGCGAAATCGTTTTTGGCATCGGCTCGGCGGGGCGTGCATACAACCGATGGCGTGTGGGCCGACTCAGTATGTTATTACGCCATGTTGGGCGAATGTTACTACCAGCAGGGCAATATGCCGCAGGCCTTCGAACAGTACAACGCGGCGCTGCGCGTGTTGGTCGATAACGGCGGTTGGATGTTGCGGGTCGAGTTTCCGGGAGTGATCAACCCGGCAACCATTAGCAGGCGAGACCTTCCCACTTGGGGCGCCGGGGCGCGGCCGGTTCGTCCTGGGCGTTTTACGGATTCGTTCAGTGCAATCCGCGGCCGGTTCGACAACCTCCGCGTGTTGCAACAGGGAGGTGTGTTGGCGCCTCTTGAATTGGTGCCGGTTCGCGTATCGGAAATCGTGAACTGCATCGCGTTGGCGTTGCGTCGTCGTCGGGAATTGATGGGGCCAGCGGGAAAGCACTCCGAATTTTCGGCCGATATCGTCAATGTTCTCTCGCAGCGCAGCGTGCCCAAGAACAGTTGGGCGCAGTCGTGGGTGAGTGTCTTGCTTGGTTTGGCGCACGCCGGAGCGGGGCAACCCAAACAGGCTGTGGGGGAGTTGAATCGAGGCTTGCTGGCGGCCGGCCAATACGATCATCCGCTCACGGCGGTGGCCCTCTTGGAAATGGGCAAGCTGGCGTTTGAAGCGGGCCGACTCGACAACGCGCGGGCGGCGTTTCTCAATGCCTCGCTCGTAGCGGCCACGTTCGCCCAGCCCGACATTGTAGAAGAAGCGCTTCGCTACGGATCCACAACCCATCTGGCGACGCAAAACGCTTCGATTTACCCGCCCTTGGAGCCGGCAATTGCTTGGGTCGGGAGGCAGCGGCAGTACCGACATTTGCGGGCGTCGCTCTTGGTGCTGGCCGCAGAAAACCACTCCCTGCAAGGATCGCCCCAGCGGGCGCTCGCTTTACTCAGCGAAGCCCAACGGGCTCTGGGAAGAAAGGGGCTCTCCACCAGCCGCGTTGCCGCGCGTTATCAACATCAGATCGCCTTCGTGAACTTTCAAACCGGCAACGGAGCCGCCGCCCAGCGCGCCTTGGCCTCCATGTTGGCGTTCCAGCGAAACGGCTCCCGCAAGTTGTTCCAAATCCGTCTAGCCGACAGCCTCCTGCTGGGAAAACAGGTGAGTCCTCGCGTGGCCGAATTGATTTTTGCCGAAGTGTTGCGCGAGCCGCAAACCAAGGATTGGATGCTCGAACCGCTGGAAACGTTATCAGTCGTGCTTGCGCCCCACATCGGCGCCCTGACCCATTGGATGGAGTTGGCGCTCGATCGAAAAAACAAAGAGCAGGCCTTGGAAATTTCCGATCGCATTCGTCGCGCTCGCTTCTACGCCAGTTTGCCGCTGGGCGGCCGGCTACTGGCCTTTCGCTGGCTGTTGGAGGCGCCCGCCGACGTGCTCAACGACAAAACACTACTCGAACGGCAGGCATTGCATGTCAAGTATCCTGGCTACGTTGCCATGAGCCAGGCGGCCCGGCAGGCCAGGGCCGAACTACGGAAACTTCCCTGGCCCGTGGAAGAAGACAAGGAAGTCGCGAAGCAAAAACGCCTGCTCATGCAACAACTCTCGAACCTCAGCGACCAACAGGAACTCACGATCCATGCGATTGCGCTGCGGCGCGAACCTTCGACCTTTCTCTTCCCGCCGCAGCGAAAGGCGGCGGAACTTCAAGAGGCGCTGCCGGCGGATCAACTGGTGCTTTCTTACATGCAGTCGGGCGCCAGTCTTTTGGTGTTCGCCTATTCTCGCGATGAGCTCGAAGTTTGGCGGATCGCGCAGTTGCCAAAGCTGCGGTCTCAGATATCAAGTTTTCTCCGCAGCATTGGCAACCAGGGCGCGAATCAGGCCATCTCGCCCAAGCAATTAGACGACGAAAGTTGGAAAGCCGCCTCTGCGGAGTTGCTCGACGCCCTCTCGAAAAAAGCGCCGCCGGAGTTTTGGGACCGTTTCAAGGAGGTGGTCATCGTGCCTGAGGGCGTGCTGTGGTATTTGCCCTTTGAAGCCTTGCAGGTTCGACATGGCGCGGGAAGCAAAGCCTTCGGCGACCGACTCAAAATTCGCTACGCCCCAACCTGCTCGTTGGCGGCGCCGAGTACGCGGCCGCTGAGAAAGAACGGCGTCACTTGGGTCGTGGCCGGAAAACTCTACCCCGCCGGCGACCACCAAGAGGAGTTGGCCCAAGAAACCTTCCAACGTTTGAATTCCGTCATGCCGGAGGCCCGAGAACGTGTGAAACTCCTGGCCAGCTCGCGCGTGGAATCGGCGCTCTGCGACCGGCTGCTCGTGCTCGACGACATCGAACACGGCGGGCGAGGCGTCTACGACTGGTCGCCCTTCCAACTCGACCAGGGAAAGCCAGACAGCAACCTGGCCAGTTGGATGTTGTTGCCCTGGGCGATTCCCGCCGAAATAGTGCTGCCCGGGCGCCACTCGGCAGCCGAGGAACGGCTCAAGGCCAACGCCACCGGGCACGAAGTGTTTCTGACCGCCTGCGGCCTCATGTCGGCCGGCGCGCGCACGATCTTGCTCAGCCGTTGGCGCACCGGAGGCCAAACCAGCCACGACTTGTCGCGGGAGTTCCTGCAGGAATTACCCTACGCGCCCGCCGCCGACGCCTGGCAACGCAGCGTGCAATTGGTGCGGGAGAGTCCGCTCGACCCAGACGTCGAGCCCCGATTGAAGGGCGTCTCGCACGATGCCGAAATTCTCGCCGACCACCCATTTTTTTGGGCGGGCTATTTGTTGGTGTCTGATGGCGCTTCGCACGAGCGCCGCGTGATCGAAAAAAAGAAAACCGACGGCGCTCCCAAAAAGAAGCCCTAGACGCGACCCACGGTTTATACCACTCACGGTTAAAATGGCGCATTTTTCGTTTAACGGCAAGCCGAAGGCGACTGTGTTTTTTTCTTGGCGGTACGCATGGGCTCGATACGCAGCCGCCTTCGGCTTGCCGTTAAACGAGCCATTGCCGGCCGTGTGAAGTATGGCATCGGTCGGGGAAAGATTCCTTTTCTCGCTCGTCCGTGTTTCGCGTCTTGTGGATACCTCTCATTGCCACCCAACGGCGCGGAAAGAATATCCACGGGTGAAACGCCCGCGCAGGCGGCGGCCTTTGGCTTTTCCCGCCCCTCCTCCGCACTGGCCGATTTCAGTAGAATCCGGTCTCTTTCCCCATATGGTTCCCTCGGCGCGTGCCGGCTTTTGTGGCCCTGGCGCACGTTCGCCGCAACTCGACAAATGTTATGAAAATCACGCCTCGCACGCTCAAAGGCTTTCGCGACTTCCTGCCGGAGTCGATGATCCCCCGCGAACGCCTCATGGAAACTGCTCGCCGCGTTTATCGGTCGTTCGGTTATAGCCCGATCGATACGCCCGCGCTGGAATATCTAGAGATATTGAGCGGTAAGGGCGGCGAGGAGTCGGATCGGCTCATGTACCATTTTGAAGACCACGGCGGGCGAAAGGTGGGCATGCGTTTCGATTTGACCGTGCCGCTGGCCCGCTTTGCCGCCCAACATATCAACGAATTGGGCAAGCCGTTCAAGCGGTATCACTTAGGGCCGGTGTGGCGCGGCGAGAATACCCACCGGGGCCGGTACCGTGAGTTCATTCAATGTGATTTCGATACGATTGGCGTAAAATCGGCCGTTTCCGATCTTGAAACGGGCCTCGTCATTCACGATTTGCTCCAGGCAATCGGCTTCGAACGCTTCACGATTCGCGTCAACGATCGGCGGTTGCTCAACGGCCTGCTGGAAAACTTGGGGCTGCGGGAGCAGTCGGCGGCGCTGCTTCGCGCTCTCGATAAACTGGGGAAAATCGGCCCGGAAAAAGTCGCCCAGGAAATGATGACGGTCGGCGGCGCGACACAATCGCAGGCGGAGCAGGTCTTGCAATTGGCTTCGCTCAGCGGAGACGACGCCTCGCAGTTGAAGCAGTTGGCGAAACTCGTCGGCGACAGCGAACTGGGGCAGGCCGGCGTGGCAGGATTGGAAGCCGTGCTGCAAGGCGCGCGGGCGGCGGGCGTCTCGACCAACTGCTTGCAAATCGACGCCTCGATCGCTCGCGGGCTCGACTACTACACCGGCGTGATCTACGAAACCTTCCTCGACGACCTGCCCGGTATTGGCAGCATTTGCTCCGGCGGGCGGTACGATAATCTGGCCGAGCTGTATACCAAGCAAGAGTTGCCGGGCGTTGGAGCTTCGCTCGGCCTCGACCGCCTTTTGGCCGCCATGGAGGAGTTGGGCATGTTGGAAAAAGTTGGCACGCCGGCCGATGTGTTGCTGGTCTATTTTTCCGACGCCGGCCTCTCCGACTACCTGCGGCTGGCCGCTGCGTTGCGAGAACAAGGCGTCGGCGTGGAACTCTACCCCGAAGCCAAGAAGATCGGCCAGCAATTGCGATACGCCGACCGCCGAGGTTTCCCAGCCGCGATCATTGCCGGCGACGATGAACTGGCGCGCCGCGAATGCCAACTCAAAAACATGAGTAGCGGCGAATCCTCCACCTTTCCACTCGACGACCCAGCCGCGATTGCCGAGGCCGTCAAAAAGTGCGCCGCGCCCTGAGGATGCCGGGCTGCACCGGAAAACCTTGCTCTCGTCGCGGAAGATGGGCGGCTTGGGCTCGGTTTGCCGCCTCTGGCGAAATGCGCCGATTTTCCGATGAAGACAATCGCATCGGTTCTCCGATGTAATCTGAACAGCGAACGAATCTTCCAGCAAGAGGCGAACCCGATGAACGATGCACAAAACGAGCAATGGTGCCCGCGATGCCGCGAGGCGGCTGGGCAACTGGAAACACCGTTGCCGGCGCCGATCGCGACGTTGGACGACCACTTCGCCCTGGCCGCCGACCCCGCCCTGCGGCGGCGAAAATACCGCTGCGAGCAATGCCAAACGCAGTGGGAGTCGTTCGAGTTGCCGGCGTCTTTCGTGGAGGAACTGCGGGCCGCCAGAAAGTGTTTGGTCGACGCCCAACGGCGAGTCGCGATGTTGCGTCTGCTGCTGGCCAGCGAACGCAGGCATCACGCACTGAGCGCCGAGGCCGTCGGCGAAGCGCCCATTGCGCGAGCCGCCTAAAGCAAAGAGATCGCTTCTAAATCAGCAAGCGGAATAAAAGCCCGGCATTTTGAAAAAATAGGTTTTTTTGACCGACCACCGATTCCTGATGCCCCCAAGAGAATTTCCGGCGATCATTTTTCCGCCGATTTATCAGCTTCGGTATTCCAGCGAGGACGGTGGCGGGGCAACTCCGCTTTGAAATCGCCCAAGCTGTACCAATGCAGTTTTTGATTGAGGTCGACCTCCGCCACCACCACATCTCCCCACTGGTTGCCTTGCGCGAGCGGGGCGCCCGTGTAATCGTAGATGGCCGAAATCGCCCAATCGGCGGACGCATCGGTGTAGGTGCTGCTCACCAAATAGACCTGATTCTCAGCGGCCCGCGCCTGGGCCAATAACGGGTTGCAGCCCCAAACCGGCCAGGCGATCACTTCGGCGCCGTGGTTGCTGAGTTGCCTCGCAACCTCTGGGAAGAAACCGTCGTAGCAGATCATCATGCCCACCTTGCCGAAGCGAGTTTCAAATACCGGGTATTCATGGCCGGGCGTGACGCCCTTCGCGATTTCGCCACGCGGAAGCGTGACCTTCCGGTACGAACCCAGCACTTCGCCTTCAGGACCGATCAACACGGCCACGTTATAAATCAAGTGGCCTTTCCGCTCCAATAATCCGGCCACGATGTACAAATCGTGCTGCTTGGCGAGCTGGCCGAAGTAGCGCGTCGAGGGGCCGGGAATCGACTCGGCGGCTTCGGCGTACGACAGCCCGGTTCCATAGTAGGTGAGTGTTTCCGGCAACACGACCAGATCGGCCTTCTTGGCTGCTGCTTCGGCAATCAGCGGCGCGAAGAGCCGGCAGTTTCCAGCCGGAGTTTTCCCGCCCTTGGGTCGGAAATGTATTGTGGCGAGCCGAACTTTCCGCGAGGCGGGTTTTGAGGTTTCGACGAGCGCAATCTGGCTCCAGCGAATTTCGGCGTTCGGCGCCCATTGCAGATACAATTCCGCGATACACTGCGTGGCGCCGGTGGGAACGTGGTAGGTGTCGGAAACTTCGGTCCAGCCGGCGGCGTTTTGTTGTCTGTCGAGAGGATGATCGGCGCGCGCGTACACTTGATGGCGGCCCAGCGCAGAGGCGATTTCGCGGGTGTCGTTGGCAACCAATTTGCCCTTGGCGTCGCGCCACAAAAGCCGCACCACGCCGCTGCGGCGAGGCGACGCCACGTTCGACTCCTTGCGCAACGCCGAAAAACGATAATACTTACCGCCCGTAACAGGAAACGATTTGGTCCAATATCCTTGCAGTCCTTCGCGTTCGTCGGACGACAACACAAAGCAAGCCGAATCGTGGAAGCCACCCCGTGGTTCGTACGAAAAAGCAGGCGCGATTTCCGCGCGAGGCGAGGCCGCCTTCCAACCGGCGGGCGCGCCGTCAATCGTGGTCGACCAATTCGCCGCCTGAGCAATCGGCGGGCAAACCCATAGCAGAAGCACACCTGCGGTGAACGCCAACCAAAGGCGAGCGTACCGAGGACCAGCGTCTTTTCCCCAACCCGATCTCCGCGAAAAACCCTCTAGCGAACTCTGCATGGCGCATGCTCCCCTGAAAACGGCTGCCGATTCCTCCAAGAACGTGTGGAACAACCGAATCCCGAATGGGTGTTTTGAGAAGCCCGGCTTTTTGAAAAAGCCGGGCTTCTGAACACGGGAAGTAATGTTTCCACACGGTCCAGCGTATCGCAGCCGCGCCCAGGATGCAAGAAAGCTAGAACTTAAACAGGCCCCGCCGGCCGTACGTGGCGGCAATCGATTGGTGCGGGATTTGTATCGGCACCGACTGCGTATCGAATGAAATCCCGGCCAATTGTTTCGGAATCAGGCTGGTATCGGCGGCGCCGCCCACGCGTTGCCCCTGGGCGTTGCGCAGCCCCCGAAGATGCCGACGATTCGCGCCGTACTTTTTCATGATCGCATGCACCGCAGGGTTGATTTCTTCTTTTCCATCGGCGCGCGGTCGTCCGACCCAGTCGAACCCGCCAATGGCAACGATACTCTGATTGAGATCGTGGAATTCATACGCCGGCACGCCTTGTTTGCGGAGCGCGAGCGTCAAATCGTGCGCCTTGACAGCCGCCTCCTCTAACAGGTTCGATACGCGCGTGCCTTTTACTTCGTCGGGCCGCAGTGTTTCCGCTCCGCGAAACGTGGCTACTTGCACCGAATATTTATTGGGGCAATTCAGAAGACTGTATTTCACGCCTTTGTTCATCCGCACGACGAGCGGATCGAGCCCCTTGGGCGCGAAAAACTCCTTCGGCAGCAGCGGGTTGCGCGTGATGAACGCGCCGCCCATGAATCCTTTCCGCTTTTTTTCGGCATTCCCGCTCAACTTGCGATGCAAATACCGTATTTGGGCAACCGCGGCGGATTCCTTTTTCTTGGACGATTTGATTGATTCAGGATTCAGATACTTGATTTTTTTCAGCGTGCGTTGTGCATCGCCCGCATCAACCGACTGAAAATCGCCGATCAAGACCGCGTAGCTTTCAAAACGGGTGGCCTTGGCGTGCCGCATTTTGAGAGGGTTGCCGTAGCGGTCGATTCCCAGGCCTTTCACCGGTTCGGAAAAGTCGTATTGCTGGCTGTGTAGATACGCTTTCATGTTGTGATTGTTGCGTAAATCCAGTATCAGTTCTCGCGCTTGCCGTTCACCCTCCGGGCCGATGAACGATGTCGCCATGATCAGCCAAGGCCCATCGTTTTCGGTCAGCAAGTACGACTTTTGAGGATCTGCGTCGATCTTCTTAAACGGCAGCAGACGAGCCCAAGGCGGCGCTGCGGAAACAACATTCACCGCCAACGCCAGCAGAACAACACAACAGGCGGCTCGGCGAGTAAAAATCGTAATCATGTTCGACTCCTAACACTATGGAAGGGGCGGCAATGCGACGCGCTTCGTGTTCGATTGGTAGAGACGTTGTTCGCGTTGGCAAAAAAGGCGTGCTGGCATGACATGGCCGGCGAACCCGTTGGTTTGGCTGCCCGCGAAAACAACAGCCGCCGGGAAAAAAGTCGAGGGAGTCTAACAAACAGACTTGCCTGGAGCTAGGCCGAAAAAACGGAAAAAATCGATCTGAGCATTGCGCAGTTGATCGCAAGTTTTCTGGGGGTGCGAGGAATTTAGTTGCCAGATTAGATAAAAAGCCCGGCATTTTCAAAATGCCGGGCTTTTTATTCGGTATGTAAATACCGGACTGTTCCTACGCGAGATCAAGAACCCCGGCCGACCGAAGAAAACTCCGCGTGTCGACGGCAAGCGTCCTGCCTGTGAAGTACGCGGCTGGCGACATACTCCGCGAAGTTTAACGAGTAGGCATGGCAACGGTATCGAATCAAAGACACCAAGCGCGGCCCCGAAGTTTGGGAAATAAAAAACAGCGAGGACACTCAGCCGCGGCCGATGCGTCCAAGCACTTTTTCCAGCGTTTGGCGGAGCACGGAACTGCTTTTTCGCAGGCCTTGTATTTCCTTGGGCCAAAGATCGATTTCGTGCCGGGCAACCACGCCGGCGCGGCCGACCACCGTCGGCACGGAGAGTGATACGTCGCGAATGCCGTAGCAGCCGTTCTGCACGCTCGATACCGGCAAGATTTTTCCGCGATCCAGCGCGATCGACTCAATCACATCGCGAATGGCAATACCCACGGCAAACCCGGCGCCGCCCTTCTTCGAGATGACTTCCGCGCCGGAGCCCTTGGTGCGTTGGAACAGTTCGCCCGCCAAGTGGGGCGTCCAACCGGGGTATTTATCGAGCGGCAATCCCGCGATGCTGGCGCTGGACCAAATCGGCACCATGCTGTCGCCGTGTTCGCCCAGAATAACCGCGGAAACTTGTGTCGGCGGCGCCTTCAAGTGTTGGGCGATCAGGCTGCGAAAGCGAATCGTGTCGAGCTGCGTGCCTAGGCCGATCACTTGCGTGGCGGGCAGGTCGAGTCGATCAGCCGCCAGATACGTGAGGATGTCGACCGGGTTGGAGACCACCAGCACGATGGCGTCTTTTTTCACACCGGCGTTTTTGACGTCGGCCAATATATGCAGGAAGACGTCGGTGTTGCGATTGATCAGGTCGAGGCGGCTTTCATCCGGCTTGCGGCGCGAACCGGCCGTGATGCAGATGATGTCGGAGTTGGGAACGTGTTCGTAACCGCCGGCGCTAATCACTTGGTCGGCCACGCTGGGCGCTCCGTGCAGCAAGTCCAAGGCTTGGCCCCCGGCTGCCTCTTGGTTGACATCAATCAGAGCGATTTCCTTCACGACCCCGCCACATTGCAGTGCGTAGGCCGCACATGAGCCGACCAGCCCCCCGCCGCCGATAATGCTAACTTTCATTTATCTTACTCCTGTTATTTTTGGACGCTGTTTGAAAAATTTCGACTACGAACGTTGGGCCAGCGCTTCCACCACGCGTTGCGTGATGGCTTGAATCAAGGCTTCTTGATCGTTACCGTTGCTTGAAACAGAGCCGTTGCCCGCTGGCTTTGAAACGCCGGGACGCATGGAGGGCGGCGCGTCGAATGCTTTTTGCTCGACGCCTGCTTCGCTCCACGTTTCGCGGAAGATATCGTTGGCGCAGATATCGCAGTTCTCGTATTCTTTCGTATTGCGAGGATCGGAGAAGCCCCACTTGTCTTTCAGCTCCAGCAGTTCGCGTTGTTTATCTTCGGTGAAGTAATTGATGCGGCCCAGGCTCTTGGCGAGCATCAGAATGCGGCAGTAGGCGTCGAGAATTTCGGTCCACCAGTAGGCGCGTTCGACGCTTTCGCCATAGCTGACCGTGCCGTGGTTGGCCAGAATAATGACGTTGCTCTTATTCACATACGGCCGAATGGTGTCGGCAAAGGCCTGCCCGCCGGGCGTTTCGTATTTGGTGATCGGCACATCGCCCAGGAAAACTTCCACTTCCGGCAGCACGCATTGCGGAATCGGTTCGCGAGCGACGGCAAAAGCCGTGGCGTGCGGCGGGTGGCAATGCACAATGCTCTTCACATCGTCGCGCTGTTTGTAGATTTCCAGGTGCAACAACGCTTCGCTGGAGCGTTTCTTGCGGCCGGCAATCTGCTTTCCGGTCATGTCGACGGTCGAGATATCGTCAACTTTCAGGAAACCCTTGGAATGCATCGTGGGTGTGCAAAGCACTTCGTTTTCGCTGATTCGAACCGTGATGTTGCCGTCGTTGGCGGCGGCAAAACCCTTGGCGTAAATCCTACGACCTATTTCACACATATCTTGTTTGATTTTGTGTGCATTGACCATGGCAAGCGTTTCCTGATGTAAAAGGTAAGCCAAAACTTGTTCTTGGCGGTAATGTTTGTGTTTAGTTAATACGACACCGGTTGTGTCGCCTTAGTCCAAATTTATTTGATCCAACAACGCCGCGGCGTATGCGTCGACCGGCTTCATGTCAGGACGAAACGGCTGGGCCGCTTCGCCGCCTTCACTGAGTGCGATGCGGTCGCCTAGTCCGGCGCCGGTTGCATCCCACACGACCATCTCGCCGTCGGACGAATGACGATCTTTTCGCAAATCTTCCAATGTCAGCGGACGAATCAGTTTGAGCGTGGCCCCTTGGAAGGAAGGATGGCAACGGCAGAGCGTCACGGCGCCAATCACTTCGGCGATTCGCATTCGTTGTTCTCCTTTTTAAATTAGGTCGTCAGGAAAAAAACACGCTCAATCGTACACGGTTGAAAATGCGTCATTTTCGTTTAACGGCAAGCCGAAGGCGGCTGCGTTTTTCTGTCTTGCCCGTACGCGCCGGCTCAAAACGCAGCCGCCTTCGGCTTGCCGTTAAACGAGCCATTGGTAACCGCGCGAAGTATCAAACGCACACTCCAACGGATCTAACTTAACCGGCGGAAAATCGCTTAATAATCGTCCGTAACAAATACACCGATAACACTTCAGGGTTCAAAACCAACCAGTTGATATCCAGGCTTCGCTTCGCGCTATCCCATTCCGTTATTTGACTCACCGCCGCGGCGCAAACGTGGTCGTGCCGATTGGCCCAACAAACCGCCGCGTGCGGCTGTTCGGTGAGCAACACCACCCGCTTCGCACCGTCTCGCAGTTGTTCCGACAACTCCCGCACAACCTCCGTCAACGACTTATTCTCTCCCAGCACAACCGCTCCGGCGGCGTTTGGCAAGCAAGCGGCGGCCAACGCCGGGCTGATTTTTGTTTCGGCAATCGCAAGTAGTAATGTGGGTTGTTTGTTTTTCGCACTGGCGTTTTTCGCACCGGAAATTTTCACAACTTCGTTTTTCGCGATACTGCCTGCGGGCGAAGTATCACTTCCATACACCAGTTTTATTTTTTTATCATGAAGCACATCTCGCACGGCGGGTGTGACAACAGCCCGCTGGGCGACTTGCACAGCTTCAATATTTTCCAAATGGCCTTCGATATCGGCCAGTGTCACGACGTTTCGCGATATTTCAAAGGTGGGCGTCTCCAATGCTGGCATGGCGCGCAAACGCTCGACGACGAGGTTCACGATGCGTTGGAGGTCAGCGTCCATTAAATACAGCGTCCATTAGTTGCGGCGTCCATCAATCACAAATTCCGATCACGGTCCAGCGAACGGGCGTGGCTTCGGCTTGCAGGTAAGCGCGTGCTTCGCGTCCGTCGCTGGTAATTATTACGTTTTCTCCCCGGCCGGCGCCGATCACATCCACCGCCAGCAGCACGTGGCCGTCGGGTGTTTCGCCGTCGGCCATTTGGGGCTGCACCAACAAAAGTTTTCGCCCTTCCATCGAGGCGTGTTTGACGGTTGCCACCGCGGTTCCCACCACCAACGCTTTTTGCATTTTGATTCTCCGTCGCTGCCGAGCGCCGCCTTTTTTCTACACGCCCCGCTTGCCGAGCACGCACAAATCGTCGATCAACGAACAACGCCGTTCGCGCGTGAAGGTTAGCGGCGTGGTGACGCCTTCGCCCGTTGGGCCGGCAATCGAAAACGAAATATAGCCTTCGCCGCCCAAGCCGAGCGCCGCCATGCAGGGTCCGTTTTTGACGAACAGCGTGGTGTCCATCACGCGGCCCATCTTGGTCATGTTTCGCACGTTGTGGGAATGGATGATGCTCGTGTGGCGGAAGCCGTGTTCGTATTGGCGGGCCTTCGCGATGCCTTCGTCCACGCAGCCGACGCGCACAAAGGGCACGAACGGCATCATCTGTTCGACGGGCACGAACGGGTTGAATTCGTCGGTTTCGCCGAAGATCAACTCCACATCGGCCGAGATGTTTTTCCCGGCGGCGCGGGCCAACACGGCGGCGTCTTGGCCGAGAAATTCCTTGGAGGCGGCGTCGTGTTTGTGTTCGCCTTCGCCCACTTGAACGATGGCGTTTCGAGTCAGTTGGTCGACTTCACGAGCGTTCAGCCGCACGGCGCCGGCGCGTTCCATGGCCGACATCATCTGGTCGAACACCGAATCGACGACGAACACCTCTTTTTCGGCGATGCAAAGCAGGTTGTTGTCGTAGGCCGCGCCTTGAATGATGCAACGGGCGGCGTTGTCGAGATCGGCGGTTTCATCGACCACCACCGGCGGGTTTCCTGGTCCCGCGACAATCGCGCGCTTGCCGCTGTTCAACGCGGCGCGGGCCACAAACGGGCCGCCAGTCACGCAGATCAAGGCGATATCGCGATGTTTGAATAGTGCGTCGGCCGATTCCAAGGTCGGTTCGGCAATCACGCAGATTAAGTTGTCGATGCCGAGGTCGTGGTGAATCGCTTCGTTGTAACGCCGCACGCCTTCCGCCGCCACGCGTTTCCCGCTGGGGTGAGGATTGACCACCAGCGTATTGCCGCCGGCAATCATACTCACCGCGTTGCCGGTAATGGTGGGCAACGAATGCGTGACCGGAGTGATGGCGCCGATCACGCCGAACGGTGCATGTTCAATCACGGCCAAGCCATGATCGCCGCTAAAGACTTCGCTGCGCATGAATTCAACGCCCGGCGCTTTCTCGCCCAGCGTTTTGAGTTTTTCGATTTTGTGCTGCAAGCGGCCGATCTTGGTTTCTTCCATTTCCATCGTGCCCAGCTCCACTTGCTGGTCGATGGCGATGCGGCGAATATGCGCGATGATTTGGCGGCGTTCGTCCATCGTGCGTTCGGAAAGCTGCTCGAACGCTTCCCGCGCGGCGGCGACCGCCTCTTGCGGGCAATCGAACACGCCGTGGCGTCCTGCAAAACCGCCTCCCGAGTGAACCGCCGGAGCACGACCGACTTCCGCCAACACCTGCGCCACGACATCGCGGATCACTGATTCATTGATTTGCATGGATATTCCCTGTAGTTATTCAGTTATTCGCAGTATTTATTCTGAGGCCGATTCGCGGTCGAATACGCAACCGTCGTCAATATGCACTTGGTCGACAATGCCCACGACGACGGCGTCGATGGGTAAGTTTTTCGTTTCCGGCGTGAGCCGGGCGCTCGAGCCTTGCGTCAACAAAACAAATTCGCCCTTGCCGGCGCCGAGCGTATCGACCGCCACGAACGTGCGGCCCGTGGTGACGAGTTGTTGGCGTTGTTTGGGTTCGAGACGATACGGCTCAACGACCAACAACTTGTAGCCGACCATCGCTTCGACTTTTTGAGTCGAGATCAGCGTTCCAGTTACCTTCGCGACAAACATACTCTCGTGCTCCCCAACCTTTGAACTTCGTTCTTGGGCTTTCAACCGCCAGCCGAAACATCGTCTACCGCCGCTTGGGTTTGCCGAGCCACGATAATCTCTTCGTTCGTGGGCGCGACCCAAATTTCGGCGCGACTATCCGCAGCGCTGATCTTGGCTTCGCCACGCACCGATTGGTTCGCTTGTTCGTCGAGAACAACGCCAAAATCGGCCAGGTCCCGACAAACCTCTCTGCGCACCATTGTGCTGTTTTCACCAATGCCGCCGGTGAATACGAGGGCGTCGGCGCCTCCCAAGGCGACCATCATGCCGCCCAAATGCCGCCGCGTTTCCGCAACAAACACATCGAGCGCCAATTGCGCCCGCGAGTTGCCTTCTGCGGCGGCTTGCTCCAAATCTCGCACATCGCCGCTGAGGCCGCTAAGGCCCAACAGCCCGCTTTGGTTAGCTAACACGTCGAGCGTTTGTTCCAGCGTTTTGCCCGTGGCCTTCATGATCAAGGGCAAGGCGAAGGGATCAAAATCTCCCACCCGATTATTATGCGGCAACCCCGATTGAGGACTCATGCCCATCGTGGTGGCCACGCTTTTGCCATCGCGACTGGCGCACAAACTGTTGGAGCCGCCCAAATGCAATGAAACCACTCGTAAATCGCCGCGTCCAACAAGTTGCGGCGCTCGCTCCGCGATATAACGGTGGCTGGCGCCATGAAACCCCCAACGGCGAATGTGCAAATCCTCGGCCCATTCGTAAGGTACGGGATACGTCCGAAGGCACGGTTTTATCGTGGCGTGGAAGCCGGTCTCGAAAGCCGCCACGAGCGGAATTTCGGGAAGTTTGTCTCGCAGTAAACGCATCGCCGCGATGTATGGCGGATTATGCGCCGGCGCCACGGCGTTCATTTCCTCCATGGCCGCGAGCACGTCGTCGGTGACAATTTGCACGCCGCTGACGCTGCCTCCGTGAACGGCCTTGAAACCGATCGCGGAAACTTCCCGCGTACTTTTGAGGCAACCGTTTTCCGGGTCGGTGAGTTGGTCCAGACAAAGTCGGACCGCCACCGCATGATCGGGAGCGTGTGCTGTTCGTTCGGCTTTGTGATCGCCGATTTCGACCGCCACGCAACTCTCGGCGGAACCGATTCGATCGATACCGCCGCGCGCAAGCTGCCGCTCATCGTTCATATCGAACAAGCGGTACTTGAAACTGGTCGAACCCAGATTCGCCACCAATACCTTCATACCCTTTTTTCCTCCATGCGATACGACACACCTTTCGCCGATGGGCCGCTCTCCATTTCCACGTTGAGGCTCATTGCCATCGAGATTGATAACAACGCGTTCACTACGACAGATACGCCTCAACCAAACCTTCCGCCGGACGCGGAATCACGTGGCTTCCGACCAGTTCGCCGACTTGCGTGGCGGCGTTGGCGCCGGCTTCTACGGCCGCTCGCACGCTGCCCACATCGCCGCGAACCACGGTCGCGACATACGCGCCGCCGATCCCGATGCGTTTCACGATTTGCACGTTGGCCGCCTTGGCCATGGCGTCGGTGGCTTCAATCAAACCAAGCAAACCCTTGGTTTCAATCATTCCAATTGCTGTATTCATCATGTATCATGCCTTGTGTGTTAAAGTGATTTCCGCCAATAGCGGACGCAGGTGGTTGGTTACTTCGAGGCCGATTTTTTGATCGGCGGCGGCAGCACCACGCCCAGGTCTTCATGCGGACGGGGAATGACTTGCACGCTGACCACTTCGCCCACCCGACCGGCGGCGTTGGCGCCGGCGTCGGTGGCTGCTTTCACTGCCGCGACATCGCCCGTGACGAAGGCCGAAACCAAGCCGCTGCCGACTTTATCCCAGCCCATGAATTCTACATTGGCCGCCTTCAGCATTGCGTCGGTGGCCTCCACGAGGGTGATGAAACCTTTGGTTTCAATCATTCCCAGGGCTTCCATGTTTTTTGCCATGTTCAACTGTACTCCGCTCAGAGATTTTGAAACGAAACGTAAAATAAACGACAACAATCGCCGCTGCATTTGCCATGCAATGCCGGCCTGGCCAGTCTCGTCCAGCTCAGTCAGTGCGACTGGCAGGCGCACGGCGGATCTTGTTTGAAAATTTCGACTTTGCTCGCCGCATCGAGATTGCAGGCGTTGCCTTCGTCGGTATCAATGTGAACTTCCAGCTTGCTGGTTTCGTCGGCCCGCACGAGCAGGTCTTCAAACACCATCGTGCAGTCGGACGAAGCCACACGCAGCTTCATGAAGTCGCCATTCTGGACATCAAAAAAGGCGGCGTCTTGCTGATTCATATGCACATGCCGCGCGGCGCGAATCACGCCCTGCTCCAGTTCGACCACGCCCTTGGGGCCGACCAGCACGCAGCCGGGTGTGCCCTCGATTTTTCCGCTATGACGAACCGGAGCGTCGATGCCCAGGGAGATGGCGTCGGTGAACGCCAACTCCACTTGGCTGTACGAACGCGTGGGGCCCAACACCCGCACGCTGGGCAACATGCGTTTGCGAGGACCGACAATCATCACGGTTTGATCGGCCGCGAAAAACCCATCTTGATATAGAGGTTTCATCTGCGTGAGCGTTTGGCCCGCGCCGAACAAAATTTCCACATGCTCGTCCGACAAATGCACATGCCGCGCCGAAATGCTGACTGAAAGTTTCGGCTGGCCGCTTGGAGCGCCGTCAGCCGATTGTTGGAGCACAATCTGACGAACAATCTGTTCGATGGTTGCCGGATCAATCGTGGAATTGCTTATCATGGGTATTCTGTAGTATTCAATGTTTAACTGTTAACTTGCATTATCGCTGCCGCCGGCGACCAACAGCCGCACGCCGGAAGCACAGAGTCGGCTTCGCCAGTCTTCGCTGATGTTGTTATCGACGACCAGCGTGTCGACATCGCCCAGCGGGCAAAGCCGCGAAAGGCTGCGATGCCCGAACTTCGTACTGTCGGCCAAAACGATCACTTCATCGGCCGATTTCATCATCGCTCGTTCGGTTTCCACCAACAGCAAGTTGCTGTTGTAGTAGCCATCTTGGTTGATGGAAGCCACGCTCAAGGCTGCCCGGCGAACATTCAAATCGGCCAGCATTCCGTTGGCGTAAGGCCCCAACGTGACACCCAAACGCGGCTGCACGTACCCGCCGATAAAAACCAGTTCCGCCGAATCTCCGGAAGCAAATAGATTGGCCACCGGCAAGGAGTTGGTCACGATTTGCAACGTCCGACCGACCAGCAACCGGGCTAATTCATACGTCGTGCTGCCGCCATCGAGTAATATGGTGTCGCCATCTTGAATCAGTTCGCTGGCGACTTGAGCGATTTTGCGTTTTTCTTCCCAGTGCGTTGATTGACGATTATCAAAATGTTGCAGTTTCGGCGAAGCGCCGGTGTAAAATACGCCGCCATGCGTGCGTTTCGCCTCACCGCTCTCTTCCAGACAGTCAAGATCCCGCCGTACGGTCGACTCCGAAACTTCCAGCTCGCCCGCAAGTGCGGGAAGCGACGCAAAGCCTTGCACCCTAACAAGTTCCAAAAGTCGATTTCGACGTTCTTCAGCAAGCATGACCCTACCCATTCGACGCGAACTCCATCCTTGGCGTGACGATTCAAGAACGATTATGACAGACTCATGAAAGAATTCAATCACTAATGCGGATATTTACTGTCATTGTTTCGTTAAGATGGGGATCTCTGGGCGTTATTTTTTCGGAATATGTTATGTATATTGCCGTAAGCTCTCTTTTAGACGCTCTTCATCAATGCACATGTGCGTGATTTCATGCAAAACGTGATCAAATTATGGCGAACTTTGCAGGGTCCTCCGCAAGTTGTCGATTCTGGCGAATGCTTCGTGCGAAATTTCCAGCCTGGGTCCGACATGCAAGCCTGGCTGGAACTCCATAACGCCGTCTATCAACGCCACGAAAAGTCCCGACCTTGGGAGAAACGCGACTTTGTCCGGGAATTCGAGCGTTCCAAAGGCTGGACGCCCGACAAAATGTGGCTCGCTTTTTCCCGCTCGAAACCGGAAAAACTGGTGGGCAGCGTAGCGGTGGCGACTCGCGCCAGCACGGGCGGCGTTTATGGATCAATCCTCTGGCTGACCGTGGCGCCCGCATGGCGAAGAAAGGGCGTTGCGTCAGGTTTGCTCAACCACCTGGAAGCCTATTGTTGGGAAATGGGGCTGCGGCGCGTGCTGGCCGAAACGCTCGGCTCCTGGACGGAGGCGGTCGCCTTTTATGAACATCGCGGCTATGAGGACTCGTCCGGTATTTAGATGCCGTATTATTTCTCGAACGACCTAGGGAGGCGTGAGCTGTCCCCACTTCCGCATCCGGTAACGCGATACGAGCGTAAGCACCGTGTAATACGAGATATATCCCGCAATACAGGCCACCACCAGGGAGCCGACCCACAGCGGCGTAGCGATATCCATCAAGCGATGCCAGAAGAATGCCGCACGAACCCAGCCCTGCCCTTCAGGATGCGCCAGTTCGCTCCACCATGCTTCATCGATCGCTTCGATACCCAGCAGGAACCGGCCCACGTGGTAGCAGCCATAGAAAATCGGCACGACGGTCGCGGGATTCGAGATCCAAACAATCGGCAGTCCCACTATTTTGTTGGCCCGCAACAGCCAAGCCCCGAAAACCACGAGCACCATTTGCAGGCCAACGGTTGGCGTCAGGGCGACAAAAAAACCAATCGCCACGCCGAGGGCGATTTTTCGCGGAGGATCGTCAGCATGCAGAAGATTATGGACGATAAATCGTCGCATGGCGCGGCGCGAGCGGCGCCAGCGAAGCAACAAAGCCCGCAATCGCCGGGAGCGCGGACTCCGCGAGGTTTTGCCTGAGGAGTTGCTCTCGCCGGAATCCGCCATCAGCAGTGTCTCGCCCTTGCTGGCTGTGTTTATGATCGCCAGTATCTTACCAAGCGAGCGGTCGTTGTGTCACCCGCGACAGAACGCGCCTTCTGGTAAACCTGCCATAGCCCCAACGGTCTTCGAAGACCGTGAGCACACCTCGGGTTTGCGTGTTCAGGCGTACGCGGCGTGGAGAGATCGTTGCATTCCATGCTTCCTGCTCTTCGCGCTCTTCGTGGTGAACCTATCTGGCCAAACGATTTTCAATACCGCCGAACGACCAATTTCACCACGAAGCGACGCGAAGAGCACGAAGGGGAAGAGTCAGGAACCGGAGAACAAAACGTTTGACGCCGTTCTTCAATTTCGCTTGTTGGATCGCTTGTTGGAGTTGATGAGCAATCCAACTCTTCGCGACGGCCAATTTCATGAAAGTCAGGAGTTGGCTTCGCGAATGCCCCAACGGCGTCTTTCAGGACTTGTATTGCGGACTTGCCCGGCCGCATCAAAGGCCTTATAAACCAAAGACTCCATCAGAAGCAGAAAGGGAGCGTTTTCGACGAGTGCTGAAAGGCGCTCGCAGCAAAACTCACCGTTTCGTCTGAAATAGACGATACGCGCGGCGTTGCCGTCCTGATTTATTTTGCACCCCCTCAAGAAGAAATCGCACTTGTTCGCCATCCAATGGGGCAAACGCAACAACTTCTTGTTCCTGGTGAAAAAAATCCGGGCGGATATACTAAACTTTTGAATGGGAGAACGAACATGATTCGCAACGTAATGTCGGTATCCGTTTTCGCGCTTGCGATTGCCGTTGTGGCGCAGGCCTTGGCTGCCAATGGCGACACAGGCGCGATCAAGGGCAGCATTTCCGTCAGTGGCGTGAGGAGCCCTGAGAATGTGCTGGTCTATCTTGAACAGGTTCCGGGAGAGTGGGCGCCGCCGAAAGATCCGGCCGAGATGGATCAAATCAAACTTTCGTTCACTCCCGCCGTTTTGCCGATTGTTAAGGGCACAACGGTGCGTTTCTTGAACAGCGACCCCATTCTGCACAACGTGTTTTGGCCTCGGGGTAAAGGGTATTCCACTCGCAACCTCGGCACTTGGGGAAAGGGCGCTTCAAAGAACGTCACGTTCAGCAAACTGGGCGAAATCGTGTTGCTTTGCAATGTGCATCCAGAAATGGAAGGGCATATTGTAGTTTTGCAGAACCCGTTTTTCGCGGTGGTCGACAAAGACGGCGTTTATGAGATTAAAAACGTGCCGCCCGGAAAATACACGCTGAAAACGTGGTACACGAAGTCCAAGAAGCTGCGATCGAAGAAGGCCGAAGTAACCGTAACGGCAGGCGGCGAAACGGAGCAGGATTTCTCGTTGAGCCGGCGGCGGTAGACGGCCGTTGCCGCCTCACTAGCAGTTGCTCTCCTTTCTCTCGCCGCTGTGCGTTTCGGCACGTGCGGCGAGAGGTCATGCATGCTTTTCTTCGCTCTCACGTAGGCTTCCTCATGCAGTACCGCGTTGAAGTTCCCACGCCGGAGTATTGGCAAAAGCAGATCAATTGCCAGGAAGCCTGCCCGGTGCATACCGATGCGCGAGGTTATGTGCGGGCCATAGCAAACGGGCAGTTTGAAGACGCCTATTTGATTGCCCGCGGGCCGAATCCTCTGGCCTCGATTTGTGGTCGTGTTTGCGGGGCGCCCTGTGAAGCGGCTTGCCGGCGCGGCGATGTGGACGAAGCGGTTTCCATTCGCGCACTGAAGCGGTTCGTGGCTGATCAATTTGACGGCTGCGCCGAGCAGAAAAACAGACGCGCCGAACAGGATGACGAACAGACCGAAAAGAAAAGCGGCAATCCGCTCAGTTTGCTTCGCCGTCTGTTTACACATGCATCCAAACGCAGTTCGCGCGGCGAGGAGTTGGCCGCCTACCGCTCGTTTCTCGACGACCAACAAACGCCCGCCGGCGTCTCGAAAGGGCAAACGCCCGGCAGCATCTCGAAAGGCGCCTCAAATAACGCCACGGGAGAAAAAGTCGCCATCATTGGTTCAGGCCCGGCCGGATTGGCGGCCGCTCATGATTTGGCGCTGATGGGTTTTCGCCCCACGATTTTTGAAATGGAGCCCGTGCCGGCCGGCATGTTGGCGGTGGGCATTCCCAAATACCGGCTGCCCAACGAATTGATTGAAGCTGAAGTCGACTTCATTCGCGCCTTGGGCGTGGAGTTCATTTGCAACACCCAGGTGGGAGTCGACATCGCGCTGGCCGAGATTCGCTCGCAATATCAAGCCACGATTATCGCGATTGGCTTGAAACATTCGCGTTCGGCGCCAATACCGGGCGGAGAGGGCGAAGGCGTTTTGGGAGGGATCGAGTTTCTGCGCGACGTGGCCTTGGGAAAGCAAACGGAGGTTGCCGGCAAGGTGGTCGTGATTGGCGGCGGCAATGTCGCGTACGACGTTGCTCGAACGGTCGCCCGTCAAACTGGAGTGGATGTTTCCCGCACGGCGCTGCGCAAGGCGGGTGTCGAGTTGGTGCATCTTTGCAGTCTGGAGAGTTTGGAAGCGTTGCCCGCCGACGATTTGGAAATCATTGAAGGCGATGAAGAGGGCGTCGTCCGGCATCATGGCGTGGGGCCGAAGGAAATCCTCCGAAATGCGGAAGGCCGCGTTACCGGCATTGTTTTTCAGCGCTGCCTACAGGTATTCGATGAGCAAGGCCGTTTCTCGCCCAAGTTCGACGAATCCGATTTAACCACTATCGAAGCCGATTGCGTACTTTGGTCGATCGGGCAACGCCCCGATGTTTCCTTCCTGGAAGACGCCTCCGACATTGCGCTCACCGAGCGCGGCCTGCCCCGTTACGATGCCGCCACGATGCGAACCACCGCCGACGACGTATTCATGGCCGGCGATATCGCTTACGGCCCCAAACTGCTGATCGACGCCGTCGCCAGCGGCAAGCAGGTGGCCCGCAAGGTGTTCGAATTTGTTCGCCAGCAGCGGCTGGTCGAAGATGTCGAACTCGTGCATTTGGAAATTCCCGATTACATGCGGGAGCCGGATTACGAAAAACTCAAACGGTCGCCCGTGCCGACCCTGAGCCCCGACCAACGCAACAAAGACCCGCTGGCAATCGTCGAAATCGGCTATGATACGCCGCAAGCCATGTGCGAGGGCTGCCGCTGTTTGGACTGCGGCGTGAACACAATTTTCGATTCCGATAAATGCATCTTGTGCGGCGGCTGCGCCGATGTTTGTCCTGAGTTGTGCCTGGAGTTGGTTTCGCTCGACCGGTTGTCGGGCGACCCGCTGTTTGATCAAACGTTGGCCGCGCAGTTAGACGGCGAAGACCTTTCGCTGTTTTCCACCATTATCAAAGACGAAACAAAGTGCATTCGCTGTGCTTTGTGCGTCGAGCGTTGCCCCGTCGGAGCGGTCACGATGGAGCGAATCAATGTGCAATCAACGTGGAAGATAGAGAGTGGCGTATGAGCACTGATTTGAAATCGACTCCGAGGTTCCAGCAGCCGCGAGAGCGTCGCGATTTTTTGGGTTTGGCGGCGGCGTGGTCGGCAATCGCGACGATTTTCCTGGCGCTATTGGGAGCTTTGCGGCTGCCATCGCCGTGGGCCTTTCCGGAATCGAGCCGTCGCGTGAAGCTTGGCCCGGTGAGTGCATTCAAAGGCATTTCGATCACGCCCGAGCCCAAGGAAAGATTATGGGTTTTTTCCGACGACAAAGGGCTCTATGTCATTTCAGCGGTATGCACGCATTTGGGCTGCGTGGTGGCGAAGCAGGAGGACGGCAGCTTTTTTTGTCCTTGCCACGGCAGCCGCTTCGATGCGGAAGGAAAAGTGACCAAGGGGCCCGCGCCGAAGCCGCTGCTGCACTTGGAGCTTTCGATTTCCGCCGATGGCCAACTGGTGGTCGATCATGACAAAGAAGTAGGAAGCGATGTAAGACTGAAAGTGTAGTTGCGCCGGAAGTGTAGTTGTGCCGATCAGCGGCTCATGGCTAACAAGCCTCCGGCTTGACGATAATTTATACAACTGTTTTTATGGCAACGGAATCGAACGAACCGATGCAACACAACGAGAGCGACTCACAACGCCCTGGCGAAGCGGGGCAGGTGGTGGCGTCCGGCGCGTTACGCGAACTCTGGACGAACCTTTTGTCGACCCCGCAGCAGTTTTTCGAATCGGCCGTGCGGCACGGCCGGCCGACTTCCGACCGGGCCGCGTCGCAGGCGGTTTTCAACAATGTGTTCCTGCACATTTTGCCGACCCGTATTAACCGACATGCGTTGCATGTCAGGACGACGTTCGGGCTGGGCGTGATCACGCTGGTGCTGTTCTTTCTGTTAGTCGTGACGGGCGTCGCGCTGATGGTTTATTACAAGCCGTCGACCGCTCAGGCTTACGATTCGATGAAGGAAATCCATTATATCGTTCCGACTGGGCGTTTCATGCGCAACATTCATCGTTGGTCGGCGCATGCGATGGTGTTGGCCGTCATTCTGCACATGGCCCGCGCGTTTTACACGGCGGCGTATAAAGGGCCGCGGCGGTTTAACTGGGTGATCGGCATGATTCTGTTCGTGCTGACGCTCATGTTGAGCTTCACCGGGTATTTATTGCCCTGGGACCAACTCGCGTATTGGGCCGTCACGATTGGCTCCGAGATCGCCGAATCGCCCCGAGAATTGACCGACGCCTTGGGTGTCACGTCGTGGTTCGACATCGGCGGTTTAATCAAGCGGCTCATGCTGGGCGCCAATCAGGTTGGCGAAGAAGCGCTGATTCGCTTTTACGTGCTGCACGTTGTCGTGCTGCCGGTGGTGATGTGCATTTTTCTGGTTGTGCATTTTTGGCGAATTCGCAAAGACGGCGGTTTGGCCAAACCGCCGGAAAGTACAGATCTTGAAAGTGGCCAGCAAAGCGCCGAGAGTGGAGATCCGGGCGCGGCTGCACAGGCGGCGGCTCTTGAAGCTCCACCCGGTGCGGGCGGCTCCGCCAAGACGTACGGCCTGATGGCGGTCGTGCGCGGCCGAACGCCCGCCGTCGACCGCTCGATGGCCAATACGGTTCCCACCTGGCCGAATGCGATCTACGCCATCGCGGCGTTGAGCATGATGACCTTTTTCGTCATTCTTTGTCTGGCCCATTGTTTCGACGCCCCTTTGAAGGAACACGCTAACCCTGCGGTGCCGGAAAACCCGGCCAAGGCGCCGTGGTACTTTTTGGGCTTGCAGGAGTTGGTCAGCTATTCGGCGTTCATGGGCGGTGTGGGAATTCCCACGATCGTGGTGCTGGGTTTAATGCTGGTGCCGTATCTGGACCGCGAAAAAGAAAACAGCGGCGTCTGGTTCAGCGGGCGGCGCGGGCGGCGCGTGTGCCTGCTGACGGCCTTGATGACAACCTGCTCGGTGGTGGGAATATTGGCGTTTACGATCAATTTTGGTTGGCTGCGCTCCTGGTTTCCAAACATCCCGCAGTTGATGATCACCTTGGTCAATCCTGGAACGGTGCTGCTGGCCCTTTTCATGGGATGGTCGTTCGCAGTGACGAAACAAACCAATTCCACCAGAATGGGCGCGTTGGCCGTGTTCACCTGCTTTTTGGTCGCGTTCGCGATTCTGACTTATTTCGCGACCGTGTATCGCGGACCGAACTGGGGTTTTTACTGGTCACATAGCGATTGGCCCGTGCATTAAAGAGCGTTCGAGAAATTACTGTCGTACGATGGCCTTTCAGGGCCATCGTACAAGTGAAATTGAACAATTAATTCGTCGAACGGTCCTCAGGCGGCGGATTCAATTTGAACGTAATGGGAAATGATGGATAGACCAAAAACCTACCGCGTCGGTTGGCTGAAAGTTGTGCTGTTGCTGTCCAGCGTGGCGTCGTTTGGAATGCTGCTGTTGGCGGCGTACCAGGAGAACTTCACGGCCGAATGGCGAACGCACCAGCAGGAATTCGCCCATGTTTTGTCCGTGAAGGCGACGGCGGCGAACGAAGCCTCCGCGAAAGAGGGCGCGTCGGCGAAAGCGTCGGATTACCCGATCGAAATTCGTCAAGCCTTTCTGCCGGAATGGGACAAGGTGGATCGCTGTATCACTTGCCACGTGGGAATCGATAACCCCGCGATGCAAGACCAGCCGCAGCCGCTGACCGCGCATCCTGGCGATATTCTTCAGCATCATTCCGCCGACAGGTATGGCTGCACGATTTGCCATCAGGGACAAGGCCGCGCCACCGACAAGGAAGCTGCGCACGGACGCGTGCCGTTTTGGGACGAACCGCTGCTCACCGGCGACTTCATTCAATCGACTTGCACCCAATGTCACCACGACGAAGAAGTTCCCCAAGCGCCTGTGCTGAACCGCGGCCGGCAGTTGCTCAGCGAACTTGGCTGCGTGGGTTGTCACAAAACGGGCGAAACGTTGGCTGCGGAAAAGGTTGGTCCTCAACTCGATTCCGTCGGCAGTAAAGTCACGCGCAAATGGCTGCACAAGTGGCTTGCCGATCCCGGAAAATACTTGCCGAAGCACAAGATGCCGCAATACCCGTTGCCCTCCGGCGCGATCGACGGATTGGCCGCTTTCCTGATGACCGCCCGCGACGAAAAAATCGACAACGCCCCTCAGCCCAAAGGCGACTACGACACCGGCGCCGACATCTACCGAGAGTCGCAATGCATCGTTTGCCATGTCACGAAACTCGACTACGCCGACAACCCGGTGGGCGGCCATATCGGGCCGAACCTGATGAAAATCGGCAACAAAATCAACCAAAAATGGCTGGTGGCGTTCTTTCAAAACCCGCATTCGTTCCTGCCGCACACCAAAATGCCGGGCTATCATTTCAGCAAAAAAGAGGCCATCAACCTCTCGCAGTTCGCTATCGAGGAATGGACCGACTACGATCTGCAAGACGCCGAAGCGGAAGAGCCGGCGTTGCCCAAAGGCACGCCCCAACAGATTGCGCTCGGTAAACGCCTGTTCGCCGAGTTGGACTGCGCCGGCTGTCATGAGCTCAAAGGAAACCCGGCCAAGCGAGACGCGCCCGAACTGACCTTCATCGGCAGCACGCCGGTACACCAACTCACTTTTGGCGACGCAAAAGTTCCTCGCACCACACCCGACTTCTTGTACACGAAACTGAAATCGCCCCGGTCGTTGCATCACAAATTCGAGTTACACCCGGGTGAAGATCCGGCCGACGCAATTTGGGAAAACCTGCGACCCAAATCGGCGTTCTCCGCTTCGCAGTCCCTGCCCGATGGCGCCGAAGGCGAACGATTGGCCTGGCTGCTCGAACAAGCCAAAAAAGCAGGTGTCTTGGAGAAGCAACTCGCGTTGCCCAGCGGAACCACGGCCAAGCAAGCCAACTGGCTCGTTTGGGCGTTGAACGAAGTGGGCGCTTTGAATCCGCTCAAAATGCCCGACTTCCAACCTTCCGACGAAGATACTGAAGCCCTGGCCATCGCATTGATGAGTCTGAGCGAGGTTGGCGCGCCCTCGAAGCGTTTCGACGCGCCGCGGCGTCCCCAGACTGTATTCGATCCTAAAGACGAATTCGGCAAGCTCGAACGGCATTACCGTTGTCTGTCGTGCCATAAGATTCGCAGTTCCGGAGAACTGTTGGCCAGCGACCTCACCTACGAAGGGAACCGGGTGAATCGGGAGTGGCTTTATCACTACCTAAACCAACCCTACTCGATGCGTCGTATGCTCACCATCGCGATGCCGATTTTTCATTTCCCCGATGAAGAATCGCGGCTGATGTCGGAGTACATGGCGAATGTTTTTGTCGACACCGACCTAGGCGCCGCCTGGAAACGCAACCGCGACAAAGCCGACGCCGCGCGAGGAAAAACATTATTCCAGGCCAAGGGCTGCATGGCCTGCCATCAGGTGAACGGAACTGGCGGCGACGTGGGCCCCAGCCTCACCACCCAAGTGCCCGAATTCCCTCATGGAACCTGGGTCGGCGATAAACTCAAGGGCGAATGGGTTTACGCCTGGCTCGAAAACCCGCAGGCCATCCTGCCCGATACGATTGAGCCGAACCTGGGCTTGGGCGATCAGGAAATATTGGATCTAACAGCGTTTGTTTTGAGCCTGAAAAATCCGCAATTCCAGAAGAAGAATGACAGCGACAGCAACGACAGCGACAACGACAACGGACAGGTGAAAAAGTGAGCCCACTCCCTTCCGCCACGAAAAAAAACAGGCAACGCCGGCGGCCGATTTACGTAGCGGGCGCCGCGACGTTTGCAGCGTTCCTGCTAGGGCTGCTGAGCGGCTGCCGGCCTCATGAGCAGACGCCGACCATCTCTGAGCCGCCATCGGTCATGCAGAAGTTGGCCATGGGTCACGATCAACAATCTTCCGTCGCGGCCTCACAAGCACGCGGCAAGAAAGTTTATGATCACTATTGCAAAATCTGTCATGGCGCCGGAGGGCAAGGAGATGGTTTCAATTCGGCGATGCTCGACCCGCCGCCGCGCAATTTCGCCGACGAAGCATTCTGGAAACGCGTGAACGACGAACAACTGCAAACCGTTATTTCGCAGGGCGGGGAGTCGGTTGGCAAGTCGGTGCTGATGCCAGCCTGGGGGCGAACCCTCGAAGCATCACAAATCACGGACGTGATTGCGTTTCTTCGCACCGTTCCCGCTCTGGCCAAAAAAGCCGCAGCCGCTGAAGAAAGCGAGAATTGAGGCGCCGCGCGGCCGATGCTCGCAACCAAAAGGAGTGACGAAATCATGGTCGTTGCAGGCGACCGCCCCCCCACGGCTTGCAACCAGCCGACGATTGCACCGGATTACTCGTCGGTCACGCAACCTTCGGACGCCGATTTCACGTTCTTGATGTATTTGTAGAGCGTGCCACGCGTGGCCTTGAGAGGCGGGGCCGACCATTTCCTTCGTCGCTCGGCGAGTTGTTCGTCGGTCAGGGCGACATCGATTCGATTGTTTTCCGCGTCGAGCGTGATGGCGTCGCCGTTTTCGACTAACGCAATCGGGCCGCCGTCCTGTGCTTCGGGCGTAACGTGGCCCACAATGAAACCGTGCGAGCCGCCGGAGAAGCGGCCATCGGTGATCAGGGCCACGTCGGCGCCCAAACCGGCCCCCATAATCGCGGAGGTCGGGGTGAGCATTTCCGGCATTCCCGGTCCGCCCTTGGGCCCTTCGTATCGGATGATGATGACATCCCGCTTTTTGATTTCTTTTCGTTCGAGCGCCGCGAGCATCTCTTCCTCGGAATCAAACACGTGGGCCGAACCGCTGAATACGAGCCCTTCCTTGCCGGTGATTTTGGCGACAGCGCCTTCGGGGGCCAAGTTGCCCTTCAAGATTTGAATGTGGCCGGTGGCTTTGATCGGCTTCTCGACGGTTCGTACAATCGTCTGCCCTTCCTGCAAATCGGGCAGGTCTTGCAGGTTTTCGGCCAGTGTTTTTCCCGTTACGGTGAGGCAGCTTCCGTCGAGCATGTCTTGCTGGAGCAGGTATTTCATCACGGCGGGCGTTCCGCCGACGCTGTGCAGATCTTCCTGCACGAAGCGGCCGCTGGGTTTGAGGTCGGAAAGATACGGCGTGCGATCGCTCACGCGTTGAAAATCATCGATGGTGAGAGGCACATCCACCGCGCGGGCCATGGCGATCAAATGCAGCACGGCGTTGGTGGAGCCGCCCAAGGCAATGACCACCACCATGGCGTTCTCGAAGGCTGCGCGGGTCATGATGTCGCGGGGTTTGATGTCTTTTTCGAGCAAGTTCAAAATGGCTTGGCCGGAACGCAGGCATTCGTCGAGTTTGTCGGGGTCTTCGGCCGGAATCGAGGCGCTGTAGGGCAGCGACATGCCCATCGCCTCAATGGCGGAGGCCATCGTATTGGCGGTGTACATTCCACCGCAGGCGCCGGCGCCGGGGCATGAGCGTTTGACGATTTCCTGGCGTGTTTTTTCGTCGATATCACCGGCCAGGTACTGTCCATAACATTGGAACGCGGAGACGATGTCGAGTTTTTCGTCTTTGATTTTTCCGGCGCGAATCGTACCGCCGTAGACCATCAGCGCCGGGCGATTGAGCCGCCCCATCGCGATCAGGCAACCGGGCATGTTTTTATCGCAACCGGGAATCGCGACGAGGCCATCGTACCACTGGCCGCCCATGATGGTTTCGATGCTATCGGCGATTAAATCTCGCGATTGCAGCGAGTAGCTCATGCCGTCGGTGCCCATGGAAATGCCGTCGCTGACGCCAATCGTGTTGAACCGCATGCCGACCAGCCCGGCGGCCGTCACGCCCTCCTTGACTTTATCGGCGAGTTGGTTGAGGTGCATGTTGCAGGTATTGCCCTCGTACCACATGCTGGCAATACCGACCTGCGCCTTGTTCATGTCGTCTTCGGTGAGGCCGGTTCCGAACAACATGGCCTGCGAGGCGCCTTGGCTCTTGGGCTGCGTGACATGGCTGCTGTAGGGATTCAGGGGTTTGGTCATCGACAACGTTCCGCAGAAAAAAGTAGTTGGATGGATTCATTTGTCATTCGACTGGGGAGCGACGGTCGCCCGGCCGATCGAGAAATAGGTGAAGCCTGCCTCGGCAAGGCGATCCCGTTTGTACAAATTGCGGCCGTCAAACACAACCGGCGCCGCCATTCGGCTACGCATTTCGGCGAAATCGGGCTGGCGGAAGGCGTCCCATTCGGTGCAAATCGCGAGTGCGTCGGCGTTGTTGAGCGTTTCGAGCGGACGCTCGGCATACTCGATTTTTTCGCCGTACATCGCTTTGACGTTGTCCATCGCTTCGGGATCATAAACTCGCACGCGGGCGCCTTGCTCCAACAGCCAGTCGATCAGCACCAAAGCTGGCGCTTCGCGGATGTCGTCGGTTCTGGGTTTGAAGGCCAAGCCCCAAATCGCGATGGTTTTCTGTTGTAGGCCGGCGCCGAAATGCGATTCCATTTTTTTTATCAACACGCGTTTTTGGTGTTGATTGACTTCATCGACGGCGTCCAAAATTCTCGGCTTCATGCCATGCCGCACCGCCAAACTCGAGAGGGCGCGAACGTCCTTGGGAAAACAGCTGCCGCCGTAACCCACGCCCGGAAAGAGAAAGGCGAAGCCGATGCGGCTATCGTGACCCATGCCGGAGCGAACATCGTTGATATCGGCGCCCAGCAATTCACAGAGATTGGCGGTTTCGTTGATAAAACTGATTTTGGTGGAGAGCATCGCATTGGCGGCGTATTTGGCCATTTCGGCGCTCTCGGGCGACATCACCAAAAACGGCTTGCCCGTGCGTAAAAACGGCTCGTAAAGCTGCCGCAGCACATCGCTCGCTTCCGCACGACGCACGCCCACCACCACGCGGTCGGGAAACATGCAGTCGTTCACCGCGGCGCCTTCTTTGAGGAACTCAGGATTGCTGGCCACATCGACCGTTCTACCCAGTATTTCCTGGAACAAAGCCAGCGCTTTCGCGTTCGTGCCGACCGGCACCGTGCTCTTGATGACAACCACCGCCTGCTCGTTCAGATGCGGAGCGACCGAGCGAACCACCGCCCAGAGGGCCGTGAGGTCGGCTGAACCGTCGTCGGCGGGAGGCGTACCCACCGCCAAAAACACGAGTTTGGCGTCGGCCACGGCGGAGCCGACATCGGTCGTGAACGACAATCGCCCGGCTTCAATATTTCGTTCGACAATCTCTTCCAGCCCCGGCTCGTAAATCGGCATGGCGCCCCGGTTGAGACGCTCAATTTTGGCTTCGTCGATATCGATACAACGCACCTCGTTGCCACTCTCCGAAAAACACGTTCCGGTTACCAATCCGACATAGCCGGCGCCTACTACGGCAATTTTCACGTTGTTGACCTTTGCAAAGTTAGGAGGAGACAGACGCTGTTCGTGAACCGGGCCTCTGTTTGCACGACGGCCTTGGAAGGCCGCTAAAACAGGATGTTTCGGGAGCAAACCGACGGCCTTCCAAGGCCATCGTACAGATGTTTTCAGCATTGGCGGGAATCGCCTTCACCGACAAACTGATAGGCCGGACGAGTTAATTGGTCCTGATGAACTGATTGCGTTTCGTTGCTACATTATGGATAGACGACCCTCTGGAGGGGACCCCCTGTTTTCCCAAAATCAGCAATTTCTGATCGAATGCATTGGTTGCCGTCCCTGTGCCCCCACTAATGGCGGCGTTTCTGACGGCGCCGAACAATTGTTCAGACGATTTCGCCAAAGTTTATTGGAGGATTTGCCAAAAGTCGACACGTTGTTCAGGACGATGCAGGGCAAATATACTCCGCACGGTAAGGATTGACACAATTGCATCATCCAATGCGAATGTCACATTTTCAGCCGCTTGAGGTATAACGTTTGAGTTCGTCAGACTCCATGTTCCATCGCCCAAACACCCCTCGTATCGTTTACCGTTTTGGAGCCCAGCCATGGCCAATCACTCTCGATACCAAGAACGCGTCATCAAGAATTACTACAAGAACCGCGACGCCATCTCCTTGCAACGCGTGCAGGAATTGGTCACGGAGCTTTATCTGTCGGAAGGTAAGAAGCGAGAAAAACACTGGCTGAGCATTGTGGGACACCTGCAAAAGCTGGAGATCAAACAGGCGCGTATCGATCAATTGAGAAAGCTCGACGACCCGGCGAACGTCGCCACACTCATTCAAGAACTGATGGGAAAATAGTAACGATGGCTCCGCGAACCAGTTGGTGTTTTCAAACCACGCCCGAATTTCACTTTGGACCAGGATCCATAAGCCGACTGGGCAACTTGGCGAAGCGAGCCGGTTTCCGGCGGCTCTTGATCGTCACCGACCCCGTCCTGCGTGACGTCGGAATGGTCGAACAAGCCGCCGCGCCGCTGCGCAGCGGTGGGCGCGAGGTGGTCGTTTTCGATGGCGGAGAAGCAGAACCGTCGCTCGTCACGGCTGAGCGGGCCGTGGATTTTGCCCGCGATGCGCAGCCCGACGCCATCATAGCGTTGGGCGGGGGCAGCAACATCGATTTGGCAAAAATCACGGCGTTGCTGGTGCGGCACGGAGGCGCGCCGCAAGACTATTTTGGCTTTGACCGCGTTCCAGGACCAGTCTTGCCGTTGGTTGCCGTTCCCACAACGGCGGGCACCGGCAGCGAAGTTTCGCACGCCGCCGTGTTGACCGACACGGCCAACGCTATGAAAGTCAGCACGCTCAGCCGGTTTTTGCGGCCAAGCCTGGCGATTGTCGATCCTGATTTGACGCTCAGTTGCCCGCCGCGCGTCACGGCGGCGAGCGGCATCGACGCCCTCACCCACGCCATTGAAGCTTACACGGCGGTCGACTTCTCGCAACTTGATACCTCGGAAGCCGAAGCCTTGGCGTACGAAGGCAGCCATCCGCTGGGCGATTGTTTAGCCGAAAAAGCGATTTCCTTGATCGGGCGGAGTTTACGAGTAGCCGTGCATGAGCCGGAAAACCGCGCCGCCCGCCACGACATGGCGCTCGCCGCCAGCTTGGCGGGCATGGCCTTTTCCAACTGCGGCGTGGCGTTGGTGCATGCGTTGGAATATCCGCTGGGCGCGGCGGTGCATTGTTCGCACGGCGATGGCAACGGCCTGCTGTTGCCGTATGTGATGCAGTTCAACTTGCCGGCGCGGCAGGCCAAGTTTGCTCGTATCGCGGCGTTGCTGGGCTGCAACGTAACTCAGTTGGACGAAGCGAAAGCGGCGGCGGAGGCAGTTTCCGCGGTGGCTGCGCTCAAGCAGCAGATTGGCATCCCACAGCGGCTGCGCGAGCTAGGCGCCACCCAAGAACAACTTCCCGAATTCGCGGAAAAAGCGTTTGCGGTGAAGCGGCTGATGAGCATCAACCCGCGCCCACCCAGCCAGGAAGATTTATTATCGATATTGAAGACCGCCTTTTAGGGATGTGTGGAAGAACCCGAACCGGTCTAGAAGCCCGGCTTTTTCAAAAAGCCGGGCTTCTCAGGCGCCATTCGGGATTGAGCGGTTTCACACTTATTTAGAATCGAACCGATGCAACAATATTTAGACCTACTCACTGAAATTCTGAACCAGGGCGTCAAAAAACCCGACCGCACCGGCACCGGCGTGCGAAGCCTTTTTGGTCGGCAATGCCGCTACGACCTAGCCGCTGGCTTCCCGCTCCTGACGACCAAAAAGCTCCACCTGAAGTCGATCATTTACGAACTGCTCTGGTTCCTTCGCGGCGACACCAACATCGCCTACCTAAAACAGAACGGCGTCCGCATCTGGGATGAGTGGGCCGATACACAAGGGGAGTTGGGCCCGGTGTATGGACATCAATGGCGCAATTGGCCAGATGGCGAGGGCGGAAAAATTGATCAGATCCAACAAGTCATGGACCAAATCCAGCAGAATCCTGATTCGCGGCGTTTGATTGTCAGTGCTTGGAACGTGGCCGATGTGCCGCACATGGCGCTGCCGCCCTGCCACTTGTTGTTTCAATTTTACGTGGCCGACGGCGCCCTTTCCTGCCAGCTTTATCAGCGCAGCGCCGATGTTTTTTTGGGCGTGCCGTTTAACATTGCCTCGTACGCGCTCTTGACCATGATGGCGGCGCATGTGGCGGGGCTGCGGCCAGGAGAATTCGTACACACCTTTGGCGATGTCCACCTGTACAACAACCACCAGGAGCAAGCCGCCTTGCAACTCAGCAGAACGCCGCGTTCGTTGCCAACGATGCGCATCGGCCGCCAGGTCGACTCGATTTTTGATTTCCAATACGACGATTTCATTCTGGAAAACTACGACCCGCATCCTCGTATCTCGGCGCCGGTGGCGGTGTAACAGACGGCGGTGTAACAGCAAATGCTTTCGATTATCGTGGCCTACGACAGAAACCGTGTGATCGGCCGAAAGGGCGAATTGCCTTGGCGCCTCTCGGCCGATTTGCGCCGCTTCAAACGCCTGACCATGAACCACGCCATCATCATGGGCCGAAAAACCCATGAATCGATCGGACGGCCGCTTCCTGGCCGAAGAAGGATCGTCATTTCGCGAGATGCGAATTACCGGGCCGCACACGCCGAAGTGGTGCATTCGCTGGCCGAAGCACTCGATATAACGCAAGGCGACGATGAAGTGTTTGTCGTCGGCGGTGGGGAAATTTATCGGGAGGCGCTGCCGCATGCCGACCGTTTGTACATCACGCTGGTCGAGGCGGAAACATCGGGCGACGCCGCCTTCCCCGAATTCGACGCCGCGCAGTGGCGCCTCGTCGAACAAGAGCAGCACTCGCAAGACGAACGCAACATGCACGACTTCCAATTTCTCGTCTACCAGCGCCGCCCCGGCGCACCGCACGTCTAACGAAACGGCAGGGAAAACCGTCTGCCGCTGGCCGAATTCGGCGAAGAAATTTCGAGGCTCACGATGAAAGTAATTGGAAAGCCACTACAATCTACGTCTTACCTCTGTTCGATTTGTCCACTTGATCCGCTTGCGAGCGGCCTTTGCACGGAGCCATTATGTCGGAACGTCCTGCCTTGGGAACCTTGAAGAGCGAGTGCGATACGCCGCTCTTATGCATCGACCTCGACGCCTTCGAGGCGAACGTCGCGGTGATGGCGAACTATTTTCGGCAGTGCGGCGTCGACTGGCGGCCGCATTCCAAATGCCATAAATCGCCGATCGTGGCCCAGCGGCTGATCGCGGCCGGCGCCATCGGGGCCACGTGCGCCAAGTTGGGAGAAGCCGAAGTGCTGGCCGCCGGCGGCGTGGAAGATATCCTGATCGCGAATTTGATCGTCGGCCGGCGGAAAATGGAGCGGCTTGTCGCGCTGCGCCGTATTTGCGATCCTATCGTTTGCATCGACCATTTAGACCAGGCCCGCCAAGCCAGTGAAGCGATGCAGGAAGCCGGTTTGAAACTCCGCGTGATCGTCGAAATAAACATCGGCTTGCAGCGCGTCGGCGTTTCGCCAGACCACGCCGCGCTCGAAATGGCGCAAGCCATACAGCGACTTCCCGGCTTGGAGCTTGCCGGCATGATGGGCTACGAAGGCCATTTGCTGACCATCGAAGACCCCACCCAAAAAGCGGCTGAAATCAACGCCGCACTCTCACTGCTGGGCGATGTCAAAAAGCTGTGGGCGCAACACGGCATCGCCTCGCCGATCATTTCCTGCGGCGGCACCGGTTCGTATCGCATTGCCGGCGCGCATCCTGATATTAACGAAATTCAAGCCGGCGGCGGCGTTTTCATGGACGCCTTCTACCAGCAGGTCTGCCAAGTGGCCGACCACCAACTGGCCATGACCGTGCTCACCCAGATTGTCACGCGGCACGGTGCGGAGCACGCCGTGATCGACGCCGGAAGAAAATCGATCAACCAGGAAATTCACGCGCCGTTTGTTCATGGCCGCGACGATATCACGGTGGGGCCGCTTTCGGCCGAGCATGGCCAACTCGAACTTCACGGACAGGCGCAACAGCTCAAAATCGGCGACCGCGTGGAAATCGTACCCGGTTACAGCGACCTGACCTCCGTCCTGCACGACGCCTTCTATTGTTTCCGGGGCGACCGCCTGGAGGAAATCTGGCCGCTGGAAGGCCGGGGCCGCTTGCAATAAGCCGACGCCCGACTCACTCGTTGCTTTGGAAATATCGCTTGAGGCGAAGTTCATACGAGCGAGGCGCCGCCGAGCGGGACTTGGCTCGAATCGCTTCGCGCAGTGAAGGCGGCAACTTGGCGAACCAAGCCGGTTCGGCGAAGCGTTTTCCTCCGCGCTGAAGTTTTGCATTGTTCGACGCGGCGTCTCGCGAGGATACGCCGGTGAAGTCGTCGTCGGGCGGAGCGTCTTGCAATTCACGGCCGGTGGAGGCGTCGCCGGAGGCGCGTTCGGTGCGCTGTTGCGGGCCCGATTTTAACGAACTGATGTTATCGCCTTCCGCCGCTTCGCCGGTTTTGGAGGAAGCGGCGTCCTTGCCGGCTTGGCCTTTCATTGCCGCGGCGACCTTCGCAGCTTGTTCACCCGCGATTTGGCGAGCCGTCTCTTCGGGGGAACTGGGTACGAATTTGGCGTCTGCGTCGTTGTCCACTTTTCCCGCTTTCGCGCTCGCGGGGTCGGCGTCTTTTGAGGCGGGCCGCATTTCGCCCGGCTCATCGCCGGCGGGTGATTTCGATTCGCCGCCTTCGTTCGCGGGTGCGTTTTCAGCAGTTGGTTCGGTGGGAGAGGAGGGCTCTCCGCCGTCGGATTCCCCCTCGGACGACTCCCCCGCCATGGCGGCGTCGGGCTCTGAACGGGCGTCGCCGGCGAGTTGGGAAGCGGCGCGGAGGCCCGCCAACAACTCTTGATTAGCGACGTCTTCCTGTCCCGAAATAGCGACCGCGCCTTCACCGGTTTCGACCTGGCTTTCGGCAAATTCCCGCATCGCTGCGTCGAGCGATTCCGCTGCCTGTTGCTGTTGTTGCGTTTGCGATTTTTGGTTTGCGTCGTCGTGATTTTCATCGGCCGGTTGATCAAGAATTGCCGCCTGCTGGGCGATTTCATCGCGGGTTTTCTGTTGCCCTCGCATCAGTTGGGCCATCCTTTGGGCGATTTCGGCGTCGCGCCGCACCTGCTGTTCACGCGTCGAAATACTGGCCAACGCACGTTCGACGCCCGTCGAGACGCGCTGCGCGGCGGCTTGGGCGAGAAGTCGATTCGAGGCTAACGCTTCAGCCGATGTTGCATCTGCCGCAATGTGCCGCAGCGCCTGCGCCGCTTGAGGATCGACCGCCGCCGCCCGCTTCGCCGCTCCCCTCGCAGCTGCGGCTTGTTGGCCCACCGCCGAGGCTAGGTTTTGTAGCGAATCTTCCAAAGCCGCCGCCGCATTCGTAGCTTCGACAGAACCGGGCGGTTCCGGCTTCGCCGCCAACGCTGCATTTTGCATGGTTTCCGCCTGGCGCCGGGCGGCGGCAAGTAACTCTTGGACTCTCCTTCGCGCAACACGGCCGGCCGCCGCATCGTTTTTGAGGTCGGCTTGGGCGGCTTTGGTCGACGCGGCTGCGGCGGCGGCGAGCATCGGTTGCAATGATTCTTCGGCGTTCTGGGCGAGCGCCTTGGCGAGGTCCGTGATTTTCTCCTGCTCATTCGCGACCGACCAGGAAGAATCGCCTTGGCCTTTCGCCAAACGCTCGGCCAACGCCGCCACATACGCATGCTGCTGCTGGGCTTCGCCCAACTGTTCGGCAAGCCGCGCCAACCGCGCGGCTGCGGTATTTCCGGCCGCCGCCAGATGGGCTTGGCGGGCCTTTTGCGCCGCCGCCAAGGCTGCTTGCGCCTGCGCTGCGGCCTGCATCGCTGCTCGCGGCGCAGCCGTCGCGACTTGCTGCATTTGCTGGCGTGCTTGTGTCAAGGGTTCGAGTTGCGCGTTGGCGAGTTGCGCCAGCTCCTCCGCCGATTGCGCGCCGGCCCGGCGGACGTCGGCGGCGGCTTGTGTTAACGCCTTTTGTAATCGTTGGGCCTGCTCCGCCGCAGCCGGCCGTTCGGCTTTCACCGCCGTTTCGGCAAGAAGGCGCTCGGCAATTTGCGCAAACTCGGGCTGGAGTGTCTGCAATGCTTGCGAGGCTTGGGGCGCTGTTTTTTGAATGCCGGCCGCAACTCGCTTAACGGTTTCCCGCGCCTTTTGATGTTCCTCGGCCAACGCCCCGTTCTGTTTGGGGACGCCGGTGCGTTGTTCGACGAAACGTTCGGCAAGACGGCCTTCCGCAGCGGCGGCTCGCTCCAATGCTTCGGCGGCGCGGGCCAGTTCTCCGACTTCAATCGCTTTGTGGCGACGGCGTAAATCGGCCAGTTCCGCGGCGGTTTCGGAAACAGCCTGCTGCAACTCCCCGCTGGCGGCGTCCACGGCGGTGCGTGCTTCATTGTCATTCACCAACCTCGCCGCCCGCAGCGCACGCGCGGCGTTAGCCACACGCTGGCGCGCGGCGGCATAACGATGATCTTGCGGCAGTTGGTTGACTTGCCGGCCGATGGCGGCTTGTTTTTTTCGCGCTGTGGTTAGATCGGTTTCAAGACTCGGTGCGACGGCCTCTTGCGCCGCCGCCGCCGTTTTTAGTTGGGCCAAGGTGCGTGAAAGCGTTTCAACTTCGTCAGCCAGTTCGTCGGCGCTGCGGTCGGACGATTGCCGCCGAAACTCGCGCTGCAAAGCCTGCCGAAGTTGCTCCAGTTGCGATTGCAGTTTTTCTTGCTCCGCCGCCGCCGAACGATCTTGCTGGAAGAGTTTGTCAATGGCGAGAAACGCTGTTGCGCGGGAGGCTTCCGCCATCGCCGCCAGCTCGGGCCAGGCGTTCACATATTCCAACAGACGGCCAAGCTGTTCATGCACCTGTTGCTGGCGCGCCACCAGTTGCGAAAGCGCGGCTTCCTTTTCGGGACTCTCGGCGGTCGTGATGATTTTGGCGGTGGCCTCGCTGAGCGACTGCTGCCGACGGCGAATATCGGCCAGTAACTGCAAGGCCAGCGTGAGCGAAGGGTCGGCCTTTTCCGTGGCGCCGCGCAGCATCGGCAACAGCGTGCGCAAGGTGCGAAGCACGTTGTCTTGCTCGACCAGCGCCGAAGGCCGGTTGCCGCTGCGTAGCGATTGTTCGGCGGCGCGCAAATGTTGGCCTGTTTCGGCGGCCCGCAGCAGACGGCGGGCCATTTCCGCCACCCGACTGCTCGGCTCGCCCCAGGCAATCGCTTCACCCAACGCGGTATCGAACTCACGATACAACTTCCCCACGAACTGCTGCGATTGTATCGCTTCCAGCAGTTGGGCTTCGTCTGGGGATGGTTGTTGGGCCAGCTTTTGGGCAGCGGTTTGAAGTTCGATCAACCGGCGGGCGTCGTCGGCCCAGTGGCTCAATTGCAAGCGATCCAGCACTTTCCGCCGCTCGATCACGAGTTGTAAAACGATCCGACGGACCTCCTCCCGAACGGCGGCCCAGGCTTGGCCGCTCTGGCGGGCGGGCGCCTTTTCGGCGGCTTGAATCAGGGTGGCCACGGCGACAAACTGCTGCTTGGAAAGCTCGCTCAGACGCTGTTGGAGTTGCTCCAAGTCGGCGTAGATTTGCGTGTCTTGAAGTTGGTTGTCTTGGAGTTGGTTCAGTTGCGCGCCGACAACATCGGTCAGCAACGTCCTCGCCACACGCACCGACCGCTCCTCTTCGCGCACCGGCGCCAATGGCATTTGCGCCGGGCAACGACTTTGCAGCATGGGAGCGGCCAAGGCAAGCCCGCAGAGGAGCCCGCCGAAAACGAGTGCTTTGGTCACTGGGCGTTCTCCTTTTCTAGCCGCGAGCGTTGTAGGTCGATCAACTCCAAGAGCGCTTTTTCGGTGGCGGCGTCCGCCTGCAAAATCGATCGGAGCACCTCTTCTCGATCCGTCACGCGCCATATGACCGGCGGGCTTTCGCCCGATTGGCCGACCGCCGCGCCGCGGTTGTCTTGCGCCACGACGCGCAACTGTATTTCATCGCCCACTTGAACGTCGAGCGGTTTCAAATCGAGCGACCAGCGGCCGCGATACGGCAAGCTCGCCGCCGCCAGAGGAAACGCCGCGCCGGTGTCTTTCTCTTGTAATGGAAATTTCAGGCGGCGTATTTCCCCCGCCCGATCAATCGAAACACGCACCTCCGCCGAAGCGACGCCGAAGTCGTCTTGCAATTCAAAAATGATCGCCGGACGAGCCAACGGATGCACCATCGCGGAACTGGAAGCCGCCAGCACGCTGGGCGCCCGGTCGGCGATCATGGCCACGACCGCCGTTACCGCCGACTGCGGCACAATGCCCTCGTGGTCGACAATGCGCCACGTCAACTGCGTTTCCCGTGCGATGCTTTTCAAGAGGGGATGCTGGGCGGTTTCCCAAACGGTTCGAGCTGCGTTTTGCGGAAGCATCTCGACTTGAACCGACGCCGCCTCCGTTTTCAAAACAAGCGATACTTTTTTTAGCGGCTTATCGTTCTTACAGACCACGCGCACCGCCACCGTCGAGCCGGGAAGCACTTCCAGCCGGCGCGCCGCCCGCCGAACCACTGCCGCCGAAGCGCCCGCCGCATATGCGGGCGGCTCGGCTCGCCATTCTATTTCGATGGCCGGCGGCGGCGAAATTCCCAAGAGAAACGGACCGGCGCGCGCGTCGCCCGCCACAATTTCCCACCGCAAAGGCTCTAACACTTGTTCCAGCACCGCTTGGTAGGCGGTTGTCCGACCCGAATGCTCGCCGGGTGAAGCTACCGAAGACGCTCCGCCGGAAGACGGCTTTTGCAGTCTGAACGCCGGCGTCGCGATGGCCTCAATGACTCGCCGCCGGCCTGTTTTTTCTTCCAAGACGCTGAGCGTTACGCTGGCGGGCGATTCACCCGCACAACGCACCCAAATCGTGACGGGCGCGCCTTCCAGACAACGGGCCGATTCCTGCTGGACGACGCCATCGGACATTATGCTACTGACAACACGACCCATTGCAGCGCCGTCCGAGACACTGCCGTCCGCGACACTGCCGTCCGAGACACTGCCGTCCGAGATGACCACCACGTCCAGGAGCACGGTTTTGGTGGGATACGCGACCGAAAAAAACATCATGCGTTGCAGAAATACTTGGCAGTGGTTCGGCGCGGCGAAAATCAAACCGCACCAAACTAACAGCGCGGCCAGCGCGGCGGCGCTCGGCGCCAAAACGGTCTGCATATTGAAATCGAGCGGCAGTACGGCGCGTGGCCCCAAGGCGGCCACGCGCCGCACGAGCGCCTGTTGTAATACGACCGAACCCCACGCCGGGGCGAAATGCTCCTCGAACTGCAAGGCGGCTACGAGGTCGGTTCGCGAACCATGTGGTTCATTTACCGAGAGCGCCAAGGAGTGTGGCGTCTCGTGAATGGCGAGCAGCGGGGCCGACCACTTCCACCAACAGAAGCCGGTTGCGGTCAGCGTGGCGGCGAGCAAAATCGTGCGTTGCACCAGATTGGCCCGAAAGAGAAAGTCGGCCGCGAACACCAGCAGCGAACAAGCCAACAGCACCGCCGCGGCCAACGCCAACGCCTCGCACCAGCGCAGCGCGGCGCGGCGGCGGGCGAGCGCGTGTAGCTTGGAGCGCCATGTGCGAAGACTGTTCATTTCAAGTGGTCATTTCAAGTGGCTCAATTTCCGCAAGGTCCATTCACTGAACAACGCCCCCACCACCAGCATAAACCATAGCGGCGTACTCCAAAGGCGGTGCATGCGGGTTTGCGTTTCTTTTTGAGGCGAAATCGTGAGGTCGTTGACGATATTGTCGACCGTCAGCAGATCGTACGACTTCCCGCCAGTCTGCGCGGCAATCGCTTTTTGAAGACGTGCATCGCGAGCCAGCCGACGCATTTCGATGTCGGATTCCACCACGTCGAAACGCACTTCATGAACCTGCTCGGCGAGCGGATCTTGCACGCGGGCCACATACTCGCCGGCGGCGGCGAGCGGCGTTGGCGCTTCATACCGGCCTTCCGCCACGGGAATAGCTTTGAACGACGCAGTCGTTTCTCCAGCGGCGAACAGGGCGACTTCCAGCGAAGGCCACTCTTCCGCTCGCAACGGCCGATATTCAAGATCGTAGGCATCGATGCGGAGCACCGCCTGCTCGCCGGAGCGGTAACGCCGGCGGTCGGCGCTGAGTACGAATCGCTTGCCGGCGCCCAGCGGATGGCTCATGCCCAGGCGATAAATCAGTTGCGACCAAAACTTGCGGTAGAATTTATCGCCGTGCAGTCTTCGCAACCGCCACATTTCATCAGACGCCATAAAAACCACCTCGCCGTTGCCGTAGCGGCGAATGGCAATCAAGGGCTGCGGCGTGACGCCATCGGCGCATGTTTTTTCAGGATGTTCGAGCAGGGCGTCGGCGCGTTCGTGGAGTTGCGCCACCGGCTGCCGCCAAGAGAGCCGCCGCAACGCTTGCCACGCCTTGCGGTTCTCCGTTTCATTCTCATGCAGCCGCATGAACGGGTAACGCTCCGCCTCCGCCGTGAGCCGCGGCGTGAACTCCTTTACGTCGAACACCGGCGGGTCGTCGTTGAGTACAACCGGCAACAGATCGGCCAACGGTTTCAAACCGGCCGCGCCGTGGCGGGGTCCGGCGATCACGACCAAGCCGCCGCCAAACACGCCCACGTATTCGCGCAACATATCGAGAAAGCGGTCGTCCAATCGGGTTGGAGGCATCTCGCCGAGAAAGATCACATCGGCATTGAAAAAGTCTCGCCGGGCGGGCGGAAACGCCGGAAGAAAAAACGAATTCTCTTCCCGCACGCGGGGGCTGGAAGTATCGAGAAAGGTGCGAAAGCCGTCGACGCCCACGAGCACGTCGCGATGGAACACTTCCTTGACAAACCGCCATTCCCAACTCGGCTGCTCGGCCAGATACAGCAACCTCAGGTAGTCGTCGACGATGGTGATTTTCTGGCTGACGCGATTGTTCTCGCGCTGCTGTTCTCCGGCCAGCACCTCGGTTTCCGCGATGATGGAAAACGCGCCCGCGACGCGCGGCGTGAACGGAAATTCAACATACGTTTCGGCGCCGTTTAACGAAACGTTTTTCTCGCCAATTCGCAATCGTATTGAAGACCCTTGGTTGCTATTGACGTTGCCGCCGCTGTCGCCCGTCACTCGTTCTTCACCGCGAATGGTCAAACGAATCGACTGCCCTTCGAAACCTTGCTGGCGCACCTTGGCGACCACAAACGTCTCTTCGCCGCGTTTCCAGCGGGCGTCGCTCAGCAGTTGCACAGAAATATCTCGCGACGCCGCTTCTCCCAGGCCGATGGTCGAGATCGGCGCGGCCAACAATTCCGCCGCCGAAACGCCGCCGGTGCTTCGCGCAATGGGCGAATCACCCGTGTTGTGGGCGAAATCGCTGAACATGATTACCGCCGCCACCGGCGCGCCGCGGCGCAGAGCCGCCAGTTTTCGCAACGCGGCGTTGAGGTCGGTGGGGCGTGCGGCGCCTGTCAGCCGCGCGGCAAGGTCCGGCAAATCGATCGTTGCATCGTTGGCGGTCGACGTGTGTTCTGGTGCGAGTGGTTCGACGCCATCGGCGCTGATGCGAAAAAACTCCAGGTCACAATCTTTTCGCTGTTGCAGCCTCGCCATAATACTCTGGGACCCTTCGCGATTAGACCCACCGCGAATCAGAGCTTTCAGCCATTCGAGGCGCGTGCGACTTTCCACCTCCGCCAAGGAGGATAAATGATATTTCACCGCCAACCTCTCGGCTCGGGCGCGGTTGACGTTATCGGCGGCGGTCATGCTTTGTGTGTCGTCGAACACGACCAACACTTTCGGCCGATACGTTCTCGATCGAACCAGCCGTAAGCGAGGATCGAATACCGTCAATAACAACAGCACCAGCGCCGCCAAACGCAAGGTCGCCATGAGTAGCCGCTTCCCCCACGCGGCTCGCGTCTTCGACAAAAAATAATACGCATACACAACTCCCGCCAAAGCCAAAAACGCCAGCAACAGCCAGAACCAACTGGAACGCTGCTGCAAGAGCGGCGAAACCAACACCGGCCCCTCGATCCGATCCACATGCGACCAGTCTGAAATATTCAGCAGCCAGCCGACGATATTCATGACGATGCGTTTCATGGCTGCGGTCCGCCTGTTCGCCAGAACCAACGGGCGCGAAGCGGTAGGACGTCCCCATGAACGGCGCTGGCCATTTCCGCCAGCAAAACGAGCAGCGCCGCCAATGCCAACCACCGCCAAACGCTCGCTTGCTCGTTGCTGGTTTGCAAACGAATCGGCTCGCCCTTCTTCACCCACCGCACCGACGATGAAGCCAGCCAGGCGAGATCTTCAGGACCCACATATTTGAGCGACGACTCCTCTTGAGGACCATTAACCGCCACGGCCATTTCCCAAGCGGTCGTTTTTCCGGTAGGGGTTTCCGTTTCAACGGCCATGGGTTTCGACGCGTCGTTCTCCGCCCTCGCCAGCACACGATAAACGCCGCGCACATCGGGCGCCTCCAATACAATTTCGTATTGATCGTCGGCCACTTGGTTGAATGCGAGTGGATGCCGTTGTGCGTCTTGCGGACGTAAGACATACACTCCCGACGACGACAACCGCGCCGGCGCTGCGAGCGTGATTCGATCGACCCCGCCAAAATTCACTTGCGGCAATGTTTCTCGAATTAAGGAACGCGTCAGACGGTCACACAATAAAAAGGCGTTGGTTTTGGGCAGCGTATTCCAATCGGATAGTAAGGCCGTGGTCATGAAGAGCACGCGTCCCGCCCCATGGTTGCGCGAGAGAAGAAACGGTTCGCCGTTATCGTACGACGCCAGAATGTCGACGTCCGCCGCCCGAGAAGACAAACCCTTTGAAGACAACGACTCCTTGTTGAAAGTGCGCCGCCACGTTTTCACCGGTCGCTGCAACCAGTTGGGTTGCTGGTCGTGAGCAAAAGGAATTGGCGCGGCGGTATTGTTGTCAGCGGCGTTGTTGTCAGCGGCGTTGTTGTCAGCGGCGTTGTTGTCAGCGGCGGGCGGAAGATCGATTTGAATCGCCTTGAAAAACAACGGCTCCGCGTACAAGGCGGCAAGATCTTCCTCCGAAACGCCGGCCAGTTGGAAGAGCCGGTTGTTGCGCATGGTATCGAACGAGAGCGAAAACACTTGGAGCGTTTGGCCGGGGGCGACGTCCGCCAGCGAGACGCCAAGCGGGTTTGGCGAGAGCGGCGCGGGCAAGAAATCGAACCTCGCTGCGCCGCCAAAACGATTCCAGGACGCGACGTCGAACGCGTTGCCGGCGGCGATCCAAACGCGGCCTCCCTGCCAAGCGAATTCGGCCAAAATTTCGGCCAATTCTTCCGAGAGCGTCACGCCCGCCACCACCACCAAACGGGTTTCCGCCAGACGTTCGCGTGTGACTTCCTCCGGTTTGAGCAGCAGCGGTTTTAAGAAGGGGCGCCTTGCTTTTGGCGTGGGTTGTGGGTTGTTGTTGGCGGGAGAGAGCAAACGCCGCAGGTGCCGCGTCTCGCCCAAGCGGCCCAGCAGCGGCGATTCGTCGTTGCCGGTTTGGTCGATGAAAACAACCGCCAACCCCGACGCAAGCGGCGCCAAAATGGTGCGTTGGTCGTCGGCCGACAAGCGGTCGTGCGCAAGCGCCGCCGAAACCGCCACGTGTTTCAAACCGCCAGACGTTTGCTCGGCCGTGGGCAAGGCAATTTCAAAGGAAATCTGGCGAACGGCCTCTCCGGCGGGAATCGCAACGGTTCGCGATTCAAACTCCACGCCCTCCACTGTCAGCCGGACCTCCGCAGTCGCCGCTTCCCGAAGGCCCACCGAGCGCACCTCCGCCACGAACACGGCGGGGTTCAGCGGGTCGGCCACGTCGTCTTGCAGATAAAGATCAGCCAGCCAAATATTCTCGGCGTGCGCCGGTGAGACATCGACCACGTGCAGATTGATTTCGCCATCGGCCCAACTCGGCGCCTCCCGCCAATTTTCCCGTTGCTGGTCGCCAATCAAGACAAACCACAACGGCAAGGGCGGCGCCGCATCAACATACCTTCGCACGATTTGTTCGACCGTACTGAAGCGAGCGGCGCGGTCGGCGAGTCGCAACTGTTCGAGCGCCTCTCGGGCCGCCGAAGGTGCGAGCGTCGCGGGCGCGGCATTCGCGCCGCATAACGGCTCTATCGATATTTCACTGCCCAACGGCAGCGTTTTCAGAACTTCGCGAGCCCGTTGTTTGGCGGCGCTGAACACCGAACGTCCCAACGATTGGTAGCCCATGCTGAGGCTGTTGTCGATCAGAAGCACCACATGCACCGGCGCATCGGCGGCCGAAACTGGGGCCGGTGTTGCTCCCGGCGCCCCCTGTTCGCCCGAGGTACTCCAAAATATCCCCGCCTGAAACACCACCAACATCGCGCCGGTCGCCAATGCGAGGTAAACCGCCGTTTTATGCTTCCACCAAACCACAGCGACCGCCGCGCACGCGATAAGCGCTCCCAGCACCAACAACAGGCCGATGGCGTGCGCGGCGTGTTCCTTGGTTAGAAAGGGTTGGGCCAGCGCTGCGCCGAATAACGCCAAGGCCAGCATGCGGAGCAACAGAAGCAGCATGTCGCGCAGTTCAAGACGACGGCGTCGGTCGGCGAGCGCCTGCTCCAAAAACTCCATCGCGGCCCACTTGAGCGTTTGAAAGCGGCGTCGATTCCACAAGTGCAAAAGCAACGGCCCTAATGCGCAGGCCGCGCCGGCAAGCAAAAAGCCAGGACTAAAAAACCATGCTTGAAGACCGGCCATCGTACGACAGTATTTTCTCGAACGGCCCTTAGCGGGCTGGGTAACGGCTGCGAAGGCTCTCGATTTTGCCTTCCTGCAAGATCGGCAAGTAACGATTCGGCATGGCTAATACAAAACACG
>QIKY01000020.1 GCA_003233175.1 Planctomycetaceae bacterium | reverse complement strand
TCAATGACAAATGAAAAATGAAAAATAACTATTGATAAATTCGGCTCTTCCTTGCCCATGAAAACCAGTCAATTATTTCGCGAGCGGGCCTTAACGGCAAGCCGAAGGCGGCTGCGTTTTTCTGGTTTGCCCGAACGCGTGGGCTCAAAACGCAGCCGCCTTCGGCTTGCCGTTCAACGAGCCATTGCTAGTTGTGCGAGGTCTAAAGCTGCGAGAGCACTTCTTCATCTTCCGGGAAGCAGCCGGTTTCGTGCTTGGAATAAAGGGTGCGGCCATCCTGCACGACATCAAACACGCCGCCCTTGCCTGGAATCATTTCGACGTCCTGGCCGGTTTTGGCTTTGATTTTTTCCGCCAAACTGGCGGCTTGAGGATGGTAGTTTCATTGCATGCAATAGGTGATCGAAATCGCCATGGGGGGGCTCTCCTAAAAGGCCTTGTTAATGTTTTGCGGTCCTAAACAATGGCGTCGATGACGCGGCCGTGGCTGATCGGCAAGGGGCGGCCGGTTTGGTCCGACACGCGCGTGTCGGCGTGGTGGCCCAGGCAATGGAAGATCGTCGCGGCGATATCGCGCGGCGCCACCTGGCCCGCCATTGGGTAGGCGGCATGGCGGTCGCTCTGGCCATAAACGACGCCGCCTTGAATGCCGCCGCCGGCCAAGGCCACGGAGAAACATCGGCCCCAATGGTCGCGTCCGGCGCGGGCGTTGATCTTCGGCGTGTGGCCGAATTCTCCGACCCAAGCCACGAGCGTTTCGTCGAGCAAGCCGCGTTGTTCGAGGTCTTCCAGCAGTGCGGAATAGGTTTGGTCCATCATCGGCATGAGGAAATCTTTCAGGCATTCGCAATGCTTTTTGTGGGTGTCCCAGCCGCCGTTGTTTTCCTTGCCCTCTACCGGTTGCCAATTCACTTGCACCAGCGACACGTCCGCCTCGATCAACCTTCTGGCCAGCAAGATAGACTGCCCGAATTTCGAGCGGCCGTATCGATCTCGCACTGTGTCTGGTTCTTCGTCCAAGGCGAAAGCTTTTTTGGCCCGGCTGCCGACCAGTAAATCGAGGGCTTGCTCGGCGTGTTGGCCGAACTGGCGAACCTTGGCCGCCTGGTCGAGGTTGCGGGCGACGCCATCGAGTTGCTGCAACAAGCTTTGCCGGTCCGAAAACCGCTGGGAGGGAACATCTTGAGGAAGCGTCAAACCGGGAACCTGGAAGTCGGGCGAGGAGGGGTCGCAGGTGAGGAGCCAGGGGTCGTACTTGCGGCCCAGCACGCCGGCGTCTTGCCCCGGCCAAACAATGTCGCCCACGTTGGCAATGTGGCGAGGCAGCGTGATGGCCGAGGGCAGACCGCCCCTGTCGGGCCGTAAGTTGCGCACAACAGCCCCCAGCGAAGGCGCCAAATTTGGCGGCTTGGCGGTGGCGTTTTCGCGGCTCAAGGGCACATGCGGCACGCCGGTGAGCATTTGATAACCGCTCGACGAATGGGAGTTGTCGTTCGAGACCACCGCCCGCAGCACCGCCAGGCGGTCGGTCAGTTGGGCGGTTCGGGGCATCAATTCGCCGACCATCATGCCCGGCGTTTTGGAGGCAATGGCGCCGAATTCTCCGCGAATTTCCGCCGGCGCTTCGGGTTTGGGGTCCCACGTTTCGTGTTGCGGAGGACCGCCATTGAGCCAGAACAAAATCACCCGCTTGGCCCGTCCAAACGAACCGCCGCGTTCGCCGGAGGCCCGCGCTGCCTGCCCCGCCAATAACTGCGGCAAACCGAGCCCCAGGGCGCTCAGCCCGCCGATGCGCATCGCCTCGCGCCGCGAAACTCCGTCGCACAGCCGAGAGTTGTGTCCTTGAATTGAAAGCATGAGAATATTTTAAGGTGGTTGCGCACCCACGTAAAGGAGAACTCCCCTGCCGAAAAGGGAGCCTCGCCATTGATGAGAATCGTCCTGAAATCAGTTCAGCGAACACCCGAACACCGAATTCGCGTGATTGGTGGTTACATGCCCGGCGGTTTGTGGAATACTGGATTTGTCCGGGATGTTCTCCCCGCGGCGGAAGTGGTGTTTTTTTTGTGCATCCGCCGAAAATGGAATACGCTAATTTTCCTCCAAACGCAGGCTCGAAAGCCGATAATACCGCAATAAGCGTGCTCGCGGCGAAACTTTCAACGTGATTCGAGGGTTTATTTGAGTGTGGAGGATGGGGCGCGTCAGTTTACCTGTGTTAAGGGTGCGATGATGAAATCAGGTTTTTCAGCGGCTTTGGCGGTTTGTTTTCTTCTTCTGGCGGCGCTACCTGTAAGCAGCAAGGAGCTTCCTTCGAGTGTGGGTAGGAAAATCTCGACATTCGAGTTGCGAGATAGCACCGGAAAACCTCGTTCGTTGGCTGATTTCGCCGAGAAAAAGATCGTCGTGGTGGCGTTTCTGGGCGTGGAATGCCCTTTGGTCAAACTCTACGTCGACCGCTTGGAGGCCCTTTCCCAGGAGTTCAGCTCGCAGGGCGTCAGTTTTCTGGGCGTGAATTCCAACCAGCAAGATTCCCTGGCCGAAATCCAACACTTTGTGCGCACCAACGCGGTCCATTTTCCGCTGCTAAAAGATCCTGGAAACATTGTGGCCGACCAGTTTTCGGCCACGCGAACGCCCGAGGTTTTCGTGCTGGATGAAAAACGCGTGGTGCGTTATCAGGGCAGAATCGACGACCAATACACCTACGGCATTCAGCGCCCTCGTATTGAGCACGATTATTTGCGGGAGTGTCTTCAAGAGTTACTCGCCGGCAAGCCTGTGGCAACGCCCAGCACCGAAACGGTCGGCTGCCATATCGGGCGGGTGTTCAAATCGCAAAAAGATTCGGGCGTTACTTACTCCAAGCAGATCAGCCGCATTTTGCAAAGCCGCTGCGTGGAGTGCCACCGACCGAACGAAATTGGTCCTTTTTCATTGACCGAGTACGACGAAGTGGTCGGTTGGGCGGAGATGATCGCCGAAGTGGTGAGCGAACAAAGAATGCCGCCCTGGCATGCCAACCCCCAGCATGGCGACTTCGTCAACGACGTTCGCCTGACCAAGGAACAGAAGCAACAGATTTTTGACTGGGTCGATTCCGGAGCGCCACAGGGCAACCCCGACGATCTGCCGGAGCCGCGCGAGTTCACGGCAGGCTGGCGCATTCCCAAGCCCGATTTGGTTGTTTACATGGACGACAAACCGTTTCAGGTGCCGGCCAAGGGCGAAGTGAAATACCAATATTTCAAGGTCAATCCCGGCTTCAAAAAAGATATGTGGGTGCGGGCGGCGGAGTGCCAACCGGGCAATCGGGCGGTTGTGCATCATATTATCGTGGCGGTGCTTCCACCCGGCGGACGGTTTGCCGGATCGATCGGCGGGTTGCAGTCCGACTGGCTGGCGGCAACAGCGCCGGGCGGGCAGGCAATGATTCTGCGCGACGGCATGGCGAAAAAAATCCCCGCCGGTTCACAGCTCATTTTCCAAATGCATTACACGCCCACCGGAACGCCGCAGGAAGATCGTAGTTCGATCGGCCTCGTTTTTACGGAGGAAGAGAAAGTCAAGCAGGTCGTGGCGACGCAGAAAGCGGTGAACACCAAAATTCTGATTCCCGCCGGCGCCGAAAACCATCCTGAGGAATCTTGGTACCTGTTTCGCAAGAAATCCCTCATGCTGGCGATGTTTCCGCACATGCATTTACGCGGCAAGGCGTTTCGCTATACCGCCATTTACCCCGATGGCGAAAAAGAGATCCTTCTTGATATCCCCCAGTACGATTTCAATTGGCAAAACGCCTACGCCTTTCGGCAGCCGAAGCTCATGCCCGCCGGCACGAAGCTGCACTGCGAAGCGCGTTTCGACAATTCAGAAGATAATCTCGCCAACCCCGATCCCACCCAAGCGGTGCGCTGGGGAGATCAGACCTGGGACGAAATGATGATCGGCTATTTCGACGTCGTGCTGGCCGATCAAGATCTGATCCAAGAACGTTTGGACGCGAAAAATAAACCTTCGCGGGTGGACGCTTTTTTGGCGGCTGAAAAACGCGGCGACGTCGTGATCAGCGACGAACTACGCAGCTTGGCCCGCAAGGCGGCGGCGTCGGAAAAAGACTTTGAACGATTCGCCCTGGCGCTACAAAAAGTGGCGCCCCAACTTGATCGGCTGGGCGTCACGATGGTGGACGGCAAAAAGCTGAAGGTGGTTGTCGCGGCGCAAGATTCCAAGCTGCGGTTGGCCGTTGGCGGACGCGGTATTTCGATCGACGCCAACTTCTCCCGCTTGGCCGCCTATGGCGAAAAACCGGCCGGCGCCGCGATCGTGAACCAAGACGTGTCCAAGGTTCTGGCCCCCGACATGAAGTTCATGAGCCGCGTTTTCCACTCCAGCGCCCATGTGCCGATCACTTGGGAGGGCAACCCGGCAACGGTGAACTTCTGGAGCCGGGAACGGAACGCATTTCCTCCCGCCGCCATCAAAATATTCGAGGAAATCACGGCCGAAGCGCTCCAGGCGGAAAAGTGATTTCCAGTTGATTGTGAGAAACAAAGTAGACGTTGTCATTCTAAAACAAAGCTTGTCGCTCACAAAAGTTGACACGATTTAGGAGGTATGGGACAATTACGCGCCGGTTCAGAAACCCGGCTTTTTCAAAAAGCCGGGCTTCTCAAACGTCCATTCAGGATTTAATTGTTCCACACTTCCTTAGAGGGCGGGGCCCGAGGCATGGCAAATCGCGGTGTTTCCAATAAACAGCGAGCATGGCTCGTGTGTCAGATCGATGATTGGCAGTCGCGGGGAATGCTCTCCACCGATCAAGCTTCTCAGATCCTCGGTCTCTACGAAACGCGAACCGAATTAGCCGAACGCTATCGGTCGATGGCGTTGCTGACGCTCATGGGCGCAGCGGCTTTTCTGGTCGGCATGGGCGCTCTGTTGTTGATCAGCTACAACTGGGAAGCCATGCCCGACCTGCTGAAGCTGATTATCATCTTCGGCGTTTTCGTTGGAACACAAGCAACGGCCTTTGTTCTGCGTTTCAGGCGCGGGGCTAGGTTGTGGTCGGAGGCGGTCTTTTTCTTGGGCTGTCTTTTTTACGGCGCCGGTATTTTTTTAGTGGCCCAGATTTTTCATCTCAACGCCCATTACCCAGATGCCTTCTGGTGGTGGGCCTTGGGAGTTCTGCCCTTCGCGATTTGCCTCGATACTCTGTTGCTTCACGCATTGTTGGTCTCGTTGCTGGCGATCTGGTGCTGGACCGAGATCATCGGTTTCAGTGATCTTGGGGCGTGGTTCTTTGGGCGTTGGGGTTTTATTCCAAACGGCGCTTACGCGCTTCCGCTATTGGCGCTGCCCGGCTTAATGTGGGCATACCGAAAGGGCTCGGTTGGAGCGGTCTCGTTGTATGTCGCGGTTTTGGCGTGGTGGTTCTTTTTGCAACCCTTTGCCTGGGGCTTGGAGGAAGAGAGCGTGTATTTCATCGGCGCTGTCGGCGGGCTGATGCTCGTCATTGCGGAAAGCCACTCCGCAGGCGCGCGCTTTGCCGTTCCTTATCGCCTGTTCGGGTTTTTGTTGGCGGCGGGCGTCCTTCTGGTTATGAGTTTCCATGGCTTCAACCGCCAGACTCTGTATTCCATTGATGACGCCAAGAGTCTTATGCTGGCGTTGGTGATGGCGATTCTTTCGGCGGCGGTCATCTATGTCGCCGCGATGTTCAAGCGTTATGAATCGCGAGGGCCGATTTCCGTCGGGCAACAGGTTCAGCAGACTGTGCGCCGGCAATGGCTGCCGATCGGCTTGGTAGTGCTGATGATTATCCTGCTGCTTTGGCGCACGCTCCTTGGCGAACCGCTGCTCCCGACCATCGTGGCGAATGTCGCCATGATCTTCCTCGCGGTGTGGCTTATGGATGTTGGGCTTCGAGAAGATCGGGGCCAACCTTTTGCCGCTGGCGTGTTGTATCTTCTGCTGTGGGCGATCGTCCGATACGTCGACCTTTTCGGTAATTTTGGCGGTATGCTGGGAGCAGCGTTGATGTTTTTCCTCTGTGGCGGGACTCTGTTTGGCGTGGCCTGGCATTGGCGCCGCCGAAAGCAACAGCAACATGTTTGACACCAACTCGCAACAAAGCGATGGAAAGCTGGCCGCGTGGGCATGGCTCGACGCTCGAATGGGTTGGCTGAAAAGTCGCGAGAAGGCTGTGCTCGCGGTCGGCCTGGGGTTTCAAATTATTGTTCTCTTGGCGATGATCGCGTCGCCGCTCACGACGCTGCTAACCGGCGACACCATCCTGCTGCACGTTCAGCCGGTAGATCCTCGTGATCTGTTTCGAGGCGATTATGTCATCCTCGGATATGCATTCAGCCGCGTGCCGCCGCAAGCCATTCCAGGGCTTTCAGCGAACGAATGGCAAGGCCGAACCGTGTACGTTACTTTGGCGCCCGAAGAAGATGGCAAACACTGGCGGGCGAGTGGGTATAGTTTTCAACGGCCATCGGGTGGAAAATTCCTTCGCGGTGAAATCAAACGTTGGAATCAAATTGAATTTGGCATTGAGTCCTATTTTGTCGAGGAGGGAAAAGGCCGGAAGTACGAGCTCGCGGTGCGTCGCGAAACCCTCTCGGTCGAGGTCGCGTTGGATCGAAACGGTAAAGCAGTTTTGAAACGCCTCGTGATCGACTGACGTCGTGGGAAAATCCTTCCTGCCGGGCGCCGTTTGTGACGACGAAATCCTTCCAGCGGCGGCCTCAATTCAGGAAAACGCAGCGGTATCAAGCGGCATGTACGCGTCGGCGCGATGCCCCGCTTCTAACGCCGCAATGCTTTTTCGATGCTGTCGATCGCGAGTTGCGCCGCTCGTCTCGCCTGGTAATACTCTTGGTTGTCGCGGCTTTCGTCTTTTTCGAGAAACGCCAGCAGAGCGGGAAGCGCCGGCGCGGCGTCCGAGCCGAGTTGCCGCAGGGCTTCGGCGGCGAACAGTTGGCGTCTGCCGTCTTGCCCGGCAAAGATGCGAATGAACGCCGGAATGGCTTTCGTGATCGCCGCTTTTGAACGACCGTCCTGCGGATCGATTTGCAGCGCCGCGCGGGCCGCGGTAATTCTGATGCGATCGGATTGGTTCTCTGATCGGATGATCGTTTGAATTGCGGGCAACGCTGGTTTCGCGTGGCGGCCAAACTGCCCGATTGCCGACAACGCCTGTTCAATAACCTGTTCGTTTTCAGATTCCAACGCCTTTGTGAGCGCTGGCATGGCGGGGCGGCCAAGGCGTCTCAAGGCGATGCTGGCGGAAATGGCGACGGCTTCATCCTGGTGTGCGAGAAGTTCGATCAATCGGGGAACTCCAGCCGGACCAAGCTCGTACAAGGCCTCCAAGGCGCCCGGTCGAAGAGGGTTGTCGAATGGGGAAAGGAGCGGCAGCAGATCGTCGATGACGGAAGGTCCGGCGGTTCCCAGTGCTCTTCCCGCCGTCTTTGACAACGTTCGCAGCCGAGTTTCCCGCGACCCATACTGGCCACCTTTCCCGAATGGCGGCGAAGCTTTCACGACCTGGAGAAGCGCTACCTGGGCCGCCGCGCTGAGTTTGTCTGATCTGCCCAGAGCGCGAACGGCCCTCGCTCTGAGCGATGTTTTTTCATCGTTGGAAAGTAGGATCTTGATCAACTCCGCCTCGATTTTCTCCGACCGCCGATCACTTTTAGATAGGACTCCCACCGCGATAGCGCGAAGCTCCGGCTCGTGCGAACGAAGCAGCTTGAGTTTTGAAGGTTCACTCAATAAGGAGGCGAAATAACCGGCCTCTTCGCGTGAGTTCGGATCAGTAACCGCTTCGTAGAGAGCCGCTTCCGCCTGCTCGCGAACGGCCGCTGGCAGTTGCGCGAAGCGGCCCGGCTTGATGCGATCAATGGTCAGTCGCGAGGCTACCACGTAACGTTTGTCCGGGAGAAGCGCCGCCAGTTTAGGTAGGGCCGCCTCCGCTTCAGGGCCAAGCTTGGTGAGCACGTCGAATAATGGCCAGTATCGTTCGCTTGGCGTTTCGAGAGCCTGTAATACTTCCGGCATGATCTGGCCGCCTCGCGCGACCAAGGCGAGCATCGCCTGCTTGCGGATTCCGTAATCTTTTGACGCAGTGTCGACGATCAACGCCTGCGTGGTCTTGTCACTTTTGTAGGAGGTGGAATTCTTGGGAGTGACGCCCTGTTGCTCCTGGCCGCCGCTGGCTTCCAGCAACAGTTGGTAGGCCGGAATGTTTCCTCGAATCGCGGCCAGCCGGATAGGCGAAACCAGTTCCTTGTTTCTTATGTTCGGATTGGCGCCCGCCTTGAGAATCATGCGCACATTCTCAAGCAGGGCGTCGCCCTTTACGGCCATGTGAAGCGGTGTTTCTCCTCGGTCGTTGGTCGCCTTGGGATCGGCGCCCTGAGCGAGCAAAAACCGGACGACGTCGCCGCCTCCCTGGAGCGCGCCGGCATGAAGAGCAGTGCCGCCAGTGGACGATTTTCCGTTCACGTCTGCGCCGTGGTCAATGAGCGCCTTCATCATTTCAAGGCGGCCGCCCGAAGCGGCAATCTGCAGCGGACGGGCAATTCCAACTCTGGCGTTTGGGTCGGCGCCCTGGTCAAGAAGTATTTTGACTTGTTCGATATCGCCGCCGCGCGCTCGCGCAATCAACTCCTGGTCGAGTCTGTTTTGATCAGGACTTGCAGCCTGTAAAAAGTTCGCCAGACAACCAACCACAACGAAAAAACACAGGGATTTCCCCTTTATGGAACCACGAATGGACACGAATAGACACGAATGCCTCCGGTTTGAAAATTCGTGTCTATTCGTGTCCATTCGTGGTTCCCTTTCTTTCTGTTTTTCCATCCGTTTCAACTCTTCGAGCGATAAGGGCCGCTCGAACAATGGGTGTCGCCTTCCCTCCGCGGGCCGGCCGGCTGCGCCATTGAACAGCGTAAACGAACGAGAAGACGTTGCAAACCCAAAAACTTCGCGGAACTTCCTTCCTGCCGGGCGCCGTGTGTGAGGACAACATCCTTTCAACGGCGGCCTCAATTCAGCGGCTGCGTGGCGCGGAGGTAGGCGAATAAATCGCGGAGTTGCTGCTCGTTGTAGTCTTTGAGCAAGCCTTGCGGCATGAGAGAAATGGGAATGGCTCGCATGTCGTCGATTTCTTCGCGGTCGACCGTGAAGGCTTGCCCTTCGGTCGTTTTCAGCACCACGACGCGCGAGTCTTGGTCGGAAATGAAGCCGTTGAGTTGACGGCCGTCGTCGGTCAGCACCACATAGTTTTCAAATCCTTCACGAATTTCCGCGCTGGGGTTGACCACGTTGAGCAGCATGCGGTTGAGGTCGTCGCGTTTGTAGGCCGTCAAATTAGGGCCAATGCGGCCGCCTTCGGTAAACAGCGTGTGGCATTTGCCGCAACTCTTGGCAAACAGTTTTTTCCCTTCGTACGGGTTGCCGGAGCCCTGGCGCAACTTGCCCGCGTATTGCTCGATTTGACTACGCATTTCATCGGTGGTGGCGCCCTGGATATCGCCCCAGAGTTCTCGCACCGCGGCGGCAATCTGCTGGTCGTTATGGAATAACAACCGACGCACCGAAGCGTCGGCCACCGATTCACGTGGTATGTCTCCCGCTTCGACCGCCTCCAGAAGAGCGACCGACCAAACCTTGCGGCTGGCCAACAACGCTTGCGCGGCTTCTTGTCCAGAGGCCGAAAGTTTGTTGTGGATGCGCACCACTTCCTGGGCGATGGCCGCGTCTTGGTAATTTTGCAACGCACCCAGCACGGCCGACCGCACGGCTTCGTTCTTGCTGTTGCGAAGCACCGCCAGCAGCACGGGAACACAGGCCGGTTGCCGTGTTTCACCAAAGGTTTGAATCATTTCGAGGCGTTGCGGTTGCGGCGATTTTTCGCGAGCGATCAATTGCAAGGCTTCGTCCACCGCCGCCTGTTGGCCTTGGCGAACACGCAACGCCAGGGAGCCGCCGCCCGCTTTGGCCATCGCGGCGATGAGTTCCGGCGGCAGGCCTGCCAGGGAGCGGCCGGCGAAAGCCAACTCGAAACCTTTCATCAGCAGTTGCGAGGTTTGTTGGTCGGGCGCGGCATTGAGTAGTGCGGCGCAGGCCAATAGGTCGGCGCGGCCGCCGGCCATGGCGTAACGGCGCATCAGACGCCCCGCAATTTGATCCCGCACGAGCGGCAAATCCCAGATCGACTTATCCGCGAACATCGCCAGCACGCGCTGGCGGTCGGGAGCGGCTTTCGATTCCACCGCCCACCACAACAAGAGCGGCATGAAGACATCGGCGTTGTCTTCGCTGCGAGTTAATAGTTGACGAATAATCGGCAAGGCGGCTGCTCCCGGAAGACGCCGCGCCGTGCAAGCCAACTGCGCGCGGACATCCACCTCCGGCTCCCGGTAGGCCAGTTCCGCCAACCGCCCAGCGGTTTTCGGGCTGACTTTTCGAGTGTCTCCGATGAGTCGGATGGCCCAACTTCGCACCGACGGGTTGGCGTGGCCAAGTAGCTCCAGAGCGATGCTTTCATCAAAACCGCCGCTCAAGTGCAGCGCCCAGAGCGATTCCAAAGCCAACTGCCCAGTTTCCTCCCGCAGGTTTTTCTTCAGCAAGGGAATGAGTGATGCGCTTTTGCGGTCGCCTATCAAACGCAGGGCGGTTTGACGGAACCATTTGTTGCGATGCCGCAAGACGTCGACCAGTTCGGCGTCGGTCAGCCGGCCCAAATCGAACGGCGCAAGCGGCGCGGCCTGCTTGCCGCGCAAACGGTAAATGCGGCCGGTTGTTTTGTCGACGCGGCCCTGATGATGGCTGGCGTGGTCGATGCGTTGTTCGTAAAAATCGGCTACGTACAAGGCGCCGTCGGGTCCGACTTGAATATCGACCGGACGGAACCAGGTGTCGTCGGTGGTGAGCACATAACCAAGATCGTGTGTTTTGAAGGAGGCGCCGTCGCGCTCCACTTGGCTGTACAACACGTGGCTTTGCAACGGCCCCACGCCGAACAGATTGCCGTTGTAGCGGCTGGGCAGGGCGCCGCCTTCATAGATGACGAAGGTGTGTGTGAAGCGGGGCACTTTATGGTGGGCCATGTGGTTGAAGTAACCGAAGGCGTACGGGTTCGACAACGCCCCGTGCTTGCCGAACGCCTTGCGCGAATAACCGCCCTGCACGTAATGGTAGCCGCGCGTGTCGCCGCCGTTGGTGCCGGAAAACGTGCGGCCTTGCGAATCAATCTCGACGCCAAACGTATTGCCGCCGCCTTCGGCGAAAATTTCATAAATCTTCTTTTCAGGATGGTATCGCCAAATGAGTTGGCCCAGGGAGTGTGTCTCTTTTTTCTCGCCGGGACGGCGGATATCGCCCGTGACGGTGCTGCCCTGCGCCGCGTAGAGCCAGCCATCGGGCCCCCAACGCAGGCTGTTGGCGATGGAGTGGGAATCTTCGATGCCGAAACCTTCGAGATGCACGACGGGGTCGGCGTCGGGGATGTCGTCGCGATTTTTATCGGGGTAGAACAGCAAGTACGGCGGGTTCAACACCCACACGCCGCCGCGCCCGATGGCGAACGAAGAAACAATACTCAAGCCATCGACAAAGGTTTTGTGTTTGTCGAACACGCCGTCGCCGTTGGTGTCTTCGTGGATCGTGATTTTATCTTGGCCGCGCACATGGTTCGGCGGCGCGGCGGGAGTTTTGTCGTAGACCGACCGCAAGAACTTGTCGCGGCTGACCATCTTCAAACCGGCGGGGTCGGGGTATTGCAGGTATTGCATCACCCACAGGCGACCGCGTTCATCCCACTTGATCGAAAGCGGCTGCCGCACTTCCGGCTCTCCCAGCACCAAATCGACGCTGAGGTCGTCGGGTGTTTTCATGTGCGCCAAACTCTCGGTCAAATTCAGAGGACCAATTTCGCCGTCCAGTTTTTTGAGCGACTTGCGCACCGCCGCGCTGTTCGATAATTTCGTGAAAGCCACGGAAGCCGGCAAGTCCGCTACTTTGGCCTGCGCCCACGATTCGTCGTCTCCCGAACGGACTTGCCACATGCCTTGCAGACGAATTGCTTCATCGCCGCCGAACAGCACCGGCGCCGCGACATTGAACCCGCCGCGGCCTTCTTTCACATAGATGCGCATCGCGACGACGTTGGTTTCGCCGAATCGGATGACGTCTTGCGAAACAGGGAAGATCGAAGATCCGCCCAATCCGCTGCGAAACAGGGGCGGAAATTCACCCGCCGCGCCGACCCACTGGCCGTTGATGTACACAGCGCGCACGTCGTCGACGGGCTCGGAAAAAATCTCGATCGCGCGGCTCTGCCAGTTGGCCGGAACATGCACGGCGCAGCGGAACCACACATAGCCTTCACGCGGCGCATAAGGACCGCCGCGCGTTTTTCGCCAAGTCTCCGGCACGGCGACGGTTTGCCAATCGGACGCGGTTTCCTTTGCTCCTTTTTCTTGAGCCTGTGCTTGCTTGGGGTTTGCCACGCCCAATAGCAACGCCAGCATCGTCACAAGCAACAGAGGGTATAAACTCAGGAAGCCGCGAGAGGCTCGCCGACGGGAAAACGTTATCATGCGCATTGTGGTTTGGTCCGAGAGGTTGGAGGCAACGTGTATTGGAGTAAAACGTTGTTGCCTGATGGGGGCGCGTGGGTAGGGGAATTATAATCACGGCGGTCTGCTTTCGCAAACTCGGCGCCAGGAGAACTCGAACGATAAAACAAGCGTTTTCGGGCGTTTGTTTCCAGTCGTGAAAACCTCTGTTACACTTAAAAACAGATGGCGATACGCCATGCGCCGAACTGGCGTCTAACAAACAGGGCCGGTGTTTTTCGAATGAAAGGATGCAACGACGATGGTCTTCACGCGAGCCGCCATATTAGCCGCGTCCCAGGTATGTGCGCAGGCAGGGCTCGCCGGCGGCGGGTTTGACGACCGCGAAATCGGGCGTTGGATTTACGCCGGCGTGTTCGCCGTGTTGCTGGTGTGGCTAATGCTCTTGCCGCGCGAACGCATCGGGCAACAAAAGGCGGTCCCGCCGTGGTGGCGAAATGTTCGCGTGTGGGCCGTGTTTGTCACGGTGGCGCAGTTGCTCGTCTACTTGCTTTTCAGCTATTGATTCCTGCGGAATAGAGTTGGAAACGACGCCATGCCCAGCACGCGCAACCGACCATTCCAACGCCGCTTCAGGCGGTCCACTTACTTGTTCGTGGTGCTCTGCGGCATATCGTTGGCGATGGCGTACGGCGTGGTTCGAACCGCACCGCCGACCGGCGGCGGCGTTTCCCCCGCCGTGATACTTTCGCGGCTGGCGGCTTGGCTGGCGTTTTGGCTGGGGTTTTCATCACCCTGGCCGTAAGGAAGGTGGAGCACGCCATTTCAACTCGTTAGAACGCCAAGCCGGCTCGCACCATGAATGTGTCTTCGAGGTTGATATTGTCGACCGTTGAGCGATACACGAGTTGCCGTTCAAAAACGTAACCTGCTTCAAGGAATCCTTTGAGTCCGGCGGGTTGTGTCCAATCGAAGCCGACAAAAACGCGAATGTCGTTGATATCCACTTGGTCGCTGGCGCCTGAGGCGCGTTCAATGGTCCAACTCCCGCCGCCGTATTCACCGCCGACATACCACCAAACGTCGGTCGTGCCGACGGTGTACAGGAATTGTGAAAACTTGGGGCGTGGGAAGTAAATATCCCACCGCGTATGAGGGTTGGGGGTCCAGAGGAGGCCAATGGCGGGCAGCAGTTTGATATCGACTCGATTGATATAGTTCACGCCGCCCTTGAAGCTCAAGGTAGGGGTTAGCTGTAAGACGGCCAAGGCGGTTCCCCGAACGCGGAAGCTATCGGTTGTGATGGCGTTAAAGTCGGTAAAGAGCCCCACTCGGGCCGCGATTTCGCCGCTCAACTGGGGGATGAATCGGCTCTGGGGAAACCAGCCGAAATCGACATACGCGCTATAGGCGCTTCCGGGAAGGTCGGGGCGCGGCGCGGCGGGAGGCGCCGGAGGCGTATCGGGGCCGCTCCAAAGGTGCCACTGAAAACCGGGAGAAACCAACAGCGGACGGCCGCTGTAGATAAAATTGGGAAACGCCAGCGTCGTGGCGACCTCCACGTCGTTGATGTCAAGACTGTCGACGCCGCCACTGCCGCCCAGCCAGGTATATTGGCCGCGAACATTTTGGAACAATTTGAGGCTCGGCGCGCCCACGCCTCCCCCAAACCCATTGGGAAACAAAGCCGGCGCCTGCCCCGCCGGATAGACGCCTTGCGGCTGTGGCGCCAGCGGAGGCACGCCCATCACGCTGGGCGGCAACGTGCCGGTGGGCGGCAACAAAGTGGGAGCCGTGGCCGCGGCGCTAGGGTGTGTGGAATAGGCGTCAAAGCCCGAAGCGCCTTGAGCCGGAGGCCGCCCAAGGGGAGCGGCTTGGAAAGCCGGCGCAGCAGCGGGAGGCGCCGCCAGCGGCGCAGCAGCGCCAATATTTGGCTGAGAAAACTGGACCTGCTGGGCCCCAACACGCGACGCCAAGAGAACGATGCTAGCAGCTAGGAATCTGCATAGGATGGCGCTGATTTTTTTCATCACGGCTAAAGTCCCGGGAGCGATCTGTCGATAACGCTTAGTTTCGAAGCGGCGATGTAAGTACCAATCACGGCCTGGCGAGTCAAGATCGATCCGTCGTTGGGCAATTTTCGTTCAGGCGGGATAGGGCTCGCGATGCGTTGTAATCGGTGAAATGGGGGGGCGTTACGTCACGAAGCCGGGCGAATGTGCTAGAATAAAGGCCCGCCCCGCCTTCCCCTTTGGAGCCACGCGTGAGCCCCAGCCTCCCCGCCGCGAATTCGCTCATCAACCGCCGTTTCCTTTTACAGGCCGGGGGGTTGGATCTTCTACGGCTGGGTTTGCTGGGGAGCGGTTTCGTGGGAAGCGGCCTGCCGCGGCAATATGTATCGGCGGCGCATACGCCCGCCGCCGGTTTCGGCCAGGCCAAGGCCTGCATTTTCCTTTTCATGTGGGGCGGTCCCAGCCAACTGGACACGCTCGACCCCAAACCCCATGCGCCGGCGGAAGTTCGGGGTGAATTCAAAACCATCGCCACGCGCACGCCCGGCTTGCACCTCAGCGAGCATTTCAAGGGGCTGGCGAATCTGACCGATCGCGTGGCCATCGTGCGTTCGTTGTATCACAACGACCCGGCGCATCTTTCCAGTGCGCACGCCACGCTCACCGGCCATTTGGCGCCGGTGGTGCGTAGCGACCGCGATCCGCCCAGTGATCGCGACACCCCCCATTTTGGCTCACTCATCGCGCGGCAACGGCCTTCGGGAAAAGACGCCGTGCCGCCGTTTGTAACCATGCCCTGGCTGGCCCATCATCCGGCGGCGCCCGGCGGCAACGCTCCAGGACAACACGGCGGCTGGCTCGGCGCCCAGTACGATCCGCTCCTCGTGCAGGGCGATCCTAATCAGGCCGACTGGAAAGCGCCCGCCCTCGAATTGCGAAACGGCGTTCCGGTGGCGCGTCTGCTGGACCGGCGAAAACTGCTGCACGACTTAAACGCCGCCCGTCGCTATCAAGACGCCCTTCAAGAACACCTTGCGCAAGGCACGCTCGCCGCCGATTTCACGCGCAAGCAAGCCGACGCGTTCGGCCTCTTGGGTTCGGCCCAAGTGCGCGAGGCGTTCAATCTGGCGGCGGAGCCGGAGGCCACGCGCGATCGCTATGGACGCCACATTCACGGGCAGTGCGTTTTGCTGGCGCGGCGGTTGGTGGAGCGCGGCGTTTCGGTGGCGTCGGTGAACTGGCATAACGACGGCCAGAACTTCTGGGACACTCACGGCGCTAACTTCAGTCGCCTCAAAAATCAACTCATCCCGCCAGCCGACCAAGCGCTCTCGGCCTTACTCGAAGACCTGGACCAACGCGGTATGTTGGAGCAGACCATCGTGGCCTGGGTCGGCGAATTCGGCAGACGGCCGCAAATCTCGGCCGGGAACGCCGGTCGGGAGCATTGGCCGTTCTGTTACAGCGGCTTGCTCGCCGGCGGAGGAATTCAAGGCGGCGCCGTTCATGGACGCAGCGACGCCATCGCGGCGTATCCCGTGGCCGACGCCGTCTCGCCGCACGACTTCACCGCCACCTTGTTACACGCTCTGGGCGTTCCGCACGATTTAGCGCTGCCCGACCGCGATAAACGTCCTCACCGTATTTACGCCGGAACGCCGCTGCCGCTGTTTGGGTAGCTGTGGAAGAAAACGGCTGTTTCGCGAGCCGGCCACAGCGCACCGTCATTCCCGCGCAGGCGGACGTCGATGTTTCGATGCTCTGTGGTGGAAATCTTTTTTGTCGCTTGCGTTTCGCGTCTTGTGCATCGCTCTCCAGCCCTTAGTTCCTGCCCCGAAACTACTCCGTGTTTTTCGGATTCGGGTCAGGCCGCGGAGTCAGGCGTCTTTGATTTCATATCTTGGAAGGATAAAAGCCATTAGCCGGTGGTCGAGCGCAGCGAACACCACCGGAGGGTCTTTCTGATATTGGTCGCCCCAACTTCAGCATTGTGAAAAACCGAAAAGCCCTGGTTGTTTTGAGCGTTGTTTTTTCGAGGCGTTTCTCGCGCCCGCTGCATCTGGCATCGTCGCCGGGATGCATCGTTCACTGCGCTGCGGCAGCCTACCGGCGGTGTTCACTGCGCTCGACCGCCGGCTAATGGCTGGCAAGCCTCCGGCTTGGCGGGAATTCCATAACACCATTGCACGGAATATACCTTGGACAGGTCCTTAGGGGCGTTCGAGGAACCGTCCCGGATTTACCCACCGAATAAAAAGCCCGGCATTTTGAAAATGCCGGGCTTTTTTGAGCGACAACCAGGAACTTATTTCGGGACGGCTCCTAACTCTCCTTTTCTTCCTCTTCGGGTGCTTCCGCGGGTTCGGAATCGAGGCCCAGCGCTTCGCGAACTTTCTCTTCGATTTTTGGCCCGCGAACGTGAAGCATCATTACCTTGCCTTCGCGGTCCAACAGGATGACAAACGGAATGCCCTCCACGCCGGCGTTTTCCGCCATAGGATTGACATAACTTTCGGCCGTGGGGTCGGCGCACATCACGGTCTGCCATGGCAGCGGTTCGGCGGCCAGATATTGATCGGCTTCTTCGATGTTTTGGTCCATGTTCACGCCCACCACTTCAAAGCCCATCTCACGATACTTTTCGTAACTGGCTTTGATATTGGGGAATTCCTCCCGGCAGGGGCCGCACCAACTGGCCCAGAAATCGACCAGCACGAATTTCCCCCGGTAGGAATCCCAATCAAACTTCTGGCCGCCAAATTCCTTGTTGCTCTTATGCACGGTTCCTTGAATGTCGAACTTCTCGCCAATCAGGCCGACGCGTTTGCCAGCGCGTTCGAGGGAGGCGCCAAGCCCCGCCGCCAGTTCCTTGTCGGCATGATCGGCAAACGCGGCGGTTGCTTGATCGATCAGGTGTTTCGCGGCTTCGTATTGATCGGTTTGCTCCAAATAGGGCAAGGATTGCGATATATATTGGGCGGTCGTTCGGCCGGGTTTGCCGCTGAGTATTTGTTGGACGGCCGCCTTGAAGGCGTCGAGCGAGCCTTCTTCACCGGCAATCAGGTTTTCAATTTTCCCGTTGAAATCGGTCTGGATGAATTGCGCGTGCTCAAGCAGTTCGTTGGCTTGATCAGCGAAATCGGTTTCCTGAAATGCTTCGCCAACCTTCAGCATGACCTGGCCGGCTTCCTTGGAAAGGCCCAAACCATTGAGCGCCGAGGCAGCTTGCCGGCTGAGCATGATGATGGTGTCGTCGCGTTCTTCACTAGCCAGCAACGGATCGAGCGCCGCGACCAAGGCAGCCGGGTCTGCCGACTTGCCGGCGGCGGTGTCTTCGATAGCGAACCGGTACGACATCAACTTGCCCATCCAGGCGATTTTCGGCGACTTGTCGTCGGCCAACGTCGCGGCAAACGCCCGCATGGCTGTGTCGTCTTCAACGATTCCCAATTGCGTTTGAATCTGGAAGCCTTGCATTTTAGTTTCGGCGCCGAAGTAGCGAAGTTCGTCGGGAACGTCGGCGGCGAGGAGTTTTTCAGCGGCGCCAATCAGTGAGGGCACAAACGGTGAGATACGCTGGCGGGCATCGGCTTCCGATTGCGCGCCTTGCACTGATCGCTGCATTTCGGAGATAAGGTTTTCAATATATTCCTTGATTTTTTCCGGTGGTCCGGCTGGAATGGCGGCCACTTCCGGCGCGGCGCTGGTCGGCGGTTGGCTGGGCGGTTTGACTGGCGAGGCGGGAGCGGCCGGCGTTTCCGCTGCGCCCCCGACACTGGCAGCGGGAGAAGAAGTCACCGCCTTTGGTGCGGAAGATGCGCCAGAGGCGGGGCTGGAAGCGGAGTCAGAAGCAGGGGAACTAGAAGCCTCGGCGGAAGCAGTGTCTTCGGCAACGGAAAACTGACTGGTTGCGGAACTGACTTCCGCAGAGTCGGAATTGCCGCAGCCTGTGGTCGCCACGACGACGGCCGCCAGGGCGATTAAAAGAGCAAAAGTTGGATAGATTGGATAGAAACGGGTCATTCAGGATCTCCTCGAATCGCCCAGATTTAGGGGAGGGATGCAGACGGCGCCGCCTGGGCGAGTGGCGACGATTCGATATTGTAGGCGAAAGGCCGTTTTCTGTCCTAGTGCGAATTTTCCGCAACGCGGGATTTATCGTCGTAAGGCGTTTGGTAAAAAAACGTTGCAGCTTACTTACCTAAAACACAAAGTCGTGCGAAACGACAGCGCCCTTGGAAAAAAACGCGGAAGGCGGAATCTTATACCCCGTTGTTTATACATAGGTGGTACGATGCCTTCCAGTCGCCGACGTCGTTGTCTCCGGGCATTTGTGTATAAACAATATATGCCGCGACGGTTCTTCGAGCCACGCCCTTAATGCCGCCATGCTTCCCAATCGCTCGACATCCGACGCCCAGCGAGTATAATAAGGGTTCACATCTCAAGCAGTTGGACTCACGAATATGTCTCAAGACCCCCAGCAGATTTCCTCAGTTTTCCGGATTGACGTTTCAGCCGATCCTCCGCCCGCCTCTTCGGCCGCCAATGGCCAGGGCGGCATGGTGATCGAATTGCTTCGCCAAATGGTTTCCAGCCAAGAGCGGCAAAATAAGTTGCTGGAGGGTTTGGTGCAGCAAATGGGGGCGCAGCAGCGTCAGCGGGCTCATGAACTCAGCCAGTGGAAACAGTCGAACCCCACGCTGGCTCGAGATTGCCGAATTGCCGCGGAACGTCTGGGAGAGGTGCAAACCAGGTTCTTGGAAACCGTGACCGAAGAAATCCAAGAGTCGGCTGAACACATGCTCGACGGCGATTTCATGCTAAACGAATTTGTCGACCGCTTTGGTCCTCGTTTGGCGCATCTTAATGGCGTGCTGCAAACGCTAGCACAACTGAGTAGCGCCTCGGAGCCGAACGAACTGCCGTCCTAGTGCTTTGTCACAGCTTAATTTTAGGATCAGCCGCAGGGCGCTAGCCCACGGTTTTGAGCAGGAAAACCGTGGGCTAGCGCCCTGCGGCTGATATCTTGCAACCCTAATTCTTAGCTGTGACAAAGCACTAGAAACATTCCCGATTTACCTACCGAATTAAGAGCCCGGCATTTTCAAAATGCCGGGCTCTTTTTTTAGCTGCAACCGGGAACTTGTTTCAGGACTGACCCTGGAGGTGTCTTCAACCCGCGTTCGCTGGGAAGGCTGCAGTGAGCGAAGCGTGCCGCGATGGGCTTGGCGTCAATGCCTGTTCTGCGGCTCGTAACCCCGTCGCTCGATAGGCTCTCCCGCCGGCGCCGGTAGCGTCGATACTCAAAACATGCATTCCGCGGGACAATTTTTCTCTCACCCAGGATGTGAGTCGCGAGGCATTTGGTTGGAGCGGCGCAGATCGCCCTTTTATCAAAAGCGGCCGATCCCTACAATCCTCGCTGGAATTGGCCTGAACCGGTGGTTTCACGGCGTTGCGATGCGGAATACGACTCCAAACCGCGTGAAAACTTTCTCGATGCTCACGATGTCGAACCATGGAAGGTAAAACGAGCTATGAATAATGTGGTTCGATCAGCGGTCGTTTTGTTGGTGCTCGCCCCCGCCCTCACCGGGTGCAATCTCGCCAGACCGCGTTGGTTTTTTCCCGGCGACATGCAAACCCAGCAGAGTCGTGCTACCGTGCATGACCCGTATGGGCAACCCAATTTAGGGCCCGATGTTTCCGACCAGGTTCGCCCCCGGGAGTTTGATCGCCCCGCCCCGCAAGCGGTGCAAGCCCAGCCAGATGCAAGGTTCTGGCAGCGATATTCACCCTGGTAGCATGTCGCCAAAAAAGCCCGGCTGTTGTTAAAAAAGCCCAGCAATATTAAAATGCCGGGCTTTTAATTCGCCGCGTAAATTTCGGGCGCCTTCCTAGCCCCGATCTTTAATCGGAACCAACGACCGCTTCGTCGCTCCGGTGTAAACTTGTCGGGGCCGGCAAATTCTCTTGTGCGGCGATTCGTGCATTTCCACCCAATGCGCCAACCAACCCGGCAGCCGTCCAATCGCAAACAGCACGGTGAACATCTGCACCGGAATGCCAATCGCGCGGTAGATCACGCCGGAATAAAAGTCGACGTTAGGATACAGCTTGCGCTCCACGAAGTAAGGATCGCTCAAGGCCACTTCCTCGAGTTGTTGGGCCACTTCAAACAGCGGATCGCTGATCTGTAATTTAGCCAGCAGTTTATCGCAAGCCTTCTTAATGATGCGGGCGCGAGGATCGAAATTCTTGTAAACGCGGTGGCCGAACCCCATCAGGCGGAAGCCGCTGTCGCGGTCTTTGGCCATATCGACATACTTCTTCACGTTGCCGCCATCGGCGATGATCTGCTCCAACATATTCACACAGGCTTCGTTGGCGCCGCCGTGCAGCGGGCCCCAGAGAGCGCTGATGCCGGCGGAAATCGAGGCAAAAAGGTTGGCGTCTGAAGAACCCACCATGCGCACCGTGGACGTGCTGCAATTCTGTTCGTGGTCGGCGTGAACGATCAGCAGCAAATTCAAGGCGTCGACAAAATCAGGGTCGATTTCATAAGGTTCGCTGGGAACGGCGAACATCATCTGCAAAAAGTTCTGGCAGTAATTCAGATCGTTTTGTGGATAGATAAACGGTTGCCCAGTCGATTTTTTATAAGCATAAGCGGCGATGGTCGGCAATTTCGCCAACAGACGGTGCGTCGAGACCTCCACCTGCCGAGGGTCGTGAGGATCGAGCGAGTCTTGGTAAAACGTGCTCAAACCGCTCACCACCGACGACAAAATCGCCATCGGGTGGGCATCCCGGGGAAAACCGTTGTAGAACGTGCGAATGTCTTCGTGCAACATGGTGTGTTGCCGAATCGAGGTGCGGAATTCTTCGATTTCCTGGCTGGTGGGCAACGCGCCGTAAATGAGCAGGTAACAAACTTCGACAAAGTCGCAATGTGCGGCCAACTCTTCGATGGGGTAACCACGATATCGGAGAATGCCTTTTTCGCCATCAAGGTAGGTCACTTCGCTGGTGGTCGACCCGGTGTTGACGTAGCCGTTATCGAGCGTGATCAGCCCTGTTTGGGAGCGGAGTTTCGAGATATCCAGAGAGCGTTCGTTCTCTGTCCCGATAATAACGGGTATTTCGATCTCTTTGTCGTCCAGGAGGATTTTTGCGGGATTTGGCTTTGCGGGATCTGGCATAGTCTAGCAATCCTTGGGGTCCGGTGCCGGAGGAGGCGATTCCGGCCCTTTGCCGGTCCCTGCTCATGCCAGCAGTCTACCCGCCCAAGACGCTTTCGACAATTCACCCTCCGCAACGGCGCCGGCCCACCCTGGTTTCAAAGTGAAATGCCCAGATTTTCGGTCCGCTATTTCGTTTTACCAGTCGTTTTCGCATCCATGCGATGTTCTCCCTTATCCAAGAAACTGCACGCCGACAATCCTCCTCATCGCGGTTCAACACAACATCCCAATTCCCCTTTGGCCTTTTTCCGCCACCTTGGGCGCCTGGACGCTACAAAACCTGACATGCATGCAAAGATTTGTCGCCGGTCGCCGGACCGCTGGACGGACCTGAGTCAGAATACCGCCTTGAGCAACCCCCACCCTTAGGCTAGAATCGTGCAGCATCACTGATCCCCTGTAGCTCAGTTGGTAGAGCAGGCGGCTGTTAACCGCCTTGTCGCAAGTTCGAGTCTTGCCGGGGGAGCCTTTTCATCCACTTCGCGAACCAACGGTGGTTCGGTTAACACACCGTCACCGTTGGCGCGTTTTGGTTGATTGCCGGTCGGCATTTCCAGAGCAGCTGCTTCAGGGAAGAGCCGCAGGCCATACTGGCCGCTTTTGCCGCCTTCAGCCGTGGCCTGCTGGAGTTCCACAACTTCGACATAGTGCTTCAAAATGCCCGCTTTTTCGTCAGGCGTGGCGTTTTCCAGGATGTCACCGAGGCCCTTCCATTCTTCGACAAAGCCCCTCGCCTGGGCGGTTACCGCGCCCAGCGGCAACTTTTGCGTCTGAAGTTCCAAAACACGGGTTTCAAGCTCAGACTTCTCATTTTCGAGTTGGCTGAATTCATCCTTGATGCCGCCGAGAATTTCGGCGCCCATTTCTTTCAGTACAGCGACCAACCGCCCAATCTCCGCTTTGACGGCGGAGAGCCGGTTCCTGACGATGACGAGATCCTGTTCTGCTGTCATTGGGCGCTTCAAAACCAGCCAGTGATGGGCGCTTCAAAACCAGCCAGTGATGGGCGCTTCAAAACCAGCCAGTGAACGTGGTTCTAGTCATGACGGGCTGTCTATCCATTTGTTCGGCATTGGACCCGGTGGGCCGACCAACCTGCGGTCGGCGCCCGGCCGGTTTTGAATCTTTTTCGACATTCGTCGACCTGGGAGGCCGACCAACCTGCGGTCGGTTCCCGGCTGGTTTTGAATTTTCATTGCGGTGTCTGAGTCGGTAACTCCGCCCGGTGATGGTGATGATTTCGGAGTGGTGCAGAAAGCGGTCCAGGATGGCGCCGGCCGTGGGCGCGTCGCCGAGCAACTTGCCCCAATCCTCGATCGGCCGATTGGTCGTCATCATCGTGGAGCGCGTCTCATGACGCCGCATCACGATCTCGAACAGGAACTCGCCGCTACGTTTTGGCAACTGCTTCATCCCAAAGTCATCGATGATCAAAAGGTCGGGTTTGAGGTAGCTCCGCCAACCCCAAACAAATTCAATAATCCAATCAACCTTAACCCCGCGCCAACTAATACTGGGGAAGTTCACGCACGTTCCATACGACATTTTTTTCGCACTGTTTTTGGCGGTTTTTCACTCGTTAGGTGTATAATAACACACAAAGAAAATGGTTTTTCAGCGATAATGAAGTGCTGGCCATTTCCGAGATATTTTCAAGGAGAATTTATAATGGAGACAACAGCGGTTATAACGTTATTGTGCCTGCTGATTTACTTGATAAAGAACTAAGCACGTAACCATTGCGTTTCGGGGCCGCCAGCTCATATTTGGGCTGGCGGAGCCTCGACGTCTTAAAAACCGCCACGCCCGATGCCGATTGGTTGCGATGTCGAATATTTTAAGCGGCGAATGGTTCGGCGATGAGTTTCGCTGGGCTGAATGAAAGGTGCGTGCAAGCACGCACCCTACTCGACTCCCCTACCCGTATCTTCACTCAAACACACGCAAAACATACAAGACAAAGTAGCAAGCTGATTAACGACCAAACGCGAGTTTTGCTGTCGGATACGCTGGCACCTACCACTGCAGTCACCACGCCGACGAACAGCGCGCCTCTGACCGCCAGGAATACAAGTGGTGTAAAGTAAAAAGCCATCGCGGAAATTGGCCGGCGTGAAGACTGGCTTGCTCGTCAACTTCAACAACGTCAAATTGAAAGATGGCGTCAAACGTTTTGTTCTCTGACGCCCGACTCTTCCCCTTCGTGCTCTTCGCGTCCTTCGTGGTGAACTTGCTTCCGCACCGAACAAGGCGATGAGCGGGAGCACGCCTTGTCGAACCGCCGCGTTCACTCCTCGCAGGGCGGCTCAGGTTCTTAAACCTGAGCAGGTGGCGCGTGCAAGAGGCTGTTCGCCCTCTGTAACCGCCGCCGATCGGGTTCCTATTATACGAACGGACGCCTCATGGCCGTCAGGCCTCCGTCGGTAGCCGGAGTCATCGCGCCGCCACCGGTTTGCTAACGTGCTCCTTGACATACGCCGCCGCGGGCAAGCCACGGCTCGTTCTTGAATCGCACCCAGACGACACCTGTGGTATCCTGAATTCGTGGGGAAGGCGCCCGTGGGTGTCGTGATCATAATTTTGGGAGGTATGCGCCGTGCGATTTCGTGTCCTTATCGAGCAGGATGAAGATGGCGTCTACGTTGCCGAGGTTCCTTCGCTACCTGGTTGCATTTCGCAAGGAAAAACACGTTCCGAAGCGATCGACAATGCCAAGGAAGCCATCGCTGGTTATTTGGAGAGTCTGCAAGCCCACGGTGAGCCGATTCCACCCTCCATAACCGAAGAGGTGGTGGAGGTTACACCGTGACAGCGTTGCCGGTCATTTCGGGTTGCCGGTCGTTTCGGGTCGCGAAGTGGTCAACGCTTTGGGTAAGATCGGGTGCGCGTTGGATAGGCGGCGAGGCAGCCACATGATTCTGCGGCGGCAAACGCCGCCACACCGACGCTTAACCATTCCCGATCACAAGGAAGTTGCCAAGGGGACATTGCGTGCGATCATCCGACAGGCAGGCCTGACCGTTGAGGAATTCAGAAACCTTCTCTGAATAAACCAACCCTAGCACTTAAATTTTCTGCAACTCGTGTTGTTGTAAAATTTCGACATCTCGTAAAACCCGTTATTCTCAACGCAGTTGATTGAGAGAACCAGGAGTTCGTCCGCAACCTACCTCTCAAAGCGAATTCGTGGAAGGAGTCACAAGTTGACACACAACGAAGACGAAGTGAAGGCTCCCGTGATCGGTGATTTGGCTGGCGCCGGCCAAATTATTAACTCCGAAATCGCCAAACGCTCGTACGACGATGCGCTCTCGCCGCCAATGCAAGAAGTCGGTGCGTTATCACGTGACACGCTCAAAGCGTTTCGATTGTTCACCGCACCGCTCCAGTTGGCCGCAGCATACCAAGACCGCTTCGCCGCATTCTGTGAGCGTGTTCGCGAGAAAGTCCCCGAAGAAAAACAGAAGGAAGCACCACCCGAAATCGCCGCGCCTGTGATGCAGGCTTTCGCTACAACGAGCGACGACAGTCCCCTAATGGCGATGTTCGAGGAACTGATGGCGAAAGCCATCAACGCAGACGAAGCCGACAAGCTGAGTCCAGACTTTCCAGGAATAATCAAGAGCTTGTCGCCGCACCAGGCAAAGCTCGTAAGAGCCCTCCTACTAGGAGAACAACACTTTGTTGATGCGCTCGCAAGTGCCTCAGAGAACCTGATCCTTCAGCGCCTGGGCCAAAATTTCTCGTATGCCGACTTTGGTGGCGCGGACCATCACCTGACATTGATGCAAGACCTTGCAAAGAAGCAATTGGTCACGATTACCAACGTGAGCATAATAAAAGACAATCGCTATCCTGACCTTACAATTCCAGAGGGCTGTAGGCTCAGTCGAATGACATTTCGGCTTTCAATGTTTGGCAGATGGTTCGCGAGTGCTTGTGTGCAACTGGCAAACATCGATCGGCCTCAATAACCCAATGGTCCGCGTAGCGGCCCATTGGGTTGAGGGCATCTGATCGCCGGGCGTTCCCCATTTGGGCGATGGGTTCCCGCCCGGCGAAACACTCGCAAGCGTACACGCCAATGTGCATTTCTCAGCTGCGTTTGGCGATGGCGCGTTGGACGGCTGCGCCCATGTCGGCGGGGCTTTCGGCAATCTCGATGCCGGCGGCTTCCAAGGCCGCGACTTTTTCCGCCGCCGTGCCCTTGCCGCCCGAGATGATCGCGCCGGCGTGGCCCATGCGTTTGCCGGGAGGGGCGGTGCGGCCGGCGATAAACGCCGCCACCGGTTTGCTGACGTGCTCTTTAACGAACGCCGCCGCTTCTTCTTCCGCCGTGCCGCCGATTTCGCCCATCATGAGGATGGCTTCCGTTTCGGGGTCGGCTTCGAATTGCCGGAGCAGATCGATGAACGAAGTGCCCACGATGGGGTCGCCGCCGAGACCAACGCAGGTCGATTGCCCCAAGCCGAGATTGGTCAATTGCCACACGGCTTCGTAGGTGAGCGTGCCGCTGCGGCTCATCAGACCGACCGGGCCCTTCTTGTGAATATAACCCGGCATGATGCCGATTTTGCATTCGTCGGGCGTGATCAGACCGGGGCAGTTGGGGCCGATGAGCGTCACGTTTTGGCGGCGCACCGTTGCATAGACATGCACCATGTCGACCACCGGGACGCCTTCGGTGATCGCGACCACGACCTCAATACCGGCGTCGACCGCTTCCAGAATGGCGTCGGCGGTGAAGGCGGCGGGCACGAAAATCATGGTGGCGTTGGCGCCCTCTTTTTCCACCGCTTCGCAGACGGTGTCAAACACCGGCAGGCCCTCAACCGTCTTGCCGCCCTTGCCGGGCGTTACGCCGCCAACCACCTGCGTGCCGTATTCCAGGCAGCCCTTGGTGTGGAAGGCGCCGGCGCGGCCCGTGATTCCCTGGCAGAGAAGCCGTGTGTCTTTGTTGACCAATATGCTCATGGTTTATCTCGTATGGGAGTTTCGCTGAGGGGCGACGATTAAAGCGACGTTTAACCCGCCGCCGCGACTACTTTCTTCGCGGCGTCGGTGAGTCCTTCGGCGGTGATGATATCGACGCCGCTTTCGGCAAGGATTTTTCGGCCTTCCGCCACTTCGGTGCCTTCCAAGCGGACCACCAACGGCACATTAAAACCGACCGTTTTATAGGCCGCCAACACGGCGTTTGCGATCGTGGTGCATTGCATGATGCCGCCGAAAATGTTCACCAACACCGCACGCACGTTGGGGTCGGAGAGCAGAATGCGAAAGGCTTCCGTGACTTGCTCTGTTTGGGCCCCGCCGCCGACATCCAAAAAGTTGGCCGGTTGGCCGCCGTGCAGTTTGATAATGTCCATCGTGCTCATGGCCAACCCGGCGCCGTTGACCAAGCAACCGATGTTGCCCTCCAGTTTGACAAAGCTCAAATCGGCCTTGCCGGCGCGAACTTCGGCCGGGTCTTCCTCTGTCAGATCGCGCAGTTCGAGCAAGTCTTGGTGGCGGAAGAGGGCGTTGTCGTCGAAGGTCATTTTGGCGTCGAGCGCCACGATTTCACCAGCACCCGTGACCACCAAAGGATTGATTTCCACCAGGCTGCAATCTTGTTGCACAAACAGCTTGCACAGGGTTCGCATGAACTTCTCGGCGCTGCGAACGCTTTTGCCCGTGATGCCCAATTTCCAGCACAATTTCCGTACTTGAAAACTTTGCAGTCCGACGTGAGGATCAAAATGTTCCTTGAAAATCAGTTCCGGCGTTTCTGCGGCGACCTTTTCAATTTCCACACCGCCTTCGCTGGAAACCATGAGCACCGGCTGGGAGGCGGCGCGGTCGATCACGATGCCCAAGTACAATTCTCGGGCGATATCGCAACCAGCCTCAACAAAAACCTGCCGCACGGTGTGGCCCGCGGGCCCGGTTTGAATCGTGACCAGCGTCCCGCCCAACAGACGCCCGGCGACGTCTTCCGCTTCTTGGCGGCTTTTTACCAGTTGCACGCCGTGCTGTTGGGGGTGTTCGAGAATCGTCCCTTTGCCGCGTCCGCCGGCGTGAATTTGCGCTTTCACAACGGCAATGGCGCCGCCAAGTGCGTCGTAGGCCGCGCCGGCTTCTTCAGCGGTTTTCGCGACATGCCCCTCCAAAACGGCGACGCCCGCCTGGCGAAGGAGTTGTTTGGCCTGGAATTCGTGGATTTTCATATTCGTTTTTCCGTTTTTCGGACACGATCGTGCCTGCGGAGCGAATTATAAGTCGGCCTTGGAGTGTTGCAAAGGCGGCGTGCAAAACAGGAAATTGGTTGGCGTTTGGCGCGTCTCCAACAAACGCATGTGCGAAACGCGGCCGGGCGGGTTATAATGAAAGGGTTGTAAAGGACCGACTCACCGGAAAATCCCCCATTTTCAATGGCCTCGGTTATCCCGAACACGTTCGGACGGTGTCGCCCGAGCACGCTCGGACTTTGCATCGCCCGCCTCCATGATAAAATAGTAGTAATCGGCTCGACCCATTGCGCTCGCCGTGCGAGCATTTTTCCGTTGGCGATGTTAGCCGATATTCAGGAAATGCCCACCATGATCAGAACTCGCCTTCACACCGTGGCGTCGTTTGCCTTACCTGTCTTTTTCCTGGCGGCCCTTCTTCTGGCGGCTGCTTGGCAAGGCAATTTGGCGCAAGCCGAAGAGGCGGCCAAGGTTTCTCCCGAACACGCCCAACGCATGAAGGAAGGTTTGGCGTTGTTCAAGGAGCATGTGCGGCCGTTGTTTGTCAAGCATTGCCTCGACTGCCACGGCGGCAAGCAGACCAAGGCCGATTTCGACTTGGCGAGCCGCGACGCTCTATTCGATAGCGGCATGGTGGAGGAGGAAGACGCCGAATCCAGCTATTTGCTCACGTTGCTCAAGCATGAAGAAGAACCGTTCATGCCGCTCAAGGCGGAGCAGTTGCCGGCCGAAGCGATTGGCCATGTCGCCCGTTGGTTGGAATTGGGCGCGCCCTACGATACGCCGCTGGTCGACAAATCGGCGGCGCCGCCGAAAGATCCTTCCGCCGTCACATTCGAAGACCGGCAGTTTTGGTCGTTCCAGCCGCTGGCCGTTGTGGCGCCGCCGGCAATTCAGAATTCCGACTGGGTGCGAAGTCCTATCGATTGTTTTATCGTCGACCAACTGCAGGCCAAGGGCCTAACGCCCAACAAGTCGGCTGACCGCCGCACGCTCATTCGCCGCGCCACATTCGATTTAATCGGTTTGCCGCCGACGCCCGAGGAAATCGACGCCTTCGTGGCCGACGCCGATCCCCTGGCGTACGAGAAGTTGATCGATCGTTTGCTGGCGTCGGAGCATTATGGCGAACGTTGGGCCCGGCATTGGATCGACATCGCGCGGTTTGCGGAATCGCACGGTTACGAACAAGATTACGATCGGCCGAACGCGCACCATTATCGCGATTTTCTCATCCGGGCCTTCAACCAAGATTTGCCCTACGATCAGTTCGTGCGTTGGCAGGTGGCCGGCGACGAACTCGCGCCGGAGAATCCTCAAGCGATGATGGCCACGGGTTTTCTGGGAGGCGGCGCTTTTCCCACGCAGTTGACGGAAACGGAGTTTGAGTCGGCGCGGTACGAAGAGCTGGACGATATGTCGCGCACCACCACCGAAGCGTTTCTCGGTTTGACGCTCGGCTGCGCACGTTGCCACGACCACAAATACGACCCCATCCCCTCGAACGATTATTATCGTTTTATCGCCTCGTTCTCCACCACGATTCGCAGTGAGATCGATCTGGAAATCCCCGGTAAGGAAAAAGGCAAAACGGAAAAGGTGAAAGTGCAGGTCACCAGCGAAGGCCTGCCGCACATGAAGCATCATGCCGATGGCCGCGGTTTTCCTCACTTCTATAAGGAAACGCATTACCTGATCCGGGGCGATGTCAAACAGAAGGGAAAGGTTGCCAACGCCGGTTTCCTGCAAGTGTTGATGGCGCCCGGTAAAGACCGCGCCTACTGGCAGGTCGCTCCGCCGGAGGGTTGGACGCGAACCAGTTTTCGCCGCGCGTCGTTGGCCAATTGGCTGACCGACTCCCGCGATGGCGCCGGGCGTTTGGCCGCTCGCGTGATCGTCAACCGCCTCTGGCAACATCACTTTGGCCGGGGCATCGTGGCCACGCCCAACGACTTCGGCTTTCAAGGCGAGCGGCCCACGCACCCCGAACTGCTCGATTGGCTGGCCACCGATTTGGTGCAAAACGGCTGGCGTCTCAAACGTATGCATCGGCAGATCATGACCAGCGCGGTCTATCGGCAAACCACTGAATCGGACGCGGCTCGCAAGAAGGTCGACCCCGAAAACCTGTTGCATTGGCGGCGAACGCCGGTCCGGCTCGACGCCGAACCCATTCGCGACGCCATGCTGGCCGTGAGCGGACTGCTCGACCCAACCATGTACGGCCCCGGTTCGCTCGACGAAAGCATGCGTCGCCGCAGCGTGTACTTCTTTATCAAACGCAGCAAGTTGATTCCCATGATGATGCTCTTCGATTGGCCGGAGCATTTGGTCAGCATCGGCCAACGCAGCCGCACCACGATCGCGCCGCAGGCGCTCATGTTTTTGAATCACCCGCAGGCGCGAGCCTATGCCGAAGGCTTCGCCAAACGTTTGGAAGGGCTGCCGCCCGAAAAAGCGGTGCCGCGTGCGTATCGTTTGGCCTTTGGCCGCCGACCCACGACCGAACAAACGCAGGCGGCGGGGGCCTACCTCGCGCGGCAGGCGGCGTCGTATCAAACCGCCAAACAGGAAAATCCTGCGGCGGCCGCCATGGCCGATTTGTGCCAAGCTTTAATGAGCTCCAACGAATTCGTTTACATAGACTGAAAATACCATGAACGATGATCGCTATCCGTCCTTGGGGCTTTCTCGCCGCGAACTCCTGCGCCGCGCCGGTTGTGGATTCGGCATGCTCGGTTTAACGGGGTTGCTGCACGAAGAAGGCTTGCTCCAACACGCCGCCGCCGAAGGCCTGGGCGACCGGTCGCTCAATCCGCTGGCGCCGCAGCCGCCGCATTTCAAGGCCGGCGCCAAACGCGTGATTTGGATTTTCATCAACGGCGGCGCCAGCCATGTCGACACCTGGGATTACAAACCAGCGCTGGAGAAGTGGGACGGCAAGTCGATGAAGGAGTTCGATTCCACCTTCACCAACACCACCGGCTTCTTTAAGAACCAAGTCGGCGGGTTGATGAAATCGCCCTTCAAGTTCACGCCGCGCGGCGAATGCGGGAAGATGGTTTCCGAAATTTTTCCGCACCTGGGCGAGCACGTCGACAAAATGGCCTTCATCCATTCCGGCCACACGGAGTCGAACAACCACTCGCCGGCCCTGTTCATGATGAACACCGGCTTCGCGCGCATGGGCTTCCCCTGCGTGGGCTCTTGGGTGACCTACGGCCTGGGCAGCGAGAGCCGGAACTTGCCGGCGTTTGTCGTGATGAGCGATCCCAAGGGACGCGGCCTTCCCAAGGGCCAAGCCGCCAACTGGGGCGCCGCCTTTCTTCCCGGCGCCTATCAGGGCACTCACTTGCGGCCCACTGGAGTTCCGATCGACAACCTCGCGCGGCCGGCGCATATGGTCGACGCCGACCAACGCGCGCAGATCGATTTCATCCAGCAACTCAACCAGCCGCACGGCGAACAGCAAAAAGCAGAAGCCGAATTGGCCGCTCGCATTGAAAGTTTCGAGTTGGCGTATCGCATGCAAACGGCGGCGCCCGAAGCACTCGATATCGACGCCGAACCGGAACACATCCACAAACTTTACGGCATGAACGACGACCGCTGCGCGCATTTCGCCCGGCAATGTTTAACGGCCCGCCGCCTGCTGGAGCGCGGCGTGCGGTACATCCAGATTTATTCCGGCGGCATGGAAAACCAGCGCAGTTGGGATGGCCATAAGGATATCAAGGGCAACCACACGCAGTTCGCCGGCGAGACCGACCAGCCGGTCGCGGCGTTGCTCTCCGACCTCGAACAACGCGGCTTGCTCGACGACACGCTGGTTGTATGGGGCGGTGAATTCGGCCGCCTGCCGATCGCCCAAACCGGCGAGAAACCAGGCCGCGACCACAACCCGCATTGCTTCACCGCTTGGCTGGCTGGCGGCGGCGCCAAGGGCGGCGTGAGCCATGGTAAGTCGGACGCCGTCGGTTACAAGGCCGCCGTCGACCGCGTGCATGTCAACGATCTGCACGCCACCATTCTGCATCTACTGGGCCTCGACCACAAAAAATTGACCTACACCTACAACGGCCGCCGTTACCGCGTGACCGATGTCGGCGGCGAAGTGATTCACCCAGTCATCGCCTAGGGGCGCACCTCCGCCATCAACGGTTGGCGGACAAAACAGAATTGATCGTTGAACTTTGCCACTACCCGCCGGGCGCAAGTGGAACAAGATCGAACACAGGCTGTTCCGCCACATCACAAGAAATTGGCGAAGCGCGCCGCTAGAGTCACACGAAATCGTGGTTGCGAGCATTGGAAATACTCGAACCGCTAACGGCCCTGAGGTTCACGCTTGGCTTGATGAGAAAACATGCGAGAAGGGAATCAAAGTTTCCGACGAGGCGTTAGCGGAATGCATTATCAAACGCCATGATTTTCACGGCGAGTGGAATTATGAAATCCATCCACGTAAGTCATCCAAAATCCGATAATCAAATGCCGCGCAGCTCCTAACTCGTATTATTTGACGCCGCCGAACCACATTTGGCAACCGTCGTCGGTGAAGATCACGTCATGCTCCCGGGATGGAACCGCCATTCCAATCACCTTTCTCGCCCACGTCGACGATCGAACTTCTGTTCGAATGTGTCCCGTGGAAGGATCGTTATCTCGCATAGATATTCGACTACACTTTCGGGCCAGAAGGTTGACACCGAACTTTTGTAACCCTATTATAAATATCTGCCGTTTTCGAGACAACTGCTGCGAGTTTCGTCGCGTCGGTCGTTGCTGCCGGACTTTCCTAAAAAATGCTTCCAGCAATGAGTGTCGCCTTTCGCTCCGAGAAAGTAGCGTTCTTTCGTGGAGCGTGAGGCGACCATAGGGCATTCATACCTCAAGCGGCGGAAAAACATGACATTTGCACTAGATATGATGCAATTGTGTCAATCCTTATCGTGCGGAGTTTATTTCTCGAACGCTCTTTACGCAGAACAGCGAAGGCGAGTTGAGCGGGCTGGATGGCGAGCAAAGGAACTAACTCATGCGCAAAATCCAACACGGGTCTGAACAGTGCGAGACTGATTCCGTAGCCGAGTTAGCTCCATGCGGCGACGGAGAGGTGGCTGGTGTTCGCCACCCAGCGCGACGGGAGTTTTTGCGATACGGCGCCGGAGCGCTTGCCGGAATGCTGGCTATGAAAACGCTCGGCTCGACGGCCGCCGCCGACAACTCGCCGCAAAGCAGGCCTCGCCCTCCCGAAGGATTTCGCGCGTTGTTCGACGGCGCCAGTCTGGCGGGCTGGCGCCCGCGCCCCCGTTTGCCGATGCCACTATTTCCGGGAGGCCCCAAACGGAAAGTCAGCGCCGCGCGACTCAAGCGAGTGACCGCACACACCGGCAAGTGGACTGTCCAGGAGGGAGCAATCGTCGGTGCGCAGAATCCACATGGCAGCGGACTGGGCGGCTATCTGGTATCGGAAGAAAAATTCGGCGACTTCGAATTGCTGATCGACGCGCTGCCTGACTGGCGCGTGGACACGGGAATTCTCGTAAGGGCTCTGGCGGCTGGCAACGTTGGATATCAAGTGCTTGTCGATCACCGACCGCACGGTGGTCTTGGTGGAGTCTTCGGAAACGGGCTGGCCAATCTGCACGGCATGCCGTTCGCCATTGATGTGAAACGCGACGCCACGGGCAAACCGATGGGACTTGTCGCGGCTGACCCGAACGACAAGCGATCAGAAATCAATGACCAGAAGCGGAAGCTGCTGAGTTACGCCGCCGATGTTGACGACTTCATCGCGGTCTGGAAGTTTGGCGACTGGAACACGTTCAAAATTCGCTGCGAGGGAAAACATCCCCGCATCACGACCTGGATCAACGGTTTGAAGATCGCGGAGCTCGATACCGGATCCGTCGACTGGCCGAATTACGACAAAGAATCCGTCGCCAAAGCGTTGGGGCGTCGCGGGCACATCGTGCTGGAGATCCACAGCACCAGCGACCGCGATCGTATCGGTCAGGAGCGCTGGTGGCCTGGGGCGGTCTGTCGTTGGCGGAATATTTTCATACGGGAACTGTAGGAGTGGTGGCGCCAATGAATCTGAATTGCAATTCCCCAGTCGCTACCACGGGATGGGTTTTCTGGCTGTTCGCGGTCGCCTTCTTTGTCGGCGCGCGAGAGGTCTCTGCGCAGCCAGAATCCCTCAGCTACAACCGTGACATTCGCCCGATCCTATCCGGGAAATGTTTCAAGTGCCACGGTCCCGATGCCGGTGCGCGCGAAGCCGACCTGAGATTCGATCGGCGAGAGGACGCCATCGACTTCGCGGCGATTGTGCCGGGCGAGCCGGATGAAAGCAGTCTCATCGAGCGGGTGACCAGCAGCGATCCTGATCTACGGATGCCGCCGGAGGGTGAGCCGCTCTCACTAAAAGAAATCGGAAAACTCGCTGCCTGGATCCGGGACGGAGCGAAGTACGAGCGGCATTGGTCGTACATCAAGCCGGCGTTGCCCGTTCTTCCACAAGTTCGTAATGAATCGTGGCCAGCCAACGAGATCGACTTCTTTATTCTCGCGCGCATTGAAGCGAAAGGCCGAAGTCGCAAGACTTCGGGAGCGTCAGGTGGCGATGCTCGAATTCTTGCGGCTTTGGCTACGGCAACACTGGAACCTTCTCCTCGCGCGGAACCAGCGGTTCTGCTGCGGCGCCTGCATCTTGATCTGATCGGGCTGCCGCCGTCGGTCGCGGAAGTCGAAGCGTTCGAGGCTGATCCGTCTGTAAAAAACTATGAGGCCCAGGTTGATCGACTGTTGCATTCAAAACACTTCGGTGAAAAGTGGGCCACCTACTGGCTCGATTTGGCGCGCTATGCGGACTCCAACGGCTACCAGCACGACGACCTGCGAAACATCTGGCCGTATCGAGACTGGGTGATTCGAGCCCTGAACGACGACATGCCGTTTGACCAGTTCACCGTCGAGCAACTGGCCGGCGACCTACTGCCCGACCCAAGCACCGAACAGCTTGTCGCGACCGGCTTTCATCGCAATGTTCCCACCAACTTTTCCGGCGGCGCCAAGGTTCCGGAAGTTCGCGCCAACGTGATCCACGACCGAGTCAGCACGACCGGAACCGCCTGGCTGGGAATGACGCTGGGATGCGCCCAGTGTCACGACCACAAATTCGATCCCGTCACGCAGCGCGAATACTATCAACTCTATGCGTTCTTCAATCAGGCGGCGCCCGAAGTCGCGATGAAGGGCGAGAAGATGTTCAAGAAGGTGTTCACCGGTCGTGAAATCCCTGTCTACGCCTCGGACGCTGATCGGCGACGAGCCGACGAAATTCGTCGACTCCTTGTCCACGAGGAGCAGCAGCTTGAAGACACAAAGGCTATCGCGAGAGCCGATCAAGCGAACTGGGAACGACAGTTTATTCGCAGCAAGCGAGGCGCCACGATTCCCTGGGAACAGTTCCCTTACAATCTGCGCAACGGTGACAGGTATCTTGCGCAAGATCCGACGAAGCGGACGCCGGACGCTAAGAATCGCATCGATACTTTGTTGCTTTATGACCACTCGGCAACCGGCCCGCATGTCAAACGCCTCTATCGATTGCGACAGGAACTAAAACGTGTCGCACCGTTGACCATGGTGATGCAGAATGCGGAGCAGCCGCCGACCTCCCATATTTTTATTCGCGGTGACTACACAAGTCTGGGCGAGCCGGTCGAGCCTGGCGCGCCCGCGGTGCTGCACGACTTCGACGTCTCGCTGCCGAGAAACCGGCTCGGCTTGGCGCGCTGGCTGGTTGATCCGGACAATCCGCTGACATCGCGAGTGGCGGTCAACCGAATCTGGGCGGAGATCTTCGGACGCGGTCTCGTCGCGACGCCGGAAGATTTCGGCCTGCAGGGCGAACCTCCGACCCATCCGGCACTGCTCGACTGGCTGGCCGTCGACTTTGTCGGTCAAGGCTGGTCCGTCAAGCGGCTGATCAAAACGATGGTTCTGTCGTCGATGTATCAGCAAACGTCGCGAGTTTCTTTGCACGAGGGCGGAAGAGTCAGTAGCCGAAGTCGCAAGACTTCGGGCGGCGATCCGAAAGACTTGCAGCATTCCATTGACGGCGAATCCCCGAACTCTTGCCCGTCTGGCGACGAAGTGGACTCCGAGAACCGACTGTATTGGCGCGGTCCGCGTTTTCGTTTGTCGGCGGAGTTAATACGCGACCATTTGCTCGCGGTCTCTGGATTGCTGTCGCATGAGGTTGGCGGCCCGCCCGTTTATCCACGGCAGCCGAGCGGGTTGTGGAAGGAAATCGTGGGCGCAACGGAAACCAGGTATCCGACCTCGAGCGGCGATGATCGTTATCGACGAGGGATCTACACCGTCTGGCGGCGCGGGAACCCTTATCCCAGCATGATCACCTTCGACGCGACTGGTCGATCTACGTGTATCGTTCGGCGAGACCGCTCCAACACGCCATTGCAGGCGTTGACTCTTTTAAACGATCCGGTCTTTGTTGAGATGGCGGCTGCGTTTGCCTCAGTTATGGAAAGCTGGAACGGCGGCGATCGCGACAAAGTCACACGCGCCTTCCGGCGAACACTGGCTCGCCGACCAAACGAGAACGAGTTGGAGATCTTACTGGGCGTTTACCGTCAACGAGAGTCCTGGTTCGCAGTCGCGCAAGTGCTGCTCAACCTCGACGAAGCAATCAACAAGCCGTAAGCAAGTACGTAGCTGAAGCCGCAAGACTTCGGAGATCCTGGAAGATTCATGCATGCCTTCGCGACAACGGGCTCACGAAACCTAGGCCGAAAGAAGAGTCATGAAAAAAAAACGATCAGCAATCTGCGGTAGTCGTAGCGGAAGCATCAGTCGTCGAAGCCTCCTGCGGCAGGGAACGCTGGGGATCGGCTCGCTTGCGCTGGCTTCGCTGTTGCAACGCGACGTGAACGCAGCAGATTCAGCGAGCCGGCAGCGAATCATTCACCATCCGCCGCGCGCCAAGAGCGTGATCTTCCTCCACATGACGGGCGGACCGTCACAGATGGACACGCTGGATCCCAAGCCGGCGCTCGAAAAATGGGATGGCCAGCCGCTGCCCGAGGAGCTGACACGCGGCCAGAAGTTCGCGTTTATCACACCTCAAGCGAGAGCGATCAAGTCGCCCTACAAGTTCGCTCCGCAAGGGAAAAGCGGCGTCGTGATGTCGGAATTATTTCCTCATCTGGCGAAAGTCGCCGATGAGTTGACGGTTATTCGCAGCATGCGGACCAACGAAATCAATCATGGCTCCGGCGAATTGTTCATGCACACGGGCCACGGACGCATGGGGCGCCCGACGTTTGGAGCCTGGACCATTTATGGACTCGGAACGGAAAACGAGAACCTGCCAGCTTACGTCGTGTTGAAGGATGGAGCACCTATTGCGGGTCCGTCGGTGTGGAGCAGCGGGTTTCTGTCTTCACGATATCAGGGCGTCGAGTTCCGTCGCGGCAAAAATCCTATCTTCTTCCTGGAAAACCCGAAGCAGGTCTCGCACGAAGAACGAGGCGACATCGTGAGCGCCGTGAATCGTCTCAACGACCAGGCCTTCCAGCGATACCACGATCCAGAAATCGCGACGAGAATCGCCCAGTACGAACTCGCCTATCGCATGCAAACGGCGGTTCCTGAATTGGTCGATCTGGCTTCTGAACCGCGGCACATTCTCGAATTGTATGGCCTTGCGGGGGCGGGCGGCAACGTACAAGGCGGCGATTTTAATCGCCACTGCCTGCTCGCCCGCCGACTGGTCGAGCAGGGCGTTCGATTTGTGCAAGTGTTTGCCAAGGGCTGGGACCACCACTCCGATATCTACAAGGGCCTGCCCAGATCATGTCGCAAGGTTGATCGCGGCTGTGCGGCGCTCATTCAGGACCTCAAGCAACGCGGGCTGCTGGATGAAACGCTCGTGATCTGGGGCGGCGAATTCGGTCGCACGCCGATGGTCCAGGAAAACAATGCCGGGACGGGGGCGAAGACACCGCCCGGTCGAGATCATCACAAAGAGTGCTTCAGCATCTGGTTGGCCGGCGGTGGAATCAAACGCGGCTTCACGTACGGGACGACCGATGACTTTGGATTCGCCGTCGTTGATGACGAGGTCCACGTCCACGATTTTCACGCGACCTGCCTGCACCTGTTGGGCATCAACCATCTACGACTGACCCACCGGCATCAGGGCCGCGATTTCCGACTAACCGACGTCCACGGAAGAGTTGTGCATGACCTGTTTACGTAGAAATAGCAGCAGCCGAAGTCGCCAGACTTGGGGAAATCTCGATAGCAAACTGAACGGCCCGAAGTCTGGCGACTTCAGCTACGTGGGAGGATGGACGTTATCGCGGCGCCAACCATTGGTGATTCGTCTCGCCGGTGGAAGTGACACTGCCGACGTCACGACAACATTGATCACCGACCGTGAGATATCCTATTCCTTCAGTTCTCCGACAAAGCGAGAACAAGGCAACGAGTGTTGCGCGTGCGCCCGATTGAAACTCTTACAGCTTCAAGAATGACGAGTCAGTTTGTGTCGCCATAAGAGATTGAGCGACGCACCCTAAAAAGAAGCCCGGCTTTTTGAAAAAGCCGGGCTTCTGGCACGTATCCGATTTACTGGTACGACAATATTTTCTCGCACGCCGCTTAGGCGTCGAAACCCTTGAACGGGTGCGACGAAGCGTCTTTGCCGTCCAGCATGTCTTGGACTGACGGCTTGTTGTTCATGGCGGCGCAAATCGCGTCTTTGGTGGCTTGGTAATTGTATTCGTAGATTTTTTTGTCGTCTTCGGCGGCGGGGTGGATAAACACGCCGCAGACGATGACCAAATCTTCAGCTTGATCGGCGGGAATCACGCCATCGCCCACGCTATCGGCCACTGCCTTGGCCACGGCGAACTGCGCCGGACCAAACATTTGCACGGCTTGGCGCATGCCTTCGATGGTCACTTTGGTAATCATGACGGTCGCCGGCTTGACGGCCAAATTCGGTTCGAGCACCGCCAGAAGGTTGTTGTGGCCGGAACTTTGGCGAGCCAACGCGTTGGCGAACGCCGCGCCCACCGGGCCGTTCTTATCGCCGATTAACAAGTCGATATGAGCAATCTCATTGCCATCGCCAGCCAACGCTTCGCCAATATACATGGACATCAAACAGACTCCCTTTTTCGTTTTTTCAGCCAAAGAAGATGAAGACAACGTGTTTCTTGTCATTAAGAGGCGAATCGCCAAAGACCGCCGCTCGTTTGTTCACCACCAAGGCGCGGAACCAGCCAAATGGAGGCGCCTCGCCAGCTACAGAATCTAACAAACAGATGGGCGAACACAACCACCCGGCGTTTTCGGAACGCCGCCACCCGCTCATGGCCGGCAAGCAGCGAGAGCCGGAGGAGCTGCCGGTGTTATTGGCGCCAACGGCGGTGTTCCAGTCGCTTTCTCATCTGCCGCTCACCTAATATACCGCTCACGGTTGAAAATGTCGCATTTTAGGGAGCACGCCAAGCGCGCTCAACGCCGCCGCCAAGACGATCGGAACGAGCTACAGCGTATTCCTTTTAGCTGCCGTTGGCGCCGTCGTTCGATGCTTCTAGGGCGTCGCCGCCAAATAGAGGCAGACGTTTGATCGCCAGGCGTCGATCCGTAACCGTGACTGCAGCGCCGGCGTTCAAGTCGCTCTCCGCAACTGCGATGACCTGTTGGATGATCCGAGCGACGCCATCACCCTTCAGGCCTTGATCGAGCAAGAACTTCATCACGGTTCATAAATCTCCAGAACTTTGTCGTCGAGGTTGGCTGCCGCATACGCCAAGGCTTGCCGAATATCTTCGTCTTCAAGCTCCAGGTATTCCGCGAACAGTTCGCGCCGATCCGGATAGGTCGCGATCACTTCCAGGACACGACGCACCGTTAGCCGCATGCCGCGGATGCACGGTTGCCCGTTCATGACAGCCGGGTCGCTTGTGATTCTTTTGAGACCAACCATGACCTGCATTCCTTGATGAATATGCCGATTATCAACCAAGTCCATTATACCAGAATGCTCAGCGCCAACCGAACCAGTTCGGCATTGCACATCGCTTTTCGTCCCAAGAAAGGCGACGTTGCAACAATAATGGTTTCGTCATGCCAACTCTCAAGGTGGCGACCAGACCCAACCGTTGGCGTTGGGGCGCCGCGTGACTTACACTGAGCAGGTATCAATGCGGCGTGATTGGCGTTTAAGGTCTTTTTTATTACGTGGGATTTATAATGCGTAGCGATGCGATGCGGGCGGTTTTTCGTCAACGAGTCATTCCCGCCGCCTTGGCGTTGCTGGCTCTGGCGGCGTGTGTGGCGGTGCTGTTCGAGAAGCCGGTTTTGGCCGCTGGTCCGCGTGCGTTGCCGGAGGGAAAACTTCCTCACGACCGACGTTTGCAGCCGCTCAAAGATCTGAACGGCTATTTTCCTTTCACACCGCCGAAAACGGCGGCGGCTTGGGAGCAGCGTTCCGAATTGGTTCGCCGCCGGATGCTGGTCGCCTTGGGGCTCTGGCCGATGCCGCAAAAAACGCCGCTCCATGCGGTTGTGCATGGAAAAATCAGCCGTGCCGATTACACGGTCGAGCGCGCGTATTTTGAGAGCCTTCCGGGTTTTTATGTCACGGGCAGTCTGTATCGTCCGGTGGGAAAAACGGGGCCGCGTCCTGGCGTTCTCTGTCCGCATGGCCATTGGAATGAAGGGCGATTTACCGACGCCGGTGAAAAAGCGACGCGTCTGGCGATCACGCAAGGCGCCGAACGTTTTGAAGACGGCGGCCGCAGTCCGTTGCAATCGCGCTGCGTGCAACTGGCCCGCATGGGCTGCGTCGTGTTTCATTACGACATGATCGGCTACGCCGACAACCAGCAAATCTCCTTTCAAATCGGGCACCGCTTCGCCAAGCAGCGCCCTGAAATGAACCAGTTGGAAAACTGGGGGCTGTTCAGCACGCAGGCCGAAACGCATTTACAGTCGGTGATGGGTCTGCAAACATATAATTCCATTCGCGCGCTCGACTTTTTGGAATCGCTGCCCGACGTCGACCCCGCGCGCTTGGCCGTTACGGGCGCCAGTGGAGGCGGCACGCAAACGCTGTTGGTTTCGGCGGTCGATCCGCGCGTGGCTGTTTCGATGCCGGCGGTCATGACCTCCACCGCCATGCAGGGCGGCTGCCCTTGTGAAAACTGTTCGCTGCTGCGAATCGACACCGGCAACGTCGAAATAGCGGCGTTGTTCGCCCCCAAACCGCTCGGCCTGACCTCCGCCAACGATTGGACCAAGGAGTTGGCGACGAAAGGTTATCCCGAATTGCAACAACTTTTCAAAATGCTGGGCGTGGCCGATAACGTCAGTTTGGCTTCGCTCACTTATTTTGGCCACAACTACAATTACGTCAGCCGGGCCAGAATGTATTCGTGGTTCAACAAACATTTGCAGTTGGGCTTGCCGGAGCCGATCGTTGAAGAAGGCTTTAAGCGTCTTACTCGCCAGGAAATGACCGTTTGGAATAACGAACATCCTCAGCCTGAGGGCGGCGCTGCTTTTGAAAGAAAACTGCTTCGCTGGCTGACCGACGACACGCGCGACCATCTGGCGAAAGTGCGGCCCAGCGATAAAAAATCGTGGGTTGCGTATCGGGCGCTCGTGGGCGGCGGCGTGGACGGTTTGATCGGACGCGGCTTGCCACATCAAGACGACCTGCAATACGAGCGAACCGGCAAGACCGACCACGGTGACTACCTGGAAATCGTGGCGTTATTGCGCACGGTGTCTGCCGGTGAGGAATTGCCGCTGGCCTTTTTGCACCCCAAAAATTGGAACGGACAGGTCGTGATTTGGCTCGACTCCGCCGGCAAGGCGTCGCTTTACCAAGACGACGGCGCGCTGAATCTTCAGGTGGCGCGTTTGCTGCGGTCGGGCTGTAGCGTGGTCGGCGTCGACTTGCTCTTTCAGGGTGAATTTCTGGCCGACGGGAAGCCGATCACAACAACACGGCGGGTGAAAAATCCTCGGGAGGTGGCCGCCTACACGTTCGGCTACAACCACTCGCTGTTCGCACATCGGGTGCATGACGTTCTTTCGGTGCTCAGTTTTGTCCGCTTGCACGAAGAGGCGCCGAAGGCGATTTATTTGGTTGGCTGGGGCGACGCGGCGCCGATTGCGGTGGCGGCTCACGCGCAGGCGCCCGGCGTGGTTAATCGCTTGGCGGTCGACGCCGGCGGCTTTCGTTTTGGAAAGCTACTCGACATGCACTCCCCGCAATTCTTGCCGGGTGGCGCCAAGTACGGCGACCTGCCCGGTATGCTGGCGCTCGGCGCGCCGACCAAGTTGTGGCTGGCCGGAGAAGGCCAACAAATTCCCGCGCCGGTTGCCGCCGCGTACCGGGCAGCCGACGCCGCCGACCACGTATCGCTCTTTACGGGCGACGCCCAAGAAGCGCCGGACGCGTTAACCACCTGGCTGCTGGAGTAACCAAGAGGGGTTATGGCCGAAGGCCTATTATTACCGTAGCCTGGGGCATCGCCCCAGGAATACATGCCATCATCCGTTTGTTTGGCCGAAGGCCATGTTCACATCGTGCGCTATAGGCGTGAACATGGCCTTCGGCCAAAATGATCGCGATGGCCCTTTGGTTCCTGGGGCGATGCCCCAGGCTACGGTGAACATGGCCTTCGGCCAAACAAACGGCTCCCGTTGGCCTTTGGCCAAATGATCGATGATTGCATTCTTCAACTTCAACGCGTGAAGCAAAAAATGAGCGGCGGAGCCGAAAAAACATTTTGCGAATTCTTTGCCGGCATTGGGCTGGTGCAGTTGGCCTTGCAAGACAGCGGCTGGCGGTGTGTCTACGCCAACGATATCGCTCCGGGCAAAGAAGAATTGTTTCGCGCGCATTTTGGCGACCAGCATCCCTATCACTTGGAAGATGTCTGGAAGACGGACGCCGTGCTGAACCAAATCCACCAGCAGCCACGGTTGGCCACGGCGTCGTTCCCTTGCACCGATATGTCGTTGGCGGGCCGGCGCAAAGGTTTTTCCGGCGGGGAGTCGTCGGCCTTCTTTGGATTTGCCGAAGTGCTCAAGCAGTTGGGTCCTCGCAAGCCGCCGCTGGTCCTGTTGGAGAACGTTCCCGGTTTTCTGACTGCGCACGACGGCGCCGATTTTCGAGCCGCCCTGGAAACATTGGCCGACCTGGGCTATTGGCTCGACGCCTTCATGGTCGACGCCATCGATTTCGTGCCCCAAAGCCGCTTGCGGCTGTTCGTGGTCGGCATGCAAGACGCCCAGCGCCACCCCGCTCTTATTCATCGCGACGATCACGCGCCGCTGTTCGACGACCACTGGCGCCGGGCCATTGAAGAATCGACTTCGTTGCGTTCTCCCAAGCTGCGGCGGGCGATGGAAAACATTTGTTTGCCGACGGGTTGGGCCACGCTGCCGCTGCAAGCGCCGGTGCGGCGCGGCTATGACCTGGCGGCTGAAATCGATTTCGACGACGCCCAACAATGGTGGGAGACGCCGCTGCACGAGAAACACATGGCGATGCTCAGCCCTGCGCATGCCGCGCGTTTGGAATCGATTCGCGCCGCCGGCGCCCGCGTGGCCGCCACCGCCTACCGCCGCATTCGCCAAGGGGAACAACGCATGGAGGTGCGGTTCGATGGCGTGGCCGGTTGTTTGCGCACGCCGCGCGGCGGCAGCGCCCGACAGATTGTCGTGGCGGTTGACCAAGGCCGCGTACGCCTGCGTTGGATGTCGCCGTTGGAATACGCCCGCCTACAAGGCGCCGGCGAATTCAAACTTTCCGAGGGCGTACACAAAATGTTGTTCGGCCTGGGCGACGCCGTTTGCACGCCCGTCATTCGTTGGATCGACCACCACGTGCTCACGCCGCTCTGCAATGCTTAGAACGTGTTTTTGAACCAAAAGTACGATGGCCTTCCAAGGCCGTCGTGGCCCCGAACCTCTGTAAATCGACGGCCTTGGAAGGCCATCGTACTGGTTGGGGCGTATTTCAAAACACTATTTCTTAATCGTCTTTGGGCAGGGGAATGCCCAATTCTCGCATCAGAATTTGCATGTCGTCCCAGACGTGCGCCTTGGCGCTGGGGTTCCGCAGCAAATACGCCGGATGGTACGTGGCCAACACGCGAATACCTCGGTAATCGTGGAATTTTCCCCGCAAGCGGCCAATGGTGGTGGTCGTGTTCAACAAGCCTTGCGCCGCGATGGCGCCCAGGCAACAGATAAATTCCGGCTGCAAGATGTCGAGTTGCCGCTCAAAAAACGGCCGGCAGTTTTCCACTTCCTCCGGCGCCGGATTTCGGTTGTTGGGCGGTCGGCACTTCAGCGTGTTGAGAATGTATACGTCTTCGCGTTTGAGTGTCATGGCCTCAATGATTTTGGTGAGCAGCTTGCCGGCGCGGCCCACGAACGGCTCGCCTTGGCGGTCTTCATCGGCGCCAGGCGCTTCGCCCATGAAAATCAAACGCGCTCGCGGACTGCCCACTCCAAACACGGTTTGCGTGCGCGTGGTGCATAGTTCCGTGCAGAGTTCACAGCGGGCCACTTCGCCCTGGAGAGTTTGGAGGTCGGCGGCGGGTTCGCCGGTGAGCGGCATGGGGAGAATCTCCGTGGGCGTGGGGGGCTTCGCGGGTGCGGGACGGCGAACCGTGGCGGGCGCGGTTGGCGTGGCAGGAGCGGTTGGCGTGGCAGGAGCGGTCGGCAAGACGGGAGCCGCAGGCTCGCGCACTACCGGTTCTAGGTGCGGAATGGCGGGAAGTTGTTCAATCCCCGCTCGTCGCGCACTTTCCAAATGTTGCAGCACCGCCCGCACCGGATTGTTCATTGCCTCGCCGCCCTTGAGGATGCGTCTTAAAAAATTCTTCAAGGTAGTTTTTACCACGAAAAGCACGAAAGAAGCAGAGGAGGAAATGATGGATGTTGGCTTTTTGAAAACATTTTCGTGATGTTCGTGTGTTTCGTGGTTCCGTTGGCGCGCCGTTCACCGCGATGACCGGCATGTTTTCATTGGCATTTACCCACGGGTGGCGCGGGGATGAACCCATTCTATCGAAAAACCGGCGATTGGATTATGATGACACCAGCAGCAGAAAGCCCCCTTTCACCTCCCCGCCATCGAGTTGGTCCGATCCGCGAAGTTGGCGGCGCGGTGAATTTGCCCTAATTTACAAGCGTTTTTCATCCGTAATATACTTCACGCGGCTGGCAAAGGCTCGTTTAACGGCAAGCCGAAGGCGACTGCCTTTTTTCGTCTTGCCGGAACGCGTGGACTCAAAACACAGCCGCCTTCGGCTTGCCGTTAGACGAAAAAAGCGACATTTTCAACCGCGTGCGGTACTAGGTGATGAGCGTGGGCGAGAATTCCCCTATTTGAAAATCGACAAAACGCACCTTCACTGCGGCATTCTTGAGAGTGCGGCATTCCCGAAAGTAGCGTCCTGAAAGTTCTGATGAGCGTACCCAAAGTTGTGATCGTCGGCCGTCCTAACGTGGGCAAATCGAGCCTGTTCAACTGGCTGGCGGGCCGTCGCGTGGCTATTGTCGACGACCAACCGGGCGTCACTCGCGACCGCGTTTCGTATTTGATGTCGGAAGATGATCGATTTTTTGAAATTGTCGACACCGGCGGCATCGGCATCATCGACGACGACAGCCTGACGGAGGAAATCAACAGTCAAATCGAATTTGCCATTGAATCGGCCGATCTGATTCTGTTCGTGGTCGACGCCCGCTCCGGTTTGATGGGGCTCGACGATGAAGTCGCCAAACGGTTGCGTTATCTGAGCACGCCCATTATTTGCGTGGCCAACAAAACCGACCGGCCGTTGCTCGATTCTCAGGCCGACGAATTCTACAAACTAGGCCGCGGCAAGGTGATCAAGGTGAGCACGATCGCGAACCGAAACCGCGACGAACTTCTCGAAATGATCGTCGACCGATTGCCGGAAATCGACCCTGACGCCGAATCGGAGGAGCCGGTCGAGCCGGAATTGAAAATCGCGATCGTGGGCCGCCGCAACGTGGGCAAGAGCACGTTTGTCAACACGGTGGCCAAGGCCGAAAGGATGATCGTCAGCGAGGTGGCGGGCACCACGCGCGATAGCGTCGACGTTCGCTATGAACTCGATGGCAAGGTGTTCATCGCGATCGACACGCCCGGCTTGCGAAAACGCAAGAGCGTGCGAACGAACGTCGATTTTTACAGCCTGCACCGCGCCCAGCGCAGTATTCGCCGGGCCGATGTGGTGCTCATGTTCTTCGACGCCAAATCGCGAGTGAGCCGGGTCGATAAGCAGCTTTGCCAGTACATTGCCGAGAACCATAAGCCGTGCGTTTTGGTGGTCAATAAGTGGGACCTGATGGCCGGCCATATGCCCACCGAGAAATGGGTGCTCTACCTGCGAGACGAATTTCAATCGCTGTGGCACACGCCGATCGCGTTTATTACCGGGCAAACCGGCAAGAATGTGAAAACGTTGCTCAACCACTGCCAGATGCTCTACAAGCAGACGAAGGAGCGCGTCACGACGGGCGAGTTGAATCGGCTTGTGCGGCGGGCGGTCGAGCGGCATCCGCCGCCGATTTATAAAAACCGGCGGCCGAAGATTTTTTACGCCACCCAAGCCGGCGTGGAGCCGCCCACGATCGTAATCTTTTGTAGCAATCCCAAGGCGTTTGCGCCGCAATATCGGCGTTATTTACTGGGTATTCTGCGCGACCAACTCAGCTTTGGCGAAGTGCCCATCAAGCTTTATTTGCAGAAAAGAAATAACGAATGACGAAGAGTGCGGTTTATCGTTGTGTCATTTGCGTAGCCACGTACGCCGCAGCGGCGGCGGCGGCGGCAATCGCGACGCCGATAAATACTTTCAGCATCGTGAAGGAACCGCCGGAGTTGAAACCGACCTGATAAATGATGATCGTCAGGTTGAAAGCCACGATCGCCATCATGAGGCGCTGCTTGAGAAGTTCGTCCATTGCTATAACGCCTGGATGGTAGTGTTCAATGTTTTCTCAGTTGTCGAGCAGCACAACGGCCGGGTCTTGCCGCAGCGCCGCCAGCGTGGGTAAGTAGCTTGCCATGGCCGACACCAGCGGGGCGCCCAGAATCGTGGCGATGAGAACCGTGGCCGAAGGGGAGAATTCACCGCCGCCGGCCGCGAACATGCGCATTCCCGCCCACTGCGCCAAAATCATACCAAGCAGCGAACCGAAAACACCCCCGGCAACGCCCAATAGCACCGCTTTGCCCAGAAAGATTGCCGCTATGGCGGCCGAGCGTTTGCCCAAAGCGCGGAGCAAGCCGATTTCGGTGCGGCGTTCGCGGGTGTTTGTCCAGGCGAGAAAACCGATCCACATCGCGCACGCCAGCACGACCAACGGAGTGATCACGCCGGTGAGCAGCGACAGCAGCGAAATAACGCCCTGCCGGCCCTCTTGCTCCTCGCGCACGATTTGTTCGCGGTCGTGGGTGTATTTTTCCATCGCCTCCTGATGGTAAGCCGAAAGAAGCTTCCGCTGCTTGTCACGAGCGATGGCGCGGGTGCTGATCTCCATGACCCGCGCTTCAGGCAGGATGCCTTCCAGCTGCGCCCTGATTTCCTCAATCCGCTCCACGGTTTTGCATTTGCAACCCAGCGCCACGATTTCCGAGAGACGGCCTTCCTTGCCCAGGAGTTTTTGGGCGGTGCGGAGGTCCATCATGATCGCGATGTCTTCATCTCGGGAGCCGTGCTCTTCCAGAATGCGGGCAACCTTGAACGACTGGCCGAGTATGTCGATCTTGTCTCCGATTTTATAACCTTCCGCCGCGACCGATCCCAAAAACACTTCGCCGGGCTTGATCTGATAACCCATCGGCGCCTTTTTCTCAATGTGCGACTGCGTCGCCTCCGGCGCGTAGCCAATCACTAGACGCGGCGAGCCGTCGATTTCGATCATCTGTTTCACCGTCGCCACGAGGTGCACGATCTTGGTGATTTCCGGAGCGTTGGCCAGCAGTTGCAAATATGCCTCGGGCATATCGAAGGCGACAAAATTCGCGTGGAATTGCGCCATGTCGGTATTGCGATGCACGATTCGCAGGTTGAAACCCAGATCGCGCATGATGCGCCGGGTGCGTTTTTCCATGTTGCCGATATCGGCGGCCGACTCTTCCTGCATTTGTTCCAACTTCGTGGCGGTTTCCTGGTGCATGGCCGCCAAGCGTTGGTCCGACTCATAACCATAGCCGCGCATAATGGTTGGGCTCGCCACGAACAGCGTCGTGGCCACAACCACCGCCAAAATACTGAGAACAAAATTCGCCTTCCGGTGCCAAATCTCGGCCATCATCAGTTGAAACGGACTCATAACAATCTCTCTGAAAATAATTAAGGAACGGCCTCTGACGAAGCAGCCTAAGAGCTCCTAACATAACCCCTGTTTGGCGTTCCAAACACGGAGTTTGATGCTGACCTACCAAGTTGTGTTAGAAGGTATAAAGG
>QIKY01000371.1 GCA_003233175.1 Planctomycetaceae bacterium | reverse complement strand
CAGTAGGAAATGGTTTAACCACGGAGGTTGAGCGTCGAGCGATGTCTTTCATTGATGAAGTTCTGGCTCACTTTCTCCGCGGCCCTCTGCGACTCCGCGAACTCTGCGTTTCCCTTCCCTCGTTGATCCCAGAGAGCCATGCCAGCCGAGAGATATCCGTTCAATGGAAGGCCGCAAAGACGCAGAGGGCCGCAAAGTCGAACCTCGCAATAACCGGTTCACAACTTGTATTCTGTCTTACTTCCCAACATTTTCTCGGTGGTCTCTGAGTGCTCTGTGGCAAAAACGATTTTTTGGTTGCGGTCAGAGGAACGCCACGGCATAAATATTCCCAAGTTGCAATGCTCGCTCGCCGGAAACAAGGAAGTTATTTCCGGCTCGATGCTAAGCATCTACGGCTTCCAAAAAAGTGAATCCACAAGAGGCTGTCATGGACGACTGTTTCAGCACCCGCGAACAAACTGCGGAAGGTATCGAAATTGCCTCGGTGTCGTTGGCGATGCAAGCCGAGATTTTCTCCAGCGGCTGGCAAGCGGCGCTGCAGCGGCTTCCCAAAACGAAAGCCCAGACCACGAATTTTCAGTTTCCCGCCGCCAAAACCGTTTCGCTTGTCGCCAAGCCGCCGAAGATTCACGTATCGAGTTTTGTCTTCCCGGAAGCGCCGGCTTGGGGCGCCGAAACTGGGAATGTAAATACAAATCGCGCTGCATCAAGCCGTCTTCCGGCCAAGAAAAAACCGTCCCAGCGCACGCGCATCCGACCGCCCGGCGATGTGATCAAACTCCAAGACCGCCTGTATTATCTGCTGCAACCGGCGTTGGAGAACCTGCTTCAGGCGGCGTCGCTTACGTTTCCGTTCGAGCCTTTTCCCTACCAATACGATGGCGTGGCCTTTCTCTACTCTCGGTATTCGGCCATTTTAGCCGATGAAATGGGGCTCGGAAAAACGATGCAGGCCATCACCACGATGCGGCTGTTGCTACGCGCCGGCGAACTGCGCAACATTTTGTTGGTCTGCCCCAAGCCGTTGGTGACCAATTGGCAAAGAGAATTGAAACTCTGGGCGCCCGAAGCGCCGGTGGCGATTATCGCCGGCGACCAAACACAGCGCGAGTGGTGTTGGCGGCAGCCGCAGGCGCCGATCAAAATTGTCAATTACGAATTGCTGCTGCGCGACCGCGAACTAATTGCGAATGGAAAATTGCATTTCGATTTGGTCGTGCTCGACGAAGCGCAACGCATCAAGAATCGCTCCAGCGCCACCAGCCAGGTCGTACGGGCGATTCCCCGCAGCCGCAGTTGGGCGCTCACCGGAACGCCGGTGGAAAATAGTCCTGAAGACCTGGTGGGTATTTTTGAATTCCTCTCGCCCAGCTACCTGCATTCGCAAATGTCGGCCCAACGTATTGGCGCCGCCGTGGGCGACTACATTCTGCGCCGCACCAAGGACAAAGTGCTCACCGACTTGCCTCCCAAGTTGTATCGCGACGCCAATCTTGATCTGACCGGCGAACAAGCCGAAAGCTACCGCGTGGCTGAGGAGGAAGGCGTGGTGCGATTGAATCGGCTGGGCGATTCCGCCGCCATCCAGCATGTATTTGAGCTCGTGTTGCGTCTGAAACAAATCTGTAATTTCGATCCCGCCACGGGTGAAAGCGCGAAAATGGAGCGATTGGAGGCCGACTTGGAAGAGGTGGTCGCGAGCGGGCGGAAGGCCATTGTTTTTAGTCAGTGGGTCAAAACGCTCACCACCTTGCGAGACAAGTTGCAACGTTTCGGACCGGTGGAATACCATGGCGGCACTCCCAGTTCGCGGCGCGACGCGGTCATTGAAAACTTCCGCAACGACCCCGCCAAGCATGTCATCTTGATGAGTTACGGCGCCGGCAGCGTGGGCCTGAACCTGCAATTCTGCGGCTACGTGTTTCTCTTTGACCGCTGGTGGAATCCCGCCGTGGAAGATCAAGCCATCAACCGCGCGCACCGCATCGGCGTCAGCGGACCGGTCACGGTGACGCGTTTCCTCACCCGCAACACGATTGAGGAACGCATCGACCAAATTCTGCGGGAAAAACGGGAGCTATTCGACATCATCTTCTCGCAAACGAGTACGCCCTCCCGTTTGGGACTCTCGCGGCAGGAAATCTTTGGGCTGTTCAAGCTGCCTCCGCCCGCCGCCTCGCGCCGCGAAAGCGCTTAGAAAGCGTGGAAAAACTACTTCCCGGTTCAGAAGCCTGGCTTTTTCAAAAAGCCGGGCTGTTCCGAGCCACCACCGGGAACTTGTTTCGGGGTTTTTTCTTGGGCAAAGTCAAAGCGGCGTTGCCCTGCTCGCGTCCAAACTGAAGTGGGCATGAGGCGATCTTCCGGATGTGGCCATTAAAATTATGGAACAGGAGAGAACGGAGGAAACAGAGAAAAGTGCGGAATCATTCGGTGTTGGCGCTAGGCAGGATCAATCTGGAAACGCTGCCCTGGAAACGCTGCCCTGGAAACGCTGTCCGTCAATTTCGAAGCATTAAAGTTGATAATCAGCCCCAGCGGAATATCGAGGAGTTCCATCGTCAAGCACCATTCATAAATGGACTCCAGTAAACCGGGCCCTTTGTCCTTATGAACTTCGATGGCGGAGCCAATCACATCGTGCGTCATAACTGTTTGCGGAGGAAAACAAAGCATGCATCGAAATCCCTTTTATGCGGAGGAAACGAAGAAACAAACAGGATTCTCTGTTCTCTCCGTTCCCTCCTGTGAAATCATGCCAGCGTAACGATGAACGTTCCAATCAAACTCCGTGAACGGCCACGAAATTGGTTGCCGCCGCCAGTCGAGCAACGGCGACGTCTGGACTGTTGGCGGCGATTAAAACGATGTTGCCGGTTCGCAGCGCCGCGGCATGGCGGAGGCGAGCTTCATGTCGGCCGATTGTGGAGAATTCTTCTCAACGCGGCGCGAGACGTAAACGCCGAGGGAATGGCGAGTTGCGCTCCACGATAGCCCCCATTGCCGGATTCGCGGTTACGACTTGACAACTCGAAGCGATGACCTAGCATTTCAACGACGTCTAACACGGTCAACACGGCGGAACTACGGCTTGTTTCGTTGCGTTGGCCGTCATGAAAGTGGGGCCTGCTCGCAGCGGCCGATTTATGGAAAACCAACAACCTACCTCGAACCCCGCCCCACTGCCTCTAGGAATGGAAGGCGACGATGGCCTGCATGTGGTCGCATCGCTATTGAGCGGCCTGGATGAAGCGGCTGGCGCGTCGCCGGAATTGCGGCGGGAAACCGCGCATGAGAACCACTTGGTTCAGGTTCGACTGGGAATCGCGAGCGCGCTTTTTGCATCGCTTCGGGCCAAGCACGCTGCTACGGCGTCGCACTGCCTGCGGGTTGCGTTGGGTTGCTCTTCCTGGGCGGCGGCAATCGGCTTGTCGGACCAACAACGCGACGTTCTTGAAACAGCGGCGTTGCTTCACGATGTCGGCAAGATCGGCATTCCCGACGACATTTTGCGAAAGCCCGGGCGGCTCACCAACGATGAATACCTCGAGATGTCTGGCCATCATGAAATGGGTCTGCAAATACTAAGTGCGTGTTGCTCCAACGCCGATCTTCTCGACACGGTGCGATACAGCCGCGCCTGGTACGACGGCAGTTTCTCGGGGTTCGAGAAACAGGGTGATGCAATACCGTTGGGCGCCAGAATGTTGGTCATCGCCGACGCGTTTGACGCCATGACGACCGACCACGTCTATCGGCGGGCGATGTCTCGGGAGCGCGCCCTGGCGGAACTGTTTCGTCACGCGGGTTCGCAGTTCGACCCTCGTCTGGTTGCGCAATTCCATCGTGAGCTAAACGCCGATAGCTTCTCCGCCCACGCCGACGCGGCGCGAAGCTGGTTGGCGAATTTGCCGTCGGAAGAGACGAACCGGCTGTGGGGGCTGACGCAGAACGACAACCACCAGACGCGCGTCTGCACGATCGAAGACGTGTTCCATGAAAAACTGTTGCAGAGCATGCACGACGCCGTCATTTTCGTCGACCGGCGGCAGCAGGTGCTGATGTGGAATCGCGCCGCCGAGAGGCTCACCGGCATGCCGGAATCGACGGTCGTGAACAAACTGTGGTCTCCTTCGTTGATTGACTTGCGGGAGGAGCATGGTTCGACCATTTCAGACAACGACTGCCCTCTGGCTTATGCGATTGAGTCGGGCGTTCAAACGCTTCAGCGTCTGACGCTGCGGGCGCGCGGCGGCAATGAGATCGCGGTCGACGCCCAAGTGGTTCCCGTGTTTGGAAAAGATGGCTCGGCGGTCGGCGCTACGTTGCTCATGCACGACGCTTCTTCTCAAATTAGTTTGGAGGAGCGCGTACAACAACTGCATCGAAAAGCCACCCGCGACCCGCTCACCCAACTGGGCAATCGTGCGGAATTCGATCGCGTGCTGGCGCTGTTCGTGACCTCACATTCCCAACAGAAGCGGCCTTGTGCGCTCATTATCTGCGATATCGACCATTTCAAACAGGTCAACGACACCTACGGGCACCCCGCCGGAGACTCCGTAATCGTGAGCTTCGCCGGAGTGCTCAAACAGTTGTGGCGGCCCGGCGATTTGGTCGCCCGATACGGCGGAGAAGAGTTCGTGATCTTGTGCGCCGATTGCGATAACGCCACCGCAACGCAACGAGCCGAAGCCATTCGCGGCGAAATTTCCTCGATTATGCATCCCGAATTGGGCAACCGTCCTATTACGGCCAGTTTCGGAGTGACTGAAATACAACCCGGAGACACCGCCGAAACCATGCTCCGCCGGGCCGACCGCGCATTGCTGCAAGCCAAGGATTCTGGACGAAATATGGTCGTCCAACTTGGCGGAGGACTCCCCGGACAAGCCACCGCGACCCCCGCCGCGGGTTGGCTTTCATGGTTCCGCCAATCTCCCAAAAAACTGCTGCTCGATCGACAGCTCATCACGATGGTCCCCTTGCAAGTGGCCACTGAAAAGCTGCGAGGATTCATCGCCGACCATCACGCCGAAATTGTTTCCATTGAGGAAAACCGAGTGATTCTGAGCGTCGACGTTCGGCAATCGTCAACCATGCGGCGGAGCAACGAACGCGCGGTGGCGTTTGCTCTGGAGTTGCAGTTCTCGGAGAACCACTCCGCCAGCGCCGAAAATGGCGGAACCCGCATCCAGGTCGCGATTCGGCCAAAGAGAAACCGCAGCCGACGCCGAGAGGAAACCACCGATCGCGCCCGCCAGTTGTTGGTGAGCATTAAGTCGTATCTGATGGCCTACGAAGTCGCCGGCGGACAAATTCCCGGCGCCGACGCCGACGATTGAAACTGAGTGCGGAATCGCACTTTTTACGCGGCGTTGGAATTCGCGGTTGGAGTCTGTTTGTTGATACCTTGTTGTACGATGGCTTTCCAAAGCCGTCGGTCTACTCCAGGAATATCCTATTTCGACGGCCTTGGAAGGCCATCGTACAGCAGTCATTTTCCACGCAATCTCTCCAGCAGGTCTTGAAGTAGGCGGCAAGCAAAACGAGAACGCAATGCTGCGTTATCCGCAATGGCCAATTGTGCCCGGCCGAATCATCCGGTATGCTGCCGAAATTCGACCATTCTTGCCGCACTCTCGCGACACAAGGCTTTCCTTTGTCGGCCGGCTTGCGGTGTTGTTTTCCCGTTACGTTAGCGATCCCCCCTTCACTTTGCAGGAAAGGCGCCCCCATGGCCTACACGCTTCCAAAATTGCCCTACGCTTATGATGCTCTTGAGCCGCATATCGACGCCCGTACGATGGAAATCCATCATACGAAGCACCATCAGGCGTATATCAATAAAGTCAACGATGCGATCAAAGGCTCCGAACTCGAAAGCAAGACCATCGAAGAGTTGGTCGCGGGCTTGAACGACGTTCCCGAAGCCGTGCGCGGCGCGGTCCGAAATAATGGCGGCGGCCATGCAAATCACTCTTTATTTTGGACCGTGATGGCGCCTGGCGGCGGCGCCCCCAGCGGAGATTTAGCAGCCGCCCTGACCGCCGATTTAGGCGGCTTCGATTCCTTCAAAGCCGCCTTCAGCACAGCCGCCGCAACGCGGTTCGGCAGCGGTTGGGCTTGGCTGAGCGTCGACGCTGGAAAGCTGGTCGTCGAAAGCACGCCGAACCAAGACAGCCCTTTAACGGCTGGCAGAACCCCGATTCTAGGGCTGGACGTCTGGGAGCACGCGTATTATCTGAACTACCAGAATCGTCGTCCTGACTATGTGTCAGCGTTTTTTAACGTAATCAACTGGGACGAAGTGGCCCGGCGTTACGCCGCGGCGAAGAGTTAGCAAACGCCCAGAACACAAAAAAATCAACTCGCTAAAAGCCCGGCTTTTTCAAAAAGCCGGGCGTTTTTCGCGCCACAAGGGGTAACCTGTTTTTTGAGCAATCACTTGAAGAGTTGAAACGGATGGAAAAACGGAAAAAGAGAGGGAACCACGAATGGACACCAATTAACACGAATTTTCCAACCCGCAGCATTCGTGTTTATTGGTGTCCATTCGTGGTTCCGCAAACGAGGCAAACAGAGCAATGGGCAATCAGACAAAGTTGTTGCTGAAAGACGAAGTCCACCGCGTCGTCGGCTGTGCGATGGAAGTGCTGAATACGCTGGGGCACGGTCTGCTGGAGAAACCGTACGAGAACGCATTGGTGGTTGAGTTTGGATTGCAGGGCATCGCTTGCCAGCAACAGAGAAAATTCGATGGGATCTACAAGCAGGTCAAAGTCGGTGAGTACGTTCCCGATCTTATCTGCTTTGGCCAGATCGTGGTCGATACGAAAACGATCGATTGCATCGGCGACCATGAACTTGGTCAGATGTTGAACTATTTGAAAATTACCGGATTGAGAGTCGGCTTGCTGCTCAATTTCAAACGGGCAAAATTGGAATGGAAACGAGTGGTGCTTTGATTGAGGCGGCAACCCGTTGGTTGCTCAAACAACGGGGGCCAGCTCAGGTGCAACCACGAATGGACGCCAATTAACACGAATTTTCCAACCCGCAGCATTCGTGTTTATTGGCGTCCATTCGTGGTTCCGACGCGGACCACCGTATTATTTGGCGTCTATTCGTGGTTCCGAACAGGGTTTCTTCGGGGAATTTAGCGGGAGCATCGTGAATACGTCGGGGGGTTTGGTTGCTGCACGCCGGCTAGCGGTCGATTTCACCCATCACGATATCAAGCGAACCGACGATCGCGGGAATGTCGGCGATCAGGCAGTTGCGGCAAAGTTCGGCTGTCACCGAGAGGTTGCAGAAGCAACTGCTGCGGGCGCGAACGCGGTAGGGTATGGAATCGCCATGGCTGACCAAATAGAAGCCCATTTGGCCTCGCGGCGATTCGGTTTCCAAGTAGACTTCGCCCTTGGGCAGTTTTTGCGTCAGCTTGATTGGCTGGCCCCAATCGCCAGACGCCGTGCTGTATTTCTCGATGGCTTGTCGCGTTAGGTCGATGGCTTGGATGACTTCCAACATGCGGACATAAAACCGATGCCAGCAGTCGCCCAGCACGGCTTCGCGGGGCACGGCGGGGTATTCGTGATCGCGGGGATAGTGGCCGTCTTTTTCCACGATGACCTCGAAGGCGTAGCCATCGTACATTTCGGTGTATCGTTCTTCGCCATCGCGGCGAAGGTCGTAGTCGACGCCGCTGCCGCGCAACACCGGACCGGTGCAACCGAAGTCGATCGCCTGTTCGGCGGGCATCACGCCAATGGCGGCGGTTCGCTTGACGAAAATGGCGTTGGTGGTCAGCAGCGCGTGGTATTCCTGAATGATCGGCAGCAGTTGTTCGAGGAAGGCGTCGCAGGTTTGCAGCCAGCCGTTGGGCAAGTCGGAGGTGGCGCCGCCGGGCGTGATGTAACTGTAGGTCAGTCGGGCGCCGCAGGCCTCCTCGAACAGATCGAGGATTTTCTCGCGTTCACGAAAGGCGTACAGGAACGGACTGAACGTGCCCAAATCGAGTCCATAGGCGCCCATGCCGACCAAGTGGCTGGCGATGCGGCCCATTTCCGCGATGATCACTCGCAAATGGCGAGCCTTTTCGGGCAGTTTGTATTTGAGCAGCTTTTCCACCGTCAACGACCAGCCGAGATTCATGTTCATCGCGGCGAGGTAGTCCATACGGTCGGTGTAGGGAATCCATTGCCGGGGCGTGAGGTTCTCACCAATTTTTTCCGCGCAACGATGCAAATACCCGATATGCGGCTCGACTTCCGAGACGATTTCGCCGTCGGTTCTAAGCACAAGCCGCAACACGCCGTGCGTGCTGGGATGCTGGGGGCCCATATTGATGAGCATTTCGTCGGTGCGAACGTCGAATTCGACAATTCGAGGATCGTCAACGTGGGTGGCAGCCATGATTGTCTCGCTGTAAGTTCGTTCGCCCGCCGGTGTTCAACGCCGATGTTCAACGCCGATGTTCAACGACCGCGAATGCCGTGGTATTCCTGTGGAAATTCGTAGTCTTTTCGCAGCGGGTGGCCTTGCCAATCTTCAGGACACAGAATGCGCCGCATGTCGGGATGGCCGGTAAACAATACGCCGGAAAGGTCGAACACCTCTCGCTCATGCCAATCGGCGGTGCTCCAAACGCCAGCCACGCTGGGAACTTCGGGCAGCGTTCCGGGGCTGTCGTCTTTCCAGCGGGGCAAGATCACTTTGAGCACCAGCGTGTGTTTTTTTATGGTGCTGGAAAGGTGGTAGACCACCTCGGTATGCGGCGCCCAGTCTTTTTTAGCCGCTTTTTTAGCGTCGGGCTCGAAAAAGTCGACGCCCGATATGCAGTTCAACATGTTGAACCGGAAGTTAGGGTCGTCTCGCAGGAAGCAACAGACTTCGACAATGCCGTCTGGGGTGATTTCCACCCAAGGATCGATCGCTTCGAAGTTAGCGCCCGCGATTTTGTCGCCGAACTGTTTTTTCAGCGTGGCGAGAAAGTCTTGTCCTGTCATGGCCCTGTCCTAAAGACCGCCCGCAGTCGCTGAAAAACAACGTGCGCTGCTGGCTTACCCAGTGGAATGAATTACGCGGAAAGCACCGACACCGTTGGGCCTGGCTTCCCAGACCCATGTCTGGCTCGACTTGTTGGGTCGCCGCGAGCCGATTTTTCATCAGCCACCGCACGCACCCAGTCAAGATCGCCGCGTTTCCAAACATAGGCGAAACCGACCAGCAGCACGGCAAAGAAGACGCCGATATCGGCCAGTGAAACCCAGGCCAACTTGCTGGCGCCGGCGCGAACGTCTTGCTCCGGGTCGCGAGGATCAACTTGCGGGTTTCTCACGCCGATTTCACGATACAGGTGGATTGCCGAATCGGTCAATTGGCCCGATTCCACCACCGCGAAGTTCGGGTCTGAAAGGTTGGTGGCTTTGCCGAACACCGCAGCCCAGGGAAAGAAAAAGGCGACTTCCACGTCGAAAATAATGAAGAGCAGCGCCACCACGTAGAAGCGAAGATCGAACTGCACAAAACTCGAGCCAATCGCCGGTTCTCCGCATTCGTAAATTTCAGACTTTTCCGCTTCCGGGTTGTTGGGCCGCACAAAACGCCCGATGAGGAGGTTCACGAACAGAAAAACGACGCCTACCAACGCAAACAACGTCAAGTAAGCGACAATTCCCAAGGAAGAAGAAATCGCGGGCGACATGGACACCCCAGATCAGTCGAGAGAGCCTAAGAACTATTGAAACGAGAATTCGTCAATTGTAGCGCTCGGGGCGAAAATCGCAAGGCGGGCGGCGCTCATTCACCGCTGATTTTAACGCCAAAAGCCCGGCATTTTGAAAATGCCGGGCTTTTTCGCTGAACGACCGGTAACTAATGCTTCCGCAACGCCTGGGTTCTTCCCGACTTCGTGAAATGTCGTCAAAAACCAGCTATTTTTTTTCTTCCTTCGGCGCGGCACCTTCCTCCGGCGCGTCGTCGTTTCCTGGAGTCGCCGCAGTTTCTTCGCCTTCGCCGACGTCTATCATCGCTTTCATCTGCGCCTCGAGGTCAGCACCTTGGAAAGTAGAATCCTCTTCTGTCGCTACTTTCGGCTGGCAGCCGCCAAAAAACGCCAAGCAAACCAGCACCCCCCCCACTTGGAAGGCCTTTTTCATTGTCGTCTCCTTTAGAACACTCGACCTAATCCCAGGCCAAAAAATAGTACTGTCGCTCTACAACGAGAATCATTTGAGTTCGAGCGGTTGCCCGTCAGAAATGTAGGCCATCCGCTGGAGAACAAATCGGTCCGTGACTTCCGACACAAACTTCACGGAGCCATCGCCCATGGTGAAATTCGCGCCTTGAGGATGCATGCTTCCGGTGGTCGACCAATCGCCCAGCCGAGAGGTTAGTATGGGGGTTCGTGCGAACGGAGGGCTGTCCCACGAACAACACAGATTGAAGTTCATGCCCGAGCCGTAGTTGATATTATTGTTGAGCGTGGTGGTGACGTTGGATAGCGGAATGTAGGCCAAATCCACGCCGTGGCCAATCCATTTTGCATAGCCCCACGTTTGCGCAACGCCATTCCAAGTGGAGCGAAGCGTTTCGCAGACGGCCACGGTATTGGTGGTGCCATCGACAAGGTCGCGAAACTTGGCGGTTGTATTGTGGCCGAACATACGCCGGGTAAGCAGCGACTCCCGGTCCCAGGTGCGAGCGAAACTCGAAGTTCTCCTGGTGCTGAAGTCGTAGTTGGTGAAGGCGCCCTCTCGGATCGTGTTTCCAGGAGAAATTGAGTAAAGCGCGACGTCTGTTCTGACGTAACTCGTTGGGTTGGGGTCCGACGGACACAGAAACGCCGGAAGCGACTGGCTCACGATGAGGTCGTTGCGGTTGCCGGCGGCGCCCGGCGGCAGCAGCGACCGCAAGGTGTTGGCGCCTCGAACATAACCGCCGGTGGCCAAGTTGAGGTTCAAACGGTCTTGCAAGGTTTGCTGTTCCAAATAGGGGAGCAAGAGCAACCAACCGCGGTGGTTCAGCGCACCGCCAGGATTACCCTGGCCGTCGACCCCTCCCTGTGGACCGGGCCTGGCGTTTGAAACCAACGATGTGTTGCTGATCGAGCCGCTGTGGGAAACCGAATACGGGAAACTCTTATTGGTGTTAAAGTAGTTATGTAACGCAAGCCCAATTTGCTTCATATTGTTGCTACACGATACCCGGCGAGCCGCTTCGCGAGCCTGCTGGACCGCCGGCAGAAGCATCGCGACAAGAATCCCAATGATGGTAATCACGACCAGCAGTTCGACGAGCGTGAAGCCGTCGCGGCGAGAATTCCGAGAATGGCACATGTCAAACATCCCCCCAAAAAAGCTATAAAAAAATAAAGCCGGTCGAAGGTGTCTTACTTTCTCACCCAGTAAGAAAAACGAAACACCTTCGGGGTGAATACAACAAACCCGCAGCGCAAAAAATGGCGGTTTGCGATATTCGCCCCACTCTCAAATCTTAACCTTTACCAAGCACTATATGTCAAGCGGTTGAAAACCGGGCATTCGCGTTAAGGATCGTTCGAGAAATAATTGTCCGATTTTACTTGTACGATGGCCTTCCAAGGCCGTCGAATCCAGCGAGCCGACGACCTTGGAAGGCCATCGTACGGTAGTAATTGATCGAACGATCCTAAGTAGGATGCGATCGCGTCAAGCCTTACCGAGCGAGATATAATAGCCTACATGGTAGCACCCTACCCCACCATTGGCAAATGATATCTTCGCCCGCAGCCGGCGGAGCGGAAATTAGGCGATTTCATAGCAGTAATCTGCGCCCCACTTTTGGCCGGACGCGGCGGTCGCCAACTCCACGGCCTGCAAATGCCGTCGGTCTGTTCCCGGAATATCCTGTTTCGACGGCCTTGGAAGGCCAACGCACAACATATGTATGAACAACAGGCCTAAGGGCGTTCGGAATTCAGCGTCGCCTTTCGCAGCGAAAGACGGCTATACGACAAATATTCCTCTGTTCCTCGAACGCTCCTTCCGTTGTGAAATCCTCTCTCGCCGGCGCGGCGGCTATTTTTGTGGCTGCATGCCGAGCGCATCGGCAATAAAGGCCAAAACATCGGCTGCTTCGGCGATGCGTTTCGAGGTCGGTTTGCCGGCGCCGTGTCCGGCGCGGGTTTCAATGCGAATCAGCACCGGCACGGCGCCGCCTTGGGCGGCTTGCAACGTGGCCGCGAACTTGAAGCTGTGGGCCGGAACGACGCGGTCGTCGTGGTCGCCGGTCGTGATCAACGTGGCCGGATACGAACGCCCTTTTTCCAGGTTATGCAGCGGTGAGTAGGCCAGCAGCGTGCGGAATTCGTCGGGGTCGGCCGAAGAACCGTATTCGGAAACCCAGGCCCAACCGATAGTGAATTCATGATAACGGAGCATATCCAGTACGCCGACGGCCGGGTTGGCGGCGGCAAATAGTTCAGGACGCTGGGTCATGGCGGCGCCCACCAGCAAACCGCCGTTGCTGCCGCCTCGAATCGCCAGCCGCTGGGAGTTGGTGTATTTGTTGGTTATCAGCCACTCGGCCGCGGCGATAAAATCGTCGAACACGTTTTGCTTGTTTTTCTTCATGCCGGCTTCATGCCAGAGCCGCCCGTATTCGCCGCCGCCGCGCAGGTTGGGAACGGCGTACAGCCCGCCTTGCTCCATCCAAACCAAGTTCGTAACCGAAAAACCCGGCGTCAGGGAGATATTAAAACCGCCGTAGCCGTACAGAATGGTGGGGTTGGCGCCATCCAGCCGATAGCCCTTCTTGCCCGTGATGTACATCGGAATGCGCGTGCCGTCGGTGCTTTTCACAAACACCTGCCGCGTTTCGTAGTCGGACGGTTGAAAATCGACCTGGGGCTGGCGAAACACCGTCGCCTTGCCGCTGGCGACGTCGTAACGATAAATCGTGGCCGGCGTGGTGAAGTTCGTGAAGGAAAAGAACGTTTCGGAGTCATCGTTCCGGCCGCCGAATCCTGAAACGGAGCCGAGCGCGGGCAACTCCACCTCGCGCACGCGCCGCCCATCCAAATCATAAATGTTGACTACTGAATGGGCGTCGTGCAAAGACGTAACACAGAGGCGTCCGCCAATCATGCTGACGCTGGTCAGCACATCGTCCTGCTGGGCGATGATCTCCCGCCATTGGTCGCGGGCTGGCTGGCGCGTATCAATGGCGATGACGCGTTTGCGCGGCGCGTGTTCGTCGGTGAGCAGCCAAAAAACGGGGCCCACGTTTCCCAACATCTGATATTCCGACTCGAACCCGCTCAATAGTTCGACAACCGCCGCCTGGGGCGTTTGCAAGTCTTGGTAGAAAATCTGATTCTTACGCTCGGTGCCCCGCCACACCGAGATGATGAGGTAACGCCCGTCTTCGCTGACTTCGCCATCGAAGCCCCATTCCTTTTCGTCTTTCCGCTGGTAGATCAAGGCGTCTGCCGATTGCGGCTGGCCGATGGCGTGCAGGAACAATTTCTGGTGGTAATTGGCGCCGGTGAACTCTTCACCCTCCTTCGGCGCATCGTAGCGGCTGTAATACAGCCCGCTGCCGTCGGGCAACCAAGAGACGCCCGAAAACTTCACCCATTCGAGGCGGTCGGGGAGATCTTTCCCGGTGGCCACATCGCGAATGCGCCACTCCTTCCAGTCGGAGCCGGCGGTCGAAATGCCGTACGCCAATAGTTTTCCGTCGTCGCTGGCGCGCCAGGAAGAAAGCGCCACGGCGCCATCGTCGGAGAGCGTGTTAGGATCGATCAAGACACGAGGTTTCGCGCCAGGACCATCTTCCACATACAGCACGCTCTGGTTTTGCAGACCGTTGTTGTACTCGTAAAAATAGCGTGCATGCCGTTTGCGAGGCTGGCCGAAACGTTCATAATTCCAGAGTTTTGTGATTCGCTTTCGGAAGGTGTCTTGCAGCGGCAGGTTGTCAAGATAGGCGAACGTGAGTTTGTTTTCGGCCGCCACCCAATCGCTTGTTTCTTTACTGTCGGGGTCTTCCAGCCAGCGGTAAGGGTCGCCGACCTTGACGCCATGATACACATCGACGTGGTTGCTTCGGCGGGTTGCAGGATAGTTGCGTTTCAATGTTTTTTTCGCTGGGGTTTTATTTGCTTGCGGCGAGGGTTCAGCGGCGGCGGCCATTGAGCAATATGCCGAGCAATATAATGTCGAGAAACATAATACGGCCATGGCCGCCCACGGCAATTGCCACGGCCGATTGCCGAAGGCCCTGGGAAACAACCGGCGTCCGGCCGACAGGCAAGGTTGAAACGTCTTCATCAATGGATATCCAAATGCAAGGGCTTGTACTGGTTCAGTGGGAGAGTTGCGTCCGCCATGAGAGTGCGGCAAACGGCGGCATATGGTTTACTTGCATCTGGCGAGCGATTACCTTCGTTTGCCTCAAACCCGGTTATTCATAAAGCCCCATTCTGACCACTCTCAAAGGACGACGCAATGATGGATACGCTCAACAAAATATTTGTGGAAATGATGTTGCCTTTCGCTCCCCGCCTGTTCGGCGGCGCGTTGCTCTTCGCCGGGTTGTGGCTGGCGGGGAATCTGGCCGCCGCGTTCGTACGCAAACTGGGGAAATCGCGGCATCTTAATGAAGACCTTTTGAACGTGTTGGCCAAAAGCGTTTCCACGGCCTGCATTATTCTGGGAGCGGTCTGCGGACTGGGCACCTTGGGGGTGGATGTCACGGCGTTGGTGGCCAGCCTGGGCCTGACCGGCTTCGCCTTGGGTTTCGCCCTGAAGGATGTCATTTCCAACGCTCTTTCTGGTGTATTGCTTCTGCTCTATGAACCGTTTGAAGTGGGCGACCACGTGAAGGTGTCGTCGTTCGCCGGCGTGGTCGTGAAAACATCGCTGCGATATACTGAACTGGCGGCCGACGACCAAATAATTTTCATACCGAATTCCATGCTCTTCAACAATGCCGTCATCGTCGAGACGGCCAAGCAGGCGTAAGCCGAGCGGGATTTGAGGCCGTTGGAGCGTAGGCTTGAACGTCTTGCGGCTCACTCCAAACTTCGCCAACAATACCACGCGGCCACCGAAGCATAGGGCCGCCAAGGTTCGGCGATGTCGAAGCATTCCTGCTTGCCGGGCAGTTCATTCAAGCCGTAGAGGCGGCGAATCGCGTTGCGGACGCCGAGGTCGTCGTGCGGCAACACATCGAGCCGGCCCAGGGAAAAGATGAGGAACATTTGCGCGGTCCAACGGCCGACGCCCTTGATTTGCGTGAGCGTGGCGATGATGGCTTCGTCGTCGAGTCGGCCAATCGTACGCAGTGGCGCGTCGCCGCGAGCAACATGCTCCGCCAAGCTGCGAAGATAACCCGCTTTCTGTTTCGAAACGCCGACCGCCTGCAATTGCTCGGACGGAATCATTAACAACGCCGCGGCCGACACCGGTTCGGGCGCCAGCAATGCAACGAATCGTTTTTGGATGGTGCGGGCGGCGGCGGTGGAAATTTGCTGTGAAATAATTGCCCGAGCCAGCATGTGAAATCGGTCGCGTTTCAGGCGCAAACGAAACGGGCCGACGTTGTCAATCACTGGGCGAAGCACGCTGTCCGATCTGCGCAAATGCGCCACCGCCTGCCGCGCCCGTTCGGGCGAGTATCGCATCGGTTACGGAGCCTTTCTTCTTTTGGGTTCTTTCAATGTCGTGAAAAAGAATCGTGCTTCGCCTAAGTTCCAATTTTACACTTTTTGGAAGTTAAGTGGATGCGTATGTGGTGTTCGCTGCGCTCGACCACCGGCTAATGGCTGGCAAGCCTCCGGCTTGGCGGGGATTTCATAACACCAATGCACGGAACATATCTTGAACAGGTGTAGATCGCGAATTGGCGCCGGAGAAGCCGGGCTTCTGAACCGGGAAGTAGATTTCCCACGCTTCCTTCAGCCCAATGCTCCAGGGAGTAAAACGGAGAGCGTCCGCCACGATTTTGGCGCCGGCGCGACCAACTCCATCGGTTCGCCGCCCACCGGATGCATGAAGCCGATGGAACGCGCATGCAACGCAATGCCCGGCTCGAAGGGGCGTCGGGAGCCGTATTTGCGGTCGCCAATGATCGGATGCCCGCAATGCGCCAGTTGCACGCGAATCTGATGTTTGCGGCCGGTTTCTAGTTTGACCTCCAACAAGCTCTGTTGCATTTTGGCGTCGAGCGTCCGATAGGAAAGGCGGGCTTCGGAGGCGTCTTTTTGGCTGGCGCTCGCGACATGCACGCGGCGATGGCGTTCGTCTTTCCGCAGCCAGTCGATGCAGACGCCGCTCTCGGGCCGCAACCGGCCTTCCACGACGGCCCAATAGGTTTTGTCGACGTCTCGGGCGCGAAACTGCTCGTTCAACCGTTTGGCGGCTTTGGAAGTGCGGGCGATCAGCAAAACGCCGGTCACGGGGGCGTCGAGCCGGCTCACGATTCCCAAGTAAACATTTCCCGGCTTGTTATATTTTCGCTTGATGTATTTTTTGGCTTCGTCCAGCAGGGAAGGCTCGCCCGCCGCCACGCCCATGGTGGGCAGGAGCGCGGGTTTCACAACCGCCAACAGGTGGTTATCTTCAAACAGAACTTGCAATCGCACGAAATCCTTACCTTTCCGCATGCTCTTCCCACTGCGCGCCATCTGGTAAACAATTCCAGTAAACAATGATTCCTTCGGCCCGCCAACCACGCCATTCCAGTTTGTTTCCCGGAAGTTGCCGCCCCCATGCCAGACGCCCGCCAAAACCCACGTGAACGCCATCGGTTGCCCTGGAAACTGATTTTGGCTAGTCATTCGCCGCGAAGAAGGGAATTGCTGGCCCAGGCAGGATACGAATTTGAGGTGCGTCCGCCCGCTGACTCGGCCGAATGCGGTGTTTGCAGCCGGGAATTGCCTCCTGAGTTAGTGGCGCGTTTGGCGTTTCAAAAAACGAAAGACGTCGCCCGACGATGCACGAGCGGCGTGGTGCTCGGCGCCGATACGGTTGCTGAATGCCGGGGCCGCATTCTGGGAAAGCCCGCGACTCTGGAGCACGCCCGCGAAATGCTCGAATTTCTCAACGGCGCCGAACACGCCGTCTATTCGGGGCTTTGCCTTTGGCGACGCCCCGACGACCATAAAGCAATCGCCGTGGAAGTCACGCGATTAAAAATGGACAACATCTCGCCCCAACAGCGTGAAGAGTATCTGGCCACCGGCCTGTGGGAAGGCAAGGCCGGCGCTTTCGGCTATCAAGACGGTCTGGGCTGGCTCCAAATTATCGAAGGCAGCGCGTCGAATGTCGTGGGGCTGCCGATGGAGCGGCTGGAAACGATGCTCCAAGAATTCACCGACGAGTCGGAATCCACGCGTTAGCGTGTCGTTTTTTTGCGCAAATGCACTAGACAACGTGCGATGGGCCTGGGGCGGTTTGGCGCGAGCCGCACCGGTGGGTGAAGATCACATTTCTAGCCGATTGAGGTAAAATATGTGGTGTATTTCGCCCGAATTCGGTATGATGAAGCCCGTACGGAATTCGCCCCCAGTTTTGGAGTGTTCGCCATGCAACAAATTCATGATCGAGTGGAAGCGGTTCGCAGTCGGCAACAGAAGCAGTGGCTTTGGCAAACCGCTTCGATCGGGTTGGTTGTCGGAGGGGCGATCGGTTGCGGTTTGGCTTTATCGCAGATCATTGGGGCGCGCATGTTTGGCGTGGACGCGTTTTCGCTGTACTGGATTGGCGGCGTGATCGTTGCCTGCCCGCTGGCGGGCGTTGCGTTTGGGTTCGCCGTTCGAACACGTGCGCACAAGGCGGCGGTATCGATCGACCGCGTTTATCGCTTCAAGGATCGGATCGCGACGGCGTTTAATTTCATGCGTCGCTCGGCGGATCCAACTCCGTTGGAACAACTTCAAATAGCCGACGCCCAATTACATGTCGCGACGATCGATCCGGCCCGAGTGGCGCCATTGAAAACGCCTCGGTCGTGGAGTTGGGGAGTGTTGCTTTCAGTGACCGCATTGGTTGTGGGGGTTTTGTCGGCGCCGCGCGACGAAGCCATCGCGGCTGTCGTGCAAAACGACGTCGTGCGGAATCAGGCCGACCGCGCCGCCGACGGGCTGGAGGAATTGGAGCAGTTCAACAAGGAAGCCCACGATCCCGAAATCGAAGAAATGTTGAAGGAGTTGTTCCAGAAGATCGAAGAGTTGAAACTGCCGGGAGTCGATCCTAAGGAAGCGCTTGCCAAGCTCTCCGAAATGGAGGCGGTGTTACAGACGCAGCAGGAACGCTTGGCCGACCCCAGCAGCGCGGCGGCTCTTCAGGAAATCGGCGAAGCCCTCTCGTTGGCCGAACCGTTTCAAGCGGCGGGCGAGGCGATGTCGGAAGGCAAAATGGAGAAGGCGGCGGAGGAACTGGCCAAGCTCGATATGCCGAAACTCGATCGCCAAACGGAGCGCGCCTTGACCGAGAAACTCCAACAAGCACAACAAAATTCCGCGCAAGCCGCCCAGAGAAAGATACGCGAAGCAGCCAGCCAAATCGCCGCGGGGCTCTCACAAGGAGATCGCGGCAAATTCAAAGACGGCATGAAAGGGCTGGCCGGTGCGTGTAAGAAACAGGGCCGCCGCAAGAGGCTTTCCGATCTGCTTCGTAAGCAATGCCGCAGCTTGTCGGAGTGTAAGTCGAAATGCGAGAGTGCTTGCAAGAGTACGGCCGACAGCAAGAAAAAAGGCGGCAAGAATTGGGGGCTCGGCCGTAGCGGCAACGAGCCCGGCGATCAGACGCTGAAACTCAAGACCGGCCCCGAAATGAAAATTACGGGCGTCGAATCGGCAAGCGGCGACGTCGATATCGAAACCATGACTTCCCCCGAACAGCAACAAGAAGCCGTTCGGAGATACCGCAAAAAAGTCGACAAATACGAGCAGATCAGTGAGTCGGTGCTTGATTCCGAACCGATTCCCCTCGGCCATCGGGAAACGATCCGCCGTTATTTCAAGATGATTCGCCCGCAAAACAGTGAAACCGACGAAGTGTTCCGCAGCCAAACTCCTGATCAACGATAGGCGGAATTATCCACGAAACGCGAGCGAATGACCAAAAAAGGTTTGTAGGACCGTTGTTCCCTAAACGCTCCTAACATAACCCCTGTTGGGCGTTTCAAACACGGAGTTTGATGCTGACCCACCAAGTTGTGTTAGAAGGTATAAACGCTCCCCCGCCACGGAGGGCGCCGAGAAATAGACTGCTATCGCATTTTCACACGCCGCCGACCGAAGTCCTGACATTGCTCGGCGGCTTCCAGGTGAACATTTCAACGCAGAGAACGCAAAGACGCTGAGGGCCGCAGAGGAACAGGCCCCATAAAAATTCCCGGTTGTAGCTCGAAAAAGCCCGGCATTTTCAAAATGCCGGGCTTTTAATTCGATATGTACCTGACTGTTCCAGAGCACCGGCGCCCAGCATCTTCCTTCGCGGCTTCGCGTGCTATTTTTTCTCGCGAGGCGCCGAATTAGTTATTCGTTCCTTTTGCCATTCGCTCCCTATTTCTTTCCCTACTTTCTTCTCGGCGGCCCTCTGCGTTTCCCTTCGGCGCGACCGGTGATGGATTACTTGCCGTCAGACAGACTGCTGCCGCTGTTTCAGTTGCCGCCCGCCTAAGCGGGCCGCCGCCAATGCAAGCTGAAATCGATCCTGCGGAGCGCGACGTCCGCCACGAACAAGAGCAATGCGGCTGTGAGTAAGTAGGGCCAAAGCGGCGTGGGCCGGTTGGCCGTTTGGCGGGGAAGGTCGAACACGTTTTCCGGGGCGACGTCATAACGCCCGCCGGACGTTTCCGCGATCGAGCGCAGCAGCGATTCATTGGGCGGGCGAATGCGCAGTTCGTCGCTGTAGCCGACCATCAAACCACGTGATTGGCGATAGAGAACTTGCCCGTTCTGCTCCAAGGCCACTTCCAGATGATACGCGCCGGATTTCGGCGTCTCGAATTCCGCCACGTATCGGCCCGGCGCCGATTGCTTCAGAACTGAATGCTGCTGGCCGAGTTGCGGTCCGATTAACGTCAGGGCGATGTCGGCTTCGTTCAGGAACCGGCCAAAGTCGTCGACGGCGTCGACGCTCAGCGCAACTTGCCGGCCACGGCGAGCGGTTTGAATTTGCATCCCGCGGGCGTCGCTTTTGCGCATAATGTGGCGAATGATTTGTGTCCAAAACTTGCCGAACTCCGGCCATGTCATCCACTCGGCGGCCCAACGGCTCTTCGCATCGCTCGTAAAGGCGGCGCTCATGCCGAGTCCATACCGCCACCAAGACAACAGCGGGTCGCCTTTTTCGGTGGCTAGAATCACTTCGCTGGTCGGCTTGGGACGCGTCATCACATAACCCAAGAGGAACGGCGCGGCTTCGATGTCGATCGCCTTGAGTGCATGGGTGGTTCTTATGACTTGCGGAACAAACGGCTGCTCGTCGATGGCCGATTTACTCGCCGTGACGGTTTCCTTGGCGAAAATTTGCGGCACCTGCGCCGGGTCGGTGGTGAAATAGTAGCGACCTTTTCCCACGCGAGCGATTGCTTCGAGGAGGTCGGTGTCGGAGCCCTCGCCGACCGCCACCGTCGAGACGGTCATCTTGGCGGAAACCATCTGCTGCGCCATGCCTTCAAAGTCGCCCGGCGACGACACGCCATCGGTCAGCAGGATCACATGCTTGAGCTTGGCGCTGGTCGCGAGCAATGCCTCGAACGCCATTTCCATGGCCGGATACATCGTGGTGCCGCCGCCGGCTTCAATCCTGCCGATCTCGCCGCTGATTTTTCCCTTGTTGTTGGCCGATTGCATTTCGCTAATGACGTACGTATCGCCATCGAAGGCGAGCACCGCCACTTTGTCGCGCCGGCCGAGCAACTCCGTTGCGCTGCGCGCCGCCGACTTGGCCATTTCTATTTTGTCGCCGCCCATCGAACCTGATTTATCGATCACGAGCACCATGCCCAGCGAGGGCTTCTCCTGCTCTTTCTCGAAGTCGCTGCGCACGGGCAGGATTTCCTCCAGCGTACTTTTGTAGTAGCCGCCCAGCCCAAACGATTGCTCGCCGCCGAGCATAATCAGCCCGCCGCCGAGGTCCTGCACGTAGGTTCTGGCAATCTCCATCTGCTGCCCGGAAAGAGCCGTCGCGGGCACGTTGGAGAGCATCAGGAGCTCGTAGTTCTGGAGGTCGGAGAGGGAATCGGGCATGCCTTGCGGCGGACGAACATCAACCTGCACGCCTTCATCCTCCAAGGCGTACGCCAGTTCGCGAATCAGGCTGGGATCGCTCTCGATGATCAACACGCGCGGCTTTCCGGCGGCGAAAACGAGGCCGGAATCCATGTTGTTGTCGAGCAGCGTGTCTTGTTTCAGGTGGGAAATTCTCGCACTGAACACGACCAACCGATCGCGTTCGATCGACTGCTGGAAGCGAAAAGAATTTTCGCCCGTTTTCAATTTGCGAGATTCGCTGATCACTTTATGATCTCCGCGATAAACCTCGACCAGCCCTTCATCTTCATGGTTGGCGTGGACAATCACCTCGACATAAAACGGTTCGCCCTCGCGCACTTCCGCCGGAACACGAACTTCGGAAACTTGTACTTCCGGCTCCGCTCGCGCCGGCAGCGGAACCGTCGAGATCGGAACGCGGCTTCGCGCCGCAACGGCTAACGCATCGCCCGTGGTTTGGTTGCCATCGGTCAGTAAAACGAACTGCGGCACATAGCCCGGCGGCACATAGCCGGACGCCGCCTTGATTGCCGCGGCAAGATCGGTTCCGTCGCGCAGTTGCTCCAATGATTTCGATTTTTCGTCTTGCTGCTTGCCTTGTTTCTCATCGGGCCGCGCTTTTTCAGTCGCTTTATCTACCGAAGCAGGTTCGTTGGAAGCAGGCCCAGCGGAAGAAGAACCATTGCGAGGTGCGCGCTCTTCTTGAATCGAGAGCGCCCGATGGGCGAAAGGCAGAAACGCGACTTTGTGATCCGACCGGCCTTGCAGCGCATCGTCAAGGAATTTGTCGGCGAATGCGGCGCCGTTTTCGCCCACGCTCAAGCTCTTATCGATCAGGAAAATCACGAACTGTTGGCCAGTGGCGTGCAGCCATGTCAGTCCAGATAACGCCAGCACCAACAACAATACGATCGAAGTACGAATAATAAGCGAGACGATCCGTTGGCGGCGTGGGAAGTCGCTCAGCGAACGCACAAAAAACCAGACCAACACCGGCAACGCTGGTATCAGTAAGCACAGCAGCCAAGGGCGAATCAATTCAAACATTGTTTAGACCTTCTAACACAGCTTGGTGGATTAGCATTAAACTCCGTGTTTGAAACGCCCAATTGGGGCTATGATAGGAGCTCTTAGGCAATCATCCTTCGCTGGTGCAACCACCATTCGACAACCGTCAGCAAACAAGCCACCACCGCCAGATAAAACCAGAGCGGCCGCGAGAGCCAACTTGCCGCCAATATGGCTGGTTTGTTTTTCGGCAGCAGTTCGACAGGCGTGCGCAAATCCGATTCCGAAACGTCCGACAAATTCACCGCGATTTCCGCCAGCGGCCGAGCGTCACTTTTCCGGACAGCGTCACTTTTCCGGACAGCGTCACTTTTCCGGACAGCGTCACTTTTTCGGACCACGCTCCACAATCCAACCGCGTCGAGCGGCGGCAGTGAAACCGAGGGAGTCGCGCCGATTGAATCTGGTTGCTCTTGATTCTCTTGGCCGCGGTTTCCGCGCACGACGAGCGGTTGCAACTCACCAACTGGCGAACGCAGTTGCAATACTTCGGCGGCGCGAACATTCGCGTCAACAAGATCGACTTCCGTAACGGCGCCGGTTTGCAACGCCGGCCGCAGTTCGCCTTGGCGCCCCGCGAACCAGCCAAGTGAATTGGTCATCATGATGGGAAAGGCCGTGCGAAATGCGAGGTCGCCTTCGTTAATGTTCACACTCAGCACGAGGCACTTCCCACTGGTTCGTTTGACTTCGGCATAAACAGGATCGCCCGAGAGCGAACCCGCCAAAACATGCGGCGCGGCGGTGAAATGCAGTTGCTTCGCTTGCGGCATGATGACGTTATCCAGCCGAACGTAGGTCATTAACGGCGAAGCAGCGTCTTGCTTGATGATGATCGGATTGACCAGCGATTCACCAACGGTCCAGAGGTCGGAGTCGTTCTGAGGATCGACAACAAGCAGATTACCCGGCGGAAGTTTCTGGGGAACATCGCGATGCAGCACAATGATTCCGCTGGTCGGCCAGGTGTCGGGAAACTCCTCCACAACCGAGACGCGAACCAGCGGATTCGCTTCAAACACTTTTCGCAGGAACAGATTGTTCGAAACGATCAAGACGTTTTGAATTTCGCGAGGCGGCAAAATAGCCCATGCTGTGTCGTCGGTTTTTAGACTGTTGTTGTCGGCGGGAATTTCGGTGAGGCGGGCGATGAGCGTTCCGCCTGCGAGCGAAGTTTTCTCCAACGCCCGCGTGAAAACGCCATCGGGCGCCAAGTCTAACGGCAGCACATCGACCGGTGCGCCGTCCAACTCTAATTCCAACCGCGCTTTCACCGCATTTTCCGACGCATTGTGAACACGCACCAACACTTCGTAACCCAGCGGATCGATCAAGCTGCGACGAACCTGAAACTGTGTGATGCCAATATTCCCAGCCTCGGCAGATCCAAAAATACGGCGATGCAAAATTGAAGGCCGCACGGATGAAGGCGGAACTGGGGAAGAGGAATCAGAACCTTTATCGCCCGGATCTGGGCTCTCGGCTCCGCTCTCCAGGCTCTCGGCTCCGCTCTCCAGGCTCTCGGCTCCGCTGCCTGGTCTCTCCTCTTTCGAGCAGCCGTCGGTGAACACCAGCACTTCGCCGTGTGGATGTTCACCCACCAACTGCTGGGCGAATTCGATCGCGGGGCGCAGCTTGGTTGGATTATCGGAAATGTTGATCGAGCGCAGGGCGCGTTTCAGCGTGGGTATGTGTCCGCTCATGCCGATGACAACTTCCGGCTCCGGCCCCGCCAATACGATCGCCATTTCGTCGCGAAAACGAAGGCCGTCGGCGGTTGCCAGCGCATTTTCAATAGCGGCCTCAAAACGCGAAGGCAATACGTCGGCGGCTCTCATGCTGGCCGAGTTGTCGATCACGACCACGATTCGGCGGGCTTGCAGCAGTTGCCAAGAGAATGAAGGATCGGCGACCGCCAACACCAACAAGGCAATGAACAGCAGTTGGACCAAAAGCGACAGCAGATGCCGCAAGTACTGCCAGATCGATCGGGGCGGCTTTTCGTCGTACAACTGCCTCCAAAACAGGTTCGTGGAAATCGGCACGCGCCGCAGACGAACCTTGAGAATGTAGAAAATGATGATCGGTATCGCCAGCGCGGTCAGGGCGAGTGCAAGTGGCGCTGCAAGACTCATGCATTAGCCTCCCATTCCTACTTCTCGCATCATTCGGAGAATCAACTCGTCGAACGGCGTCGTGGCGTCCGACTGCGTGCAGCCCAACCCATGGTTGCGGCAATATTCTCGCACGGCCCGCTGATGATTCTGGAACAACTCTTTGTAAGCCCGCAGATTCTTTTCCGTGACCGTCACCTTGCGCAGCGATTCCGTTTCAATATCCAATAATTCGACATCGCCGAGCAGCGCCGGGTCGGCTTCGCGAGCGTCGTGCAACTGCAATACATGGCCGTCGAATTGCCGGTAGCGGAGTTGGTCGAGGCCGGGTTGAAAACCATGTTCGTCGAACAGGTCGCTCACCACGACGGCAATGCCGTTTCGCCGGCTGCGTTGCAACACGCCTTGCATCGCCCGGCCGAGGTTCGTATCGCTGCCGCTGACCTGCTGCGATTCAAGGAATTTCATCAACGAGAGAATGCGGGCCTTGCCGCGCGTCAAGGGGAATTCGTCGACCACGCCATCGGCAAACGAGAGCACGCAGATTCGATCCAAACCCGCCAGCGCGATGTAAGCCAGGGCCGCGATCAAACGCCGCGCAAGATCGAACTTGGGCGAATCGCCGAAGCCCATGCTCCGCGAGCAATCGAGCAGCAAATAAATATGCAGATCTTGCTCCTCTTGGAACCGCTTCAGCAATAAGTCGCCATGGCGGGCGTACACATTCCAGTCCAGATAACGAATGTCGTCGCCGGGCGTATACTCCCGATGGTCGGAAAATTCGATGCCCGAACCCAACTGCATCGTTCGGCGCTGCGCCAACAGCGAACCGCGAAACACCCGTTTCGAAATGATCGAAAGGTATTCGAGGCGTGTCAGGAAGTCGGGCTCAAAAAGAGACATGAGGGCGCGTCGAATGGCAAGTGGAGGACGATCAGCAAAGTAATTCTTGGCAGGTAATTATTAACCGGCGACGAGTGCGTCTTCAGGCGCCTGTTGGATAATCTTACCGATCACATCGTCGGTGCTGATCCCCTCGGCTTGGCCTTCAAAGTTGAGAATCATGCGGTGCCGCAGAACAGGCAGCGCCATGGCGCGCAGGTCGTCTCGCGCGACATGATAACGGTTGTCGAGAATGGCTTTGATTTTCGCGCCGAGAATCATCGCTTGTAGGGCGCGGGGGCTGGCGCCGTAACGCACGTATTGCTTGGTGGCGGCCGAGGCGAGTTCGTTTTCAGGATGGGTCGCGAGCACGATCGCGATGCCGTAACGGCGGACTTCCTGCGAGATGGGAATCTTTCGAGCGAGTCGCGACATCTCCAAAATTCGCTCCCCCGACAGCACCGCTTCGGCCTGGGGGTTCTGCATTTCGGTGGTTCGATCAAGAATCATTTCCAACTCACTCACGTCGGGATAGGTCACGATCAGCTTGCAAAAGAAGCGGTCGAGTTGTGCTTCGGGCAGCGGATACGTGCCTTCCATTTCGAGCGGGTTTTGCGTGGCCATCACAAAGAACGGCTCGCTCAGCACATGCGTGATTCCAGCCACCGTGACACTGTGTTCCTGCATCGACTCCAACAACGCCGACTGCGTCTTGGGCGTCGCCCGGTTGATTTCATCGGCCAACACCACGTTGGCGAACAGCGGCCCCTTTTGGAATTCAAAGGCCTTCTTACCGTCGGCGTTCTCCACGACCATGTTTGTGCCGATCAAGTCGGCGGGCATTAAATCGGGCGTGAACTGAATGCGATGGAACGACAAATGCAACGCTTCGGCCAGCGTTCGCACGGTCAACGTTTTGCCTAGCCCCGGCACTCCTTCCAACAGCACATGCCCGCCCGCGATCAACGCCAAGAGGGTGTCTTCCAAAATTTCACGTTGGCCGACGATCACTTTCCCAATTTCGGCTCGCAATCGCTCGAAGTCGTTTCGGAACTCCTCCAGTTCTTGCCGCAGTTGATCCGTCTCGCTCATGGAAAGCCCTTACTTGGAAGAGAGATGTGAAGAGTCCCCTGTTGAAGAGTCCGCTGTTAAGGATTGTGCGCATGCCGCGATCCTTTTGTCCAGCGAACTCCTCGAAAATGTATCAACTGGTGTGGGAGCCGTGTTTGGCCCGCTCGCCATTTTGAACCGGCGTGTGGCGTTGGGCGAAAAAACGAAATGCAATATTTGCACAATGGCGACGAATGTGTAATGATCAGCAAATGCCACCTTTTCTCTGCTGGATATCATCGCCCACGGGAGGTTTCTCGCATGTTGCGTTTTCGCTCGGCGTTTCTCGCTGTTTTTGTACATCTAACGCCAGTGTTTCTGTTCGTTGTGGCGGCCGGTATGCCAACGCAATCTACCGCGCAAACTACGAATCTCGACAAACTGTCTGAAGATGAACTTAGACAGATAAAAATTGCCGAACGGTTTCTGACCGTGCTCCAGCGGAACCCTCGCCGCGGAACGGCGCTGGATCGTATCTATGGCCATCACGTTGAGTTCGGCACGCTGGATGCATTCTTGGGGAAATTACGAAAAAATGTCCAGGATTCTCCGCAAGATGGCGTCGGTTGGATGCTGCTGGGTCTGTTCGACGCCCACCGAGGCGAAGACGCAGACGCCATCCTGGCGTTCCAAAACGCCGAACGGCTGCGTCCCCAGGACGCCCTGGCCAGTTATTACCTGGGGCAATCACAACTACTGCTGGGCCAACCCGAAAAAGCGGTTGCCGCGTTTAATCGGGCCATCGAACGCCAGCCGCGAAGAACCGATCTGCTCGAAATTTTTCAACAGTTGGGCCGCGTCCACCAGCGGGCGCAGCGAACCGAGGAAGCCCTCCAGGTTTGGCAACGCCTCGAAGCACTCTTCCCCAACGACGCTCGCGTGTTGGAACAAATCGCGATCACGTTGGTGGAGGAAGGAGAATTCGCCCTAGCCTTGCCCCGCTATCAAAAGCTGGCCGAGCTCGTTCAAGACGACTATCGGCGAACGATGTTTCGCATGGAAGTCGCGGAGTTGAAAATTCGCGAGAATGATCGCCAGGGAGGGCTCGCCGATTTCGAAAAACTAATCGCCGATTTGAATCCTGAAGGCTGGTTGTTTCGCGATGTGCGGCGGCGGATTGAAGACGTGTTCGTTCGCGACGGGAATCAGGATGGGCTGGTCGAATATTACGAGAAGTGGATCGCGTCGCATCCTGAAGATGTTGACGCGATGGCTCGCGCGGCGAAATACCTGGCGTCGTCGGCGCGTGTGCCGGAAGCAGCCGAGTGGATGCGAAAGGCGCTCAAACTGGCGCCGACGCGCTCGGAATTGCGGAAGGCGTTCATCGATCAACTGGTCGACGACCAACGTTACCCCGACGCGATCAAACAATACGAATTGCTGCTGGCGTCGGCGCCGGGCAACGTCGACTTTCTGCGGGATTGGGGAAAGCTCGTTCTTAAAAACAAGGAGCTAACACCTGAAAAACGCCAAGCCGAAGCGACTCGCATCTGGAAAAAAATTCTCGCCGCGCGCACCGACGATGCAATCACGATCGCGCAGGTTGCCGACCTGTTTCGCCAATCGAACATGAACGACCAAGCGCTGTCGCTCTACCAACAGGCGGTGGCGCAGGCGCCGAATCAGCCGCAATACCGCGAGTATTTGGGCGAGTTTTATCACATTCTCAAGCGGCCCGAAGACGCCCTCGCCACCTGGACCGCCATCGCCGAAGGCGAACGCCATACCGCTGGCAACGTTGCCCGACTGGCCGAAATTTACAACAGTTTCGGCTACCTCGACGAAGCCGCCTCGCAAATCGCGGACGCCTGCCGGCTCGACCCCAAGGATTTTTCCCTCCAGTTGAAAGCCGCCGACTATCACGCCCGCAGTGGCGAGTACAAACAAGCCCTGGCTTTCATCGACCATGCCAACAAACTCGCCGCCACGGCCGATGAACAAGAGTCGGTGATCACGCAACGCATTGAAGTCTTCCGCGCGAGCCGAAGTTTGGATGAAGAAATCACGGCGCTGGCGGCGGTTGTGCTAAAAGATAAAAACGCGGCGTCGAGTCAATGGCGCACGCTGGCCCGATACTATCAGGCGGACAACCGTTGGGCCGATGCCGCCGAAGCGATCGATACCGCTTTGAAAAAAGACCCCAAGTCGATTTCTGCGCTGTCGACCGCCGCTCACATTGCCGAACTGTCGGGCGATTTCGCCCGCGCCGCCGCGATGAACCGGCGGTTGGCGGTTGTGGATCGTCGCTCGCGGGGCGACCACCTGATGAACGTTGCGCGGTTGGAGGCGCAGTTGGGGCGAGCCGACGAAGCGTTGCAAGCCGCGCGCGAGTTGATTGTGTCGGCGCCGGGCAATACCGACAACTACGAGTTCTATGCACAGCTTTGTTTTCAGTTGGGCAAGGCGGAGGAAGGCGTCAAAACGCTCCGCAAGGCGGTGCGCATCAATCCTACCGAACCGTATTTGATTATGTCGTTGGGGGCGGCCCTTTCGCGGCAATTCCGCACCGACGAGGCGATTGAAGTTTATTGGCGGGCGTTCGAAAAGACCGACGAACTAGACGATCAAACGAGTTTGACGGTCAAACTGACCGAACTCTACCTGCAACTCAATCAGTTCGACAAGCTGCTCGATCGTTTGAAACGAGACCGCCGCAGCGAAGACAAGCGGCGAGCAATGACCATTTGCCTGGCGCAGGCCCATCAGACGTCGGGCGATTACGGAACGGCCCGGCAAGAGTTGGAAAGCCTGCTCAGTGACGACACGCGCGACACGAACCTGCTCCAGCAACTCTCGAAGCTTTGCGAAGCCGGCTCCGATCTCGACGCGGCAACCAACTACCAACGGCAACTCGCCGCGATCGCGCCGGGCCATGAAACCGAGTTTCGGCTCTCCAAGCTTCTTCAAGAGGGCGGCCTGCACGATGAAGCCAGCGAGATTTTATTGCAGCTGATGCAGCGCGAGGAAAATCCGATTCGGCGGTTGCGAAACCTCGATTCCCTACTCAAGCAGGGGGCGTATGAAAATGTCATTTCCCTGACCGAGCAGTTGCTGAGCGAACAGCGCGACGATTGGGAGCTGCGCTATCGCGAGGCGGTGGCTTGGGCGTCGCTCGATAAATTCGCCGAGGCGCGGGTTCATTTCGAACGTTTGCTGGCAGTCAATGCCGTTCATGAAACGATGGGCATCGTGGCGGCGGAGAAGTTCAAACAGGCGCGTTCCAAGGCCCGCTCGAAGAACCGGCAGGGCGTCTCGTCGCGACTACCCACGCGCCGCTCGCCGCTGGCCATGCTCGGTTCGTCTGCTCAAATCCGACGCGCCGCGGGGCTTGACACAAACAACAACTTCGGCGGTTCGCGCGGCGCCACTTCGGTGTGGACGCCCAACGCCTTCGGCGAAGCGCGTATGGCGGCGTACGCCTGGCTGATGCGTATCGAACAGGAGCGGGAGAACCGCCAAGAAACGAAGGCCGACGAAAACAACACGGTCGACGAAAACAACGCCTGGGAGGATCGTTTGCAGAAAATCAGCGCCGCCGCTACGGCGGATGACGCCAACCGCGAGACGATTTACGACTGGATGTACGTCGAACAACTTCGCGGAAATTTGGATTCGATCTTCGCCGTCGCCCGTCGATTGGCGAAAGCCGGCGGGCGCGAATCGCAACAGTTCTTCCTGCAGTCGCTCATGACGCGCGGCGTCAACCAAAAAAATGCACTCGTCGCCCAACAAGGAAACGCCAAACCGCAAAAGAAGCCGCTCGCCGAAGATGACCTCGAACTGATGCTCGCCTGCTACAAAGCACTCACTTCCGAGGCCGACAGCACAGCAACCCCGGCGGCGTTTGGCCGAGTGATTATTTCTCGCGGGCAGACCTACGTACAAATCGGTGGAAGTTGGACGCCAATATCCAACGTGCTTGCCGGCGGCGCGTTTACCGGCACGGTCATTGAAGAGCTGAAACTCGCCGGTCGCACGGAGCAAGCCGGGCAAATGCTGCAAAAACAGATCGACGCCGCCGACTCGTCGGCGCAACTCGCCGCCGTCATGAATTTTTTCCTGGCGAACGAAGAATACGACCGCATCGACGAACTGTTTCCGAAATGGCTGGAAGCCGCCCACGCGGATATCGCCAAGGGACCGAACAATTCGACGCTCGCCGCTGGCCGAACGGGCGGGGCCTCGAAAGTGGTTGATCCCCTCGCGCCCGCTGCGAACTTATTGATGAATTGGATGGCGCATCTGGGGCCGCAGGAAGAAAACGCGAAAATCCTCTCGCTGCTCGATCACGCGCTCGAAATCGGCGCCGAAGTCGCCCGGCAAAGAAGGGCTGAACAGAGCCAACAGAAGCGGAAGAGGAGTGCAACCAACACGACCAGCCGCAGCACGTATTTTCAACTCAAGTACGGGCAGGAAAACATTCAAGCTCAGATTCAGTACCCGCAGCCGAACGAATACGTCGACCCGTCGTCGTTGATGTTGCTCCGCGAAGTGTATGAAGTCTTCAAACGGAACGACGTGCTCGACGATCTGCCCGAACATCTGGCGAAGCGGTTGCTAGCCGCCGGCGACGATGACAAACTATACGCCACTCTCATGCTGGCATATTCACGCTGGTGGCTGGAAGAGAAGGACGAGGCCTTGGAGTTGTTGTCGGCGGCGGGAGCGTTGCGCAACGACGACCTCGCATTTCGACTGGAAATCGCTTCGCTGCATCAAGCGATGGGAAACTTTGAAGACGCCCTCGAAATCGTCGAGGCGATCGCGCCGCGCGACCAAAAACTGGTGCAGCGGCGCGAGCTTCTGGTGCTGGATCTGGCCGAACGATTGGGCGATGTCGAGCGGGCTCGCCAGGCGGCCGAACGGTTGTTCGGCCTGCGGCTGGCCTCGAAAACGCAGTCGGCCTTAATCGAGCAGATGCGTCGGCTGGGCATGCACGAAATGGCCGAGGCGATGGTGTCGCGCGTGCGACGGCGCTCCAGCAACGATCTCGCGTCGCTGGCTTCGCTCATGACCTTGTATCAAGGGCAGGGCAAGATCGAATTGGCCCGGCAGTTGGCGCATACGATTCTCCGCCGGACGAAATCGCCGTTATCGAACATGAACGCGTCGGGTCGAAATCCGTTCCGATACGGGACCAGCAACAACTCCCAGATGCGAACCCAGGCGCTGCAGTTGCTCCACCGCACCGGTGCGTTGAAGGAGTTGATCGCGAAGCTGGAAAGCCAGCTTGAACGCTCCCCCAATTCGCCGCAACTCTACGCCAAGTTGATCGAGTATTACGAATCTTCGAACAATCGGGAGAAGGTCGAAGCACTGCTGGTGAAGGCGGTCGCGGCGCGCCCCGACGCCGTTGTTTTTCGATACCAACTCGCCAAACATTTTGTCGCGACGGGGAAACACGATGAAGCTTGTGATCAGTATCTGGAATTATTGAAACAGAAACCGCAATGGGTTGCGGAAGAACTGTATCAAATCGGCCGAGTCTTTGAGCAAGCCAAACGTTCTCTCGATTTGGTCCAGGCGTTTGAAAAAATCAATTTGAAGCAGTTCAGCCAGCCGTATTACGTCATCAACCTCGTGACGAACCTCATGCGAGGCCGGCGCGGCGAGCCGAGCGAAGCCGAGATGACGCTTGCGCTCAACTTGTTTGAGAAAGCGTTCGAGGCTTTCCCGCAATACCGTAACAACATGATGTCGAACTTGAGTAATCCTAAGCTCTGGAAGCTCGATCGGGTTTACCAACTTGGCAAGCGTGCGGTCGTTCCCTCGGTGAACGAAGCCGCCACGACGCCCTGGTACGGGCTGACTCAGATTTCGTCCTACAGCCAGGGTGGGAAGGTAAACGTTCAGTTCCACCAAGTGCTTGAGGGAGTGCATGGAACCGACAACCTGCCCGACTTTCGTAAAGCGATCGAAACGCGTTTGCAAGAGGCGCCTCAGTGGCTGGGCGGCGAAGCGATGCTGGGCTTGATCGAACTAAAAGAAAACCAAAAGCAACAAGCCCGGCGGCGGCTCGAAAAGCTGGTTTCCAATGAGGAAACATTGAAGGCGATGCCGTCTGCCGCCTGTTGGATCATCGGCCAGGAACTCGATCAGTTTGCAGAGACGCGCCCCCTGGCAATCACACTGCTCGAAGCGGCGATTAAAAAAGGCAACTCGATGCAGCAGATGCAATACTCGCCCGTTGCGAAGCTGATCAAGTTGTACGACGACATGGGGCGCAGCGACGAAGCGCGAAACCTTTTACTGAAGCAACTTCGCAGCCCGAGCGAAAATGCTTTCGACCCGTTTTACTCTTCCTACCAACGAGTCGAGAACTCCGTTTGGGCCGGGCGGCAGTTGTTGAAGTTGGATAGCCCCGTCGACGCCGTGCGCATTTTCCGTGAGCTCTCGCAAGACGAGGCTGTCGAACAGGCCGGCCAATGGCAACGCAATCAGCCAGATTATTTCAAGAACCAAGTTACGAAGGGGCTGAACGATGCGCTCGCCGCACTCGATGCCGCCAATGCCCCCGAAGCGATGGCGCAACTCTTGGCGGTTCCGAAGAAACTCGCCAAGGGCGCCCCGATCTTGGACCTGTTGCTGATCGTTCCCTCGATCAACGACGCGCGAACCAAGCCGATGGAGAGTCCGCTGGTCGACTTGCTCGTCGCGATTTCGAAAGAGAAGACCGTCGTCGACGGCATCCGCCAGCGGCTGGCCGTTTTGCAAGCGGAGCACCCCGCCGACCTCTCGGTGCGTATCGTGGAAGCCGCATTTCTGCTCCGCATTGAGCACGAACAGGCGCCCGATTCACTGCGAGCGTTGCTGGCGGCGTTGGAATCGCAACCTTTGGAAACAATCAAAACGGGGCGCCGCCCCAACTCTCGCCAGCGTCGAGAAGCGCTGGCGCAAGTTCCGCTCTGGCTGATCGCCCGCGAATGCCTAGCCGCCAAAGAGCGGCAAGAAATCGGCGAGGCGTTCGCCGCCCGCGCGCTTCAGGCGGCCCGCCGCCAGATTGACAATCAACACACCGCCGCCATCCTCCACGAATGGGCCAACAACGCTCTGGAGCGCAACGACCGCCCACAAGCCGAAGCGAAATGGGCGGAACTGTTGGCGGTTGCGGCGCAAAGCGGCGCCAAGAGCAAAACGCCCTCCAAAACGCATCGCATTCCGCCGCTGACGCTCTCCAAGTTCCGCCTCGCGATCAATATCGGGCATGCCTCGGCGGAAAACGAGATGCCGGCTCTGTCGCGTAAGGCGGTGCAAGCCGCGATGCGGGGCGGGATGCCGGTAAAGGATGTGGCGAAATCGTCATCCAACAGCGGCCGCGGCGTGATCGTATTCTCGGCTTTTGGCGGATCTACCTCGGCGGAATCCAACCTCGCAAAATTGGAAACCGAAGTCGCGACGTCGCTCCGCAAGGTGATCGCCCAATGGCAAGGCGATGCTTATCCGGCGAAAGAGGTTTATGCGCTGCTGCGGCCGATCGTCCTGCCGGAAAATCGTTCCGGCGAAATTCTCATGTATGGCGATTCCTCGAAGTTGTTTTCCGAGGCGCAAGTCAGCAGCCTGGGCGAAGTGCTGGTCCAATGGGCGCTGCGGTCCGACCAGTCGGAACAACTTTCGGCGGAACTCGAAGCGCGAAAGAAGAACTCGCGCGCGAAAATAGCGGCGTTGGTCCTGCAAACGCAAATGGCGCTTTCCCAGAACAAACTGGATGACGCCAAAACCGCTCTGGTGGAGTTGGCCAAAGAGGTCAAGCAACGCGGCTTGCCGCCGATTGTGCAACTGGCCTGCCATGCGGCGTTGCCGGCGTCGGAGCATGAAAGTTTGGCGAAGCCGGCGTTTGAAATCCTCCAAGCGGCGATCAACATGAACGTGCAATCCGCGGCAGCCAGTTCAAACAACGGCCAGCTTTCTCTGGGCCGTTTGGTCTCGAAAGTGAATCGCCACTTGGCCACCGACCCCCAACAGGTGAGCGAGTTCTTCGAGAAATATCTTATTGGCCGGCAATCGCGCTATGCGAGTCACAGTGGATCGTACCGGCAGCATCTGCAACGGCAAGACTTGGCCGCGATCGCCGAAGAAGCAGCCAAAACCGGCTTGCCACATATTGCCTTGGACTACATGGCCCGCGTGGCCGATCTCTCGATTTCGCGTTATTCAAGACCAAGCACCGCTATCGCGATGGCGGTGATTTATCGAGAAATGAGCCGCCTTCCAGCCGAGCAACGGTACGAGGCGTGGCGCAATTGGACGCTGCCCGCCAAGGGGCGGCAAACCGTTCGATTCACCGCCGATTGGGTCGAGCCGGTGCGGGCGCCGCAAGCGTTTTTGAAGCTTGGCAAGCGTGACGGCCAACTCCATGCCACCGACCTGTTGAGCAATTTCACGGAACTGGCGGCCGCCGCCGAGGAGAGTGGACGACTTGAGGAATTGCGCGGCCTCGCCGAGGACGCCTACGAAAAGAAACTGGAAAATGCAGCGTTCCTGTTCGCGATTCTGCTGGCAAAAACGGGGGATTTCCAGCGCGGCAAGGAAGTGATCGAACCGCTTGTCGCGACCATCGTCAAACGATTGAAACCGCAACCGGGTCAATCCCGGCCAGACGGCATGAGCGATTATCTGGTCTACCGGGCTTGTATGCAGTCGGCGCAATTCTCGCCGCTTTACCGGGCAAATCTGGTCTCGGTGCATCAAGCGTTTCGGAACACCCTCAACGCCCGAGTGTTGGGACATTTGCCGATCGATCTTGCCCTGCGCGAATTCCAGACCGACCCGCCCACGATCCGCCCCGGCGACGATCCCCAACTGGCGCATTGGCAGGTGTTCAGTACGAAGAAAATAACCGCTGGCGGAACCCAGCCTTGGTGGGAGGTTCACGAAGGCCAGATCGCGCATCTTAGCGGCGCTGGTTCAGATTTTCTCAGCTTCGCGTATCCGCTGACGGGCGACTTCGAATTCACCGTCGAGGCGTATTATGGTTCCTGGGCCGAAGCCGACTTTGGCTACGGCGGAGCGGTGGTGGAAGCTCAAAAGTGGGGTTCGCGCATGCCTCTTTGGTCGATCGGCGGCCATGAATCGCTCTACTTGCCAGCGGCTCTTCGCGGCATGCTAGAGAGGTTCACGACGCTCAAAATCCAAGTTGCCGATGGTAAAATGCGACAGTACCTCAACAACGCCCTGGTCTATGAAGAGGAAGTCAGCGACACCAGCCCCTGGCTGACGCTCTTCACCGACTACGCCCGCGCCACCACGTTCCGCAATCCGCGAATTACCGGCAACCCAACGATTCCGCGTGAAGTGTCGCTCATCAACGGCGATCGAATGGACGGTTGGAACACTTCTTTCTTTGGCGAATCGCAGCCGCATCATCGTTTGATGGCGTTAAAGATTGAAAGTGAAAACCAGTACGACTCTCAACTTCGCCAGCAGCAAGCGGAGCCGAGCGCGTTCGATTGGCAAGCCGCCGACGGAGCGCTCGTCGGCCGAAAAAGTACGCGAACACAAAGTTGGGCCTACTACCAGCGGCCGCTTCGCGACCAGGAATCGTTTCACTATGAGTTCTTTTATACTCCTGGCGAATCGGTGGCGCATCCCACGATTGGCCGCATCGCCTTGCTGCTGGAACCCGCTGGCGTTGACGAACATTGGCTGACGCGCCCTGATTGGGATGAACCGGTGCTTGGCATCGTCGACGATAACCGGCTGGCCAATCCTGCGGCGCGCCGCGGCCCAAAAAAGCTTCCGCTCAAGCCCGACGATTGGAACCGCGTCGGGTTGACGCTCGCCGGGCGTACGCTTCGCGTCGTGTTAAACGGCGATCTGGTTTACGAACGAACCGTTGAACCGGAAATTGATTTGCAGGTTGGGCTCTATCGCGGGAAAGGGCGGTCGTTGCGAGTCCGCGAATTGAAGTTGGCGGGCCTTTGGCCCGAAACGCTCACGGCGGAAATTCGCAATAACATGCTGGCTTCCAACAAACAGTACACGCCAGCCGATCGTCGCTTGCTTCACGACATTCTCGGCGAGCGGTTCTTTATTCAGGATGCCGCGCCGCTTGTAGCGCGTGCTCGGCAATTACCCGAACAGCAGGCCTACGACGAACTGCGCGCGTGGGTGTTGGCTTCGCCCGACCATGCGAATCATCGTCTGTATTTTGAATTTGTCTCGTCCGCCGGTTCGGCCCGGCAACAGATAATCTGCCCGGCAACGGAGCTGATGTCGGTTGCCCAGCAGACAGGGAAGCTGGCTGAGTTGGCCGCACAAATTACCGCAATCGATATGCCAAGCGAGAGCGGCCAGCGAAACAAAATTGGGCTTTTGGCGCTGCTCGCGATGCAGCGGCAAGATTTTGTCGCGGCGAGGCAAGGCATGGCGCAACTCAACGCATTGGCCGCGAAAGGCTTCCCGCAGAGCATGAGCCCTCATGAACGAGCGAGCGAATTCGTGGTTGCCTGGCAAGCAGCAAAGCATCCCGAATTGCAATTTGCCGCGTTCGATCTGTCGCAGCAACTGCTCTTGAAACAACGCGACGCCAAAACCAAGGCGAAAGACGGGAAGTGGGACAAGTGGGCCAATATGCTCGGCGGCCATATCGATGAGGCCATGCGGCTGAGTTCGCAGCCCACCTCAAACAAACCGCGTTTGACGCAGTGGGCGAATGTTCCGTATTACAAGCCAGATATGCACAAAAATGGGCTGCGGCATACGGAGTGGGAGTACTCGCCGGGCGTGGTCGACCATATTCCCGGCGGAACCTGGGGGCAACTCTTTTTTCAGTCGCCGTTGGAAGGCGACTTCGAAATAAACGTCCAACGTACGATGCATGGATACCGTGAAGCCGCGATCACCTACGGCATGCACTCCGCCGAACCCCGCTACGACTTCAAAGCCACGCGCGTGGTCAACCTCATGCACGCCGTCAAGGATGAGCCGGGCAAGATCACGATTCCCAATCAGGGCAACTGGCTGGCCGACTTTCGTATCGTGGTGAAAAACAACAAAGTCAGAACGTTCGTCAATGGAACCCAAATTCATGAAGAATCGTTTTCGCAGCGTCCCGACCCATGGCTTGTGCTGCAAGCTTATAACGCGGGCTTCCAATCTTCCATTCGCAATCTTCGCATTAGCGGAAACCCGAAGATTCCCGACCAACTCGACCTCATCAATTTCGCCAGTTGGGGCGCGTGGCGAGCCGACATGTATGGCGATTCTCTTTCCTTAGACGCGGACAACGAATCGGCTCCGTGGAAGAAGGCCGACGGTGAGATTCAAGGCCGGCTTCGCGAGAACGTTTTGGCCGCGCCCCGCCAGAGCTTGCTGATGTATCAGCGTCCGATGTTGGAAGACGGCGTGATCGAGTTCGAGTCGTACTACATTCCGGGAGAATCCGAGGTCCATCCTGCCGTTGGCCGCACGGCGTTACTCATTTCCACCGATGGAGTAAAGAAGCATCTACTGACAGACGCGCAATTCGAAACGAACGGCCTCGCGCCAGGCAACTCCGCGCCGATCGAAGGCGCGGCGAAAAAGATCGCCCTCAAGCAGCGGGATTGGAATCGATACCGGCTTTCCCTAAAAGGCGATCAACTCACAATCGCCGTCAACGGTGAGGATGTCGCCACGGTCACCTTGACCGAACTGGCGGCGCAGCGCTATTTCGGCTTATTCCGCTACTCAAATAAAACAAAGTGCCGCGTTCGCAATCTTGTTTATCGGGGAGAGTGGCCGAAAACACTGCCGGCGGTCGAGGATCAGCAACTGGCTCGGGCGTCGGCCGAAAATCAATTCGCCGCCTGGCCTGAGTTGCAGGCGTTCGACTTCACCGAACCGATCAGCAAACTCCAAGCGAAGGGGCTGGAGCCGGGCGGCGCTGTATCGGGAATTACGTCGGTCGAAGGTGGGACGCGGTTATTACTGCAAAACGCCGATGGCTACGCGAAGCGGCCGCGTCTTCATTTACGCCAACCGATCAGCGAAGATTGCGTGATCACGCTCGACTTCGAAGGCTTCAAAATCCAGAAACCGAAAGAAGGGTGGGGCGCCTATCTGGTGTTGCGAGCGGCGGTAGATACCGCTTCCAATCCGGGAGTCGAAACATCGCTCGGCGTGGACCAAAACGGCAATACGAACGTTCGCTCCGTTCGCGGACACAAAACGCTCGCCGGCAAGGCCAGCCATGAGAGCCGCCATTGGCCGATTTCCATCGCCGCCGGTCGCCTACGTTTGGTTCGCCAGGGCTCAACGATTTCGGCTTGGTTCGCGGAGCCGAATTCCAATGACTTTCGCCTGCTCGAAACATGGCCGGTGGGCGAAGCCCCGATCAAGGAGATCATCATCCAATGCGCTGCCTCACATGCAACCGCCCGCGTCGACGTCGTTCTCAAGCGGCTCACGATTCAAACGCGAAAGCCGAGTGGAAGCCAGTGAAGCGTCCACCGCGATTGTTTCCCGAAAGGCGCCGAAGCGAGAGTTTTTCTGCAAAAGGATTTCAAGCGAATTAGCCGTCGGAGCGAATACTCTCGGTCAGCCGCCAGACGCCCGTTGTTGGATTTTTTCCTTCGTCGTTGTTCGCCTTGGCGTTCTCCTCCAATCGCGTCGCCCGCTTTACGGCTTCACCATATCCTGCGGCGTAGTCGGAGTATACGACGTGCTTGTCATATGTCGGAAGGTGTTTTTTCAACATGCGTTGTAAGTCGTGACGATGCCTCAGCCCCGGTTGCTCGGCAAAATGCAGGTACAGCCAAAGCTCAAAACACGGGTTTGAAATTGCCAGTTGAATGTCGTTGTCTTCCGCCATTTGCGTGGCGTCGGGGATATTTGGATGCTCGTCCACATCAAAAACACACCACACTTCATCGAAGAGAAGATTGTCGTCTTTCTCACGCCGGGCTCGCTTCTCTGCTGCTTTCTTGCGTTCTTTCGCCGATGCAACCAGCGTCCTCGGAACACCAATGCCGCCGAACACTTTGATTTCGACTCGCGGATTCTTAACAGCTCTTTTCAGACCTTCGAGATATTCCGGTTCCGTGACTTCGCCCTCGGTAACGATTAAAATGATCGGCTTGGGTTTTTTATAAGGATCTTGTCTGGCGGGGCGCCGCTTGCGGTTTCTCTTTCCTACGACGAATTACTCCGTTATCCATGCGATGTCGCCCAGAAACGGAATGGCGCCATATCTTCCCTGCAAATAACCTCGCTCCAAATTTTCCGACTTACGAGGTTTGTAGTCTGTAAGCGGATAAAGCTTCGAGGCGCCTTCGTTGTCTTTCTCGGTGAACCAAATCTGATCGCGCCGCAGCGGCGGTTCGCCAAGCGTCGCGCCCAGCAGGTTTGTGTCGTGGGTTGTGAACACGATCTGCGCATTGTTGGGGTTTGTCTGGGGACAGTTAAACATCTTCAAAATAGCCAAACCCAGCAAAGGATGCAGGCTGGATTCCAATTCGTCGATCAGCAAGAGCCCACCAAATTCGAGCGCTCGAAAAACGGAAGGCGACATGCGAAAGAGGGTCTTCGTTCCCGCCGACTCCTCCTCCAAATCGAGCCAGGAGTTTTCGTCTCCGGCTTGGTGTTGCAACAGCGTTCGCCATTGCGTACGACCTAGGTAGTCTTTTTCAATTTCAACGCTCTTTACGTCAACAATACCAAAATCCGCCGCTTTCAGTAGCTGCCGAATACGCGTAGTTCGATCGAGTTCTGGGAAAAGTAAAAGCTGCTTATTGTCATACGAAAAGATGGCTTCAGACGGAAAACTCCAGCGGAGCATCGAATGCCTGCGACTTTGTAAATTTACACTGGTGATCCCATCGAACCACATGAAAATCGGCATAAGCTGTTTATGTCCGTGCTGAGCGGCGGCGGAGAGAAACAGCGCGTTCGAACGAGTGACTTCTTCAACGACGTCATTCGGCCCGGCCAAATGCTCACCAAACTGAAACTGGTCGCCTTCCCGCTCGAACCATACTTGTTTGCGGTTGTTCGGCCAAGCGAAGAGCCACTCTTCTTGAACGGCTTCGTCGTCTACCGTAAAACCGTAGACGTACTTGGTTCCAGCAACCAAAAAAGTGACTTCAAACAACGACGGTTCATTGCGTCGCCCTCCCCAGGCAAACGCAGTTCGCGGAGTGCCGCCCTCAGGCTCCCACATTCGGTGTGAAAAGATAACGGCGTCGCGCATGAAGGCGAGAGCGTCCAGCACATTGCTCTTGCCGCTGGCATTGGCGCCATAGATCACGGCTGCCGGCAGTAGCTTTTTGTCATGCCCTAGAGCGCTACGCGGTCGTGGGTCGGAAGCTTCACCAATCGGCGCGGCTTCCAACGTGAGCGATTGTTCATCTCGTAGCGACCGGTGGTTTTCAACTCGAAATTCGATCAACATCGGCTCGTCTCTGGAAAAAAATGCGCCTGGCTCACAGTTTCGGCCACAACCGCCGCTGCCGCAAGTATACCGCGAGTAATTGACTTAAAACCCGTTTTTCGGCACATTTCAGGCCGATTTCCGCCGTAAATACGCCGAAACTGGCGACAAATACTCCTTATTCAGCAGCGCTGGCCGACCTTGTGTTGGCGTTCAAGGACCGACGCCGTCTTTTTGTTTCAATTCTAGGGCGCGAGGGCGGCCTTGTGAGCCGCACCGACCTGCAAAAGCCGGGCTTCTCACACGCGAATTCGCGAATTCGCGAACGCATTGTTTCACGCTTCCTACTCGATGGTGAACGTGCTCACGATCGCGGGTTCGCCGTACTGGGCGCCGCCTGTGAAAATTTCGACATTCTCCAGCGGCTGGCAGCGGCCTTGGCCGTGGGTGTGTCCGCAATAGACGGTGAGCCGCTGGTCGGGGTGCGATTGCATGATGTCGAGAATGGCGTCGCCGATGGCTTTGCAGGTGAAATGCGGCGCCCATTGGTTGTCGGAAATTTGCCCTTCATGCCAACACGCTTCGCGCAGCGGCGGCACGTGCGTGGCCAAAATCACTTCGGGGAACTGGCCGAGAGCCAGTGGAAGCACGCGGCGAATATGCGCCGCGGCCTGATCGCCGAGACGTTTCAGAACATCCCAGCGTTGCTGTTTGTTGTAGCCGATCAACTCCTTGATCAGATGGTTGTCGTGCATCATGACGAGCGAATGTTCGTAGTCGCCGAGGCGGGCGTCGGCCCAGCCATCGTGGCCAATCAGACCAATGCTCGGAGTAAGCGGCACGACCTCCTCGGCCGTCAAATAAACCAGCGAGGGCGTCTCTTCACACAAGCGGCTCATGCGGCGGCGCACCTCAACGATGGAATCGCGGTAGAAGTCGTGATTGCCGAGCACGAAATAGATCGGCGCCGAAATTTCTCGCGCCATGGCTCGCAGGTGAGAAACAATATCGGGCCCTTCGGCAACATCGCCGGTGAGCAATACGGCGTCTGGCGATTCTTGGCAAACGCTGGCAAAAAACGCACTGCGATCCTCAACCTCAACAAAATTGAGATGCACATCCGTTAGCCAAACAATACGCAGCATGGTGATTCAGGACCGTTCGGGCAATGAGCGTCGCCTTTCGCTGCGAAAGTACGGTTCTTTCGCAGCGAAAGGCGACTATACGAGAACTATTTCTCGAACGCTCCTTAATTGGGCAGCGCCACTTTTGTGCTAATACCTTCTAACACAACTTGGTGGGTTAGCATCAAACTCCGCGTTTGAAACGCCAAACAGGGGTTGCGTTAGGATCTCAAGTAGTTGCTGGAATTGGTCTTCTATTAGGATCCGCCACGATGACATTTAGCGAGATCAAGAACCTCGGTCGACAGTTGACATTGTTTCTGTTTCTGTTTCTGTTTCTGTTTCTGTTTCTGTTTCTGTTTCTGTTTCTGTTTCTGTTTCTGGCGATGTTCGCCGACTGTTTTGCCGGCCGACGTTTGTTAAGTGTTTATGTGAAGCGGTTACGCGAAGGGCCAATTATCGGACATGCAACGAAAGAGCTGCGAGGCGATTGCCTTGAAGTTGGGCCGTGCTCCCAGAACGCTACAACGTTTTCTCGAATCGATCAAGTGGAATGAGGAGCAAATGCGAGATCGCGAAATCGCCGCCGACAAATCATCGCTCGCGACCATGCACACGCCGAAACATTGGCACGGTGGATGAATCAGGAATCGCCAAGAGCGGCTCCAGTACGGCCGGAGCCGTTCGTCAATACCATGGCAACCGGGGCAAAGTTGAGAACTGCATCGTGGGCGTTCATTTGGGTTACTCGACGCCGGAATTTCACACTCTCCTCGTTAGTCAACTTTATCTGCCGGAAGAGCAGGGCCAACGATCCTGCATGCTGAAAAAGACTACATCCTCGATGAAATCGAATGTCAAAACGAAAAAGTCGCACACGAAAACGCGCACCAAGTTCTATCTCAATCTTGGAATCGACGTCGATAAAATCAAATCCTGCATCACATGACCTTGAAACCAACAAACACCCTGCTTTCCAGGCTAAACAGTCAAAAGTGGCGTTGCCCAACGAAGCACCTGTCCAAGATCTATTCTGTGCAATGGTGTTATGGAATTCTCATCAAGCCGGAGGCTTACCAGCCGTTATTTCAAAGTTTACGGCGTCACGCCGGCGGTTTGTAAGGTAGGCTTTCGACAGTCGGCAATGTGCTCTTTCGCCATGCGCCGTCTTGAGTGTTGGAAGGTTGCGTTTTTGCCTCACCGTTGTGCTGAATTTTTCAGCCGGCGTGCATCGGCCGCCTTCCATTGTGAGGTTATGTCGAGGAATCCGCCATGAAGACCAAACGTGATGTACCTCGGCGCGGAGTCGCGGCGGTCGAATTGGCGTTGACATTGCCCATTCTGGTGGCGTTCACGTTCGGCGCGATAGAAACGTGTAATCTTATTTTTTTGCGGCAGGCGCTCGTTTCCACGACCTACGAAGCGGCGCGGGTGGCGATTCAAAACAACGCCACGACCGCCGACGCCGATGCGCGGGCTCAGCAAGTGCTGGCGGGTCGGGGGATCACCAACGCGACGATCGTGTTCAATCCGGCGGACGTCGAAAACACGGCCAGGGGAACTCCGATCGCGGTGACGGTCACGGTTCCCGCGGACACGTTTTCAATTATTCCCATTCTCAATATTAACACAACAAACATGTCAGCCACGACCAACATGGTCAAAGAGTAGTTGTAACGAGTTTTCACACCAGTAGAAGCGACTCAGCCATGACTAGCACAACATTGAAGCATCTGAGGAAAAAAGATCGTCGCGCCGCAATGGCCGTACTCGTGGCCGTGTTGCTCGTTGTTTTTGTCGCGATGGCCGCTTTCTCGGTCGATGTGGCCAGGATGCAACTGGTGCGCACCGAACTGCGAGCCGCCACCGACGCCTCTGCTCGTGCTGGAGCGGAAGCGCTTTCTCGAACTCAAAGCGGCAGCGCGGCGGTGCAAGCCGCGATCGACGCCGCCGCGAGAAACGTAACGGCGGGCGTTCCCTTACTGCTCACCAGCGAAGACGTCGTGCTAGGCGCCTCGACCTTGCAGCCGGATGGCACCTGGTTGTTCACCGCCGGGGCCCAGCCTTTTACGGCGGTTCGCGTTTCCGGGAATCGTTCGGCGACCTCGCAATCGGGAGAAGTGGCCCTCTTTTTTGGCCCGTTGCTGAATGTCGATTCGTTCGCGCCGGTGCGGGTTTCGACGGCGTCGCAACTCGACCGAGATATTTGCCTGGTGTTGGATCGCTCCGGATCCATGGCCTGGGATCTGTCTGGAACCGACTGGAGCTACCCGACCGGCATACCGGACTACCCCGATGGATATTGCCTGGCGCCGCATCCCACGTTGAGCCGCTGGGCGGCCGCCGCCGTGGCGCACGAGGCTTTTATCGTCGAACTTGAAGGCACCGATCAAGATGAACACCTTTCGCTCGTGACGTTCGCCTCCGCCGGAAATTGGTGCGATGGCCACTACCACGCCTCCGACATCGAAATCGGTCTGACAGATAATTACAATTCCGTGCGTTCCGCCATGGCCGCGCGATCGACCCAACCCATACCGGGAGGAACAAGTATTTCCGCCGGAATAGACGACGCCGTCACGATCCTTACCGGATCGGCCGTACGTCCGCTGGCCGCCAAGACGGTCGTCCTCTTGACCGATGGCGTGCATAATTCCGGCCGCTCGCCGCTGGAAGCGGCCATCGACGCCAACGCGCTCAATATCACGATTCATACCGTCACGTTCAGCGACGGCGCCGACCAGCAACAAATGATCGACGTAGCCGCCGCGACAGGCGGAAATCATTACCACGCGCCCGACGCGCAGGCGCTGAAAGACGCCTTCCGCCAGATCGCGTTGACGCTTCCGGTCGTACTCACCGACTGATGCAAAAGAACAGGGCCCTCTACTCCGCCCGGCAAGGATTGACAAAATTGCATCCGATTTAATGCGCATGTCACATTTTCAGCCGCTTAGGAACAGTCCTGAATTTACATGCCGAATTAAAAGCCCGGCGTTTTGAAAATGCCGGGCTTTTTTGATCGACAACCGGTAACTTATTTCAGGACTATTCCTTAAGGTATCAACCGATGAATACACGTCGCCGAAAAACACGATCTCTTCGCCGAGGTTCGACGACCGTCGAACTGGCGCTCACGCTGCCGATCTTATTCATGTTTGTTTTCGCGGCGATCGAATTTGGGCGGGCCAACATGATTCGGCACACGGCGATGAATGCGGCCTACGAGGGCGCTCGGGCCGGCATTATTCCGGGCGCCAACGCGGCAACCGTGCAGCAAACCGCGGAGAATACGCTGGCGGTGGTGGGCGTCAGCGGAACGGTTACCGTCACGCCGGCCGTGATCCAAGACACCGACACGATCGTCACGGTGGATATCTCGATTCCGTTCGACGCCAACAGCTATCTGGCGCCGTTTTTTCTCTCGGGCCAAAATCTCCAAGCCAGTTGCACCTTGAACCGCGAATACACCGGGTTTTAAGCGAGCGAAAAAAAACGGGGTCCGGCTCAGCAGCCCGGATTTTTGAAAAAGCCGGGCTGCTCACGCGTCAACTGGAAAGGCTGGAAGGAAACCGCCATTGGCGCACATGGCCGATCGTCTGTTCCGACGCCAAAGCCGCCAAATATCCTGGCGTTGCGTCGAGATGCACCAGCGACCAACGCCTGGCGGCTCGCGTATCGTCGCGAATCGAACACAGCAGCCGCTCGCCGCTTGCCTCAAGAGAGACGCAGAATTGGTCGAGTGGGAAAGTGAGCCCGGTTCCCGTGGCCTTGAGAAAAGCCTCCTTGCGCGTCCAGCAACGGAAGAAGAGGCGCCGCTGTGTTTCCGCCGGCGCGGCTTCAATTTCGCCGCGCTCCGCCTCTGAAAAATACCGTTCCGCCAAGGCCAGCACCGACTTGGTTCGACGCGCCAAATATTCTATATCGACGCCGATCTCGAAATCATGAGAAACCGCGATCAACGCCTGCTCGTGCGAATGGCTGACATTAAAATGCAACTTCCGCCGATGGGGCGAGAGTACAAACGGCTTGCCCAGCCCTTGGTAGCCAAACTGTAGCGACTGCGGCGGAACGTCGAGATACGCGCCCACGATTCGCCGCAGCGCGGCGCGGCAGTGTGTGAAACGCCGCCGGTCGCGGTCGAAGAGGAATCGAGAAGCGCGTTCTTGTTCGTCGTCGGAGAGAAGAGATGCAGCTTCGGGCGATGTTTTTTCCGCGCCCGCCGACGCGATGTTGTTTGAGTAGGCGTCTAACGCAACGGCGGCCACCGAGACTTCGCCCGCCTGCAATTCTGGCGGAGAGACGCCTTGCTTTCCTTTTCGGGGCGGGAAATTATCTTGCTCCGGCACGGTTAAAGCCATTCAATGATTAGGCTTGCGACAGATGAGGATTTACCATCCGCGTTTTTCGTTTAACGGCGAGCCGCAGGCGGCTGCGTTTTGAACCCACGCGTTCGGGCAGAACAGAAAACACAGTCGCCTGCGGCTTGCCGTTAAACGAGCCATTGCCAGCCGCGTGAAGTATAACGTGGCAAATTTTCATCCGCCGCTCGCCTTAATGGTCGCCTTTTTGTGTCGCGACTTCGGAACCGGCGCCCCGCGCCCATGCCGGACGACCGCTCAAAAGTCGAGCGTAACGACGATAAAGGGCGTACATTTGAGGAGCGGAGGTTCGCAGGGCGGCGGGGTTTTTCGCCGAAACGGAGAGAGGTTTTTCGGCGGCGCCACCCGTGGCGGCGACATGAATCGTCAAAACTCCGCTGGATGATCGGCTGATCGTCACGCGCCGCGCGGCTTCATCGATACGCAGTTCCTGGATTCCATTGCGCACCTCAAAGGCGATCGCATCGACCCCGCGTAAAAAATCCGGCAACTCCCCTATCGGTTGCGACATTTGTCGCTCCACCTCTTTTTCCGCTTCGAGAAGCGCCAGGGCGCGCCTCGAATAGATGGAGTGTTTGGCGCGGGCAATCGTACGCAGCGCCGACTTCGATGACGTTTGCAATTCGGGCGACGCACTTTGCAGCCGCGACAAAAGTAACGCATAGGCAACGCGCGCCGCTTCTCGATTTCCATGGAGCACGGCGCCCGCCAACGCCGACGACGCACCAGCCCCGGCTGCCTCAAGCTCCCGCCGAGCGGATCGCCGTTCGTTGAAACTCTCCGCGCCCAAACGCAACGCCACGGCAAACCAGCGGTTTTGCGAGTCGGAGGGAGTGTGGCCCTGTATTTGGGAAACAGGCGTTTGGGAAACAGATGGCTGGATTTCAGCCGCCCGCAACGGCGCCATCGGAACAACGAAAAAAATCAGCGCCGCCAGAAAAAACGGCTTATGCATCGGGGAAAGTCCTAGGGTTGAAGGTTGCCGAGATATCTACATGTTATCGTGAAGACGGCCTTTACGCACCAGGGAATCTGTGCCAAAAAAGTAGCAAGAGAAAGGTCTGGGAAAAACGGACCGATCGAGGCGTTTGCGACTCTTGCGCCGCCTTTAGTACGGGCGCAGCGGCGTTAATGTTTGCCTTGGCTACGTTCTTTTCCCGGAAGAATTTCCAGGCAGGTGGTCCACCACCCGGTTTCGACCGTTTGGGCAAACTCTTCCGGTAATCCTTCCTGGCGTATTTCCTGGGCCAGCCGGCGGAAATCGTAGTCCAGCGGTCGAAAAGTGATCGCAAGCCCCGCCGCCGCCGACCACTCCAACAGCGTGTACCACACACATTGCCGGCCATCGTTCTCCGGCCGTCCTAAAACACCTACATTGACGAACTGCCGCCCGCCGGAAAGTTCCCGACGCCACTTGACGCCCGTATGCGTGGCGAACGTCGCGTCGGAGGAATGTTCGTCGGCCAGATATTCGAGAAAGTGCGACGACGTGGCCGATTCCCACAGAAATTCGTTCGTTTTTCGAGGACTGCCATGGCACAACAGCACGCGCAGGGCGCCCAATTCAAAACGAATTTCGGTGGGCAGGCCGCGCAGAAAGCGACGATTCTCCGCCGATGTATTGGCCAGCGTGTAGTCGTAACTGATTTGGGCGAAGTGGTTGTCGCGCGGGTCGGTGTAGCCGCATTGGCAATCGTCGAGCTGATTGCCGATGGAGTCGTCGTAATTGCCTTGCAGGCAAAGCACGTTGTTCTCGCGCAGCAAGGGAAATGTGCGATTCGGATAAGGGCCGAAGGCGCCCATGTCGCCCAGGCAATAAATAGCATCGACGCCAAGTTGCTTGATATCGAGGAGCGCTTCGCCCAAAGCCAGGTAGTTGCTGTAAATTCCTCCCAGCAGCGCGATTCGTGTTTTCAAAACCGTTGCTGTCATGGATCATGCCTTGGCGCGGCTGCGTCCTGAGGAAGCGTTGGAACAAATGGCGCCGTACTGGTAACAGGTAAAACAGGCGCCGTGGCTCAAGGGAAACGAGACGCCCGATTCCGCCAACGACTGACCCAGCAGGGAATCGGCGCTCTCGATCAGTATCGGACACACATGCACGCCGCGGTCGGTGACGATCCGACTATGTTCGCAAACCAAGAGCGAGGCATCGTAATCGGCCAGCATATCCGGCGTGACGCGGTCCAATTCATGGTAGCCGCAACTGCGTTGCTCTTCGGCGCCAAGTTGCAACGTGGGCAGAATTTTCAAACGGGGTCGTGCGTACCCTGCTTCCCGCAACATCGCCACAAACTTCTGAACCACCTCCAATTCGCGTTCATCCGACCAAGTGCGGGCGGCGGTAATAATCGGCAGGAAGCCGTGCTGGACCAACTTTTGCACACCGCCCATCGCGCGGGCGAACGTGCCTTCGCCGCGAATCGGATCGTTGGTTTGGGGAGAGAATCCATCGATGGAAACGCGAAATTCCAGCGAATACCGGCTCTTGGAATAGGCCGCCTGAAGGTCCGCCAACCATTCGTCTTTGAGCACCGTGGCGTTGGTGAGCACCGTCGCCGGGCCGAACTTGAGCGTTTCGACCAGAATCGCGACCATCTCACGATTCAAAAACGGCTCGCCTCCAGTGAAGTAGTATTCTCGCACGCCCAGTGCGACCGACTCCAGCAGCCGTTTTTTGACGTCGTCGAGCGAGAGAAAACCGAACGAGTCATTCTTAGGGCTGCAACTGATAAAACAGTGATTGCAGGTCAAATTACAAAGCGTGCCGCCGACTTGAAACCAGAGGTCGTCTAGGTGTGAAAGCGGAACGCTGGGGGCGGGCGATGTCATCGACAAACTTTAGAAAGAAGCACTGGGGGTTTCCTTGCCGTAGGGCGATTGCTGGCAACCACCAATGATCAAACAGCTCGCATTTACGGCCAATGGGCGACTGCCAGCAACGACCCAACGGCGCACCTCAAGCGAGTGTTGTGGGAATACATGCGTCAGAGCAATTGCGCAATCGTTTTGCGATAAGACGCCAAGCTGCGGAGGCTGTCCAGATCGGGGTCGGATTCGAGGTGGGCGAAGTCGTGATAGCCAAGCTCCAAGGCCTCGCGCAAAGCCGCCACGGCTTCCTCCGCACGTTCGAGCATCGACAACGTACAGGCCAGATTATACCGCACAATTCCATCCTCCGGCGCCAACACACGAAGCCGAAGCACAATCACCAAGCATTCTTCATGACGACCTTGAAAAGACAGGAGTTCGGCTTGGCGGCGAAGCAGTTCGATATCGAGAGGGCGCCGCTCCAAAATTCTGGCGAAGAATTTTATCTCGAATTCAACCTGCGTATCGTCTACGTTGAAAAAGTCGTCGGATTCAACCTTCAGACCAGATCGCGGAACAAAGGGACTCATGGGTTGGTCCTCGTTTTATTCATCCGACTTATTTTCGTGCGTGCCTTCAGGCTTGGGAATGCCGTCGTCTTCACCGAAGTCGGCGTCTGTATCATATTCATCTTCCAGCTCTTCTTCAAAGTCATCGTCGAAATCATCGTCGAAATCATCTTCATCAAAGCTTTCTAAATCGTCGTCCGGTTCTCCAGAAGATGCATGGACGCCGACGTTCCGGGGAATGTGAAGATCAACCGGTTCGGCATGGCTGGCGTCGGAACCGTCGAGCAATTCTTCTATTAACACAGTAGACACTTTCTGTCGCAATGGGAGTCGTGGGAAGCGAGGAGAACGCGACGCCGATTTGGCAAACCCGTGTGCCGCGCCAAGCGTCGCCCCCCTGCATCAATTTTAGATAGCCGAGTTGTTTCGATTTGTCAAGGAATGCCGGCGAAACGCCAGGGGCTTTTTCCGCTCCAATTCGAGATAGGTTTCCCGACATTCTGTCAGAATATCCCCGCGAGTGCGTCCCGATACCGCTTACGGCTGAAAATGGCACATTCCTCGTCGAACGGCGATACCGTTCAAGTTTCCATAAACCCCCACTCCCGCTCATGTTGCGTTGGACCAGAAAATAACGCCGGTAAGGGGTCGAGATGTTCGAGCAAGGATGCTCGCGGTTGCCAGCGGCTGAAAACAGACGTGCTTTAGATCGTTTGGCGGGTCTGGAGAAGAGTATTTTCCCGAAACTTGTTATGTTACGCAAGTTGTACGATGGCCTTCCAAGGCCGTCGAAACAGGATATTCGGGGAACAGATCGACGGCCTTGGAAGGCCATCGTACGTTGTCTCTGGGCATTTGTGTATAAACAACAGGGCCGAACACTAATACCTTCTAACACAACTTTGTGAGTCAGCATCAAACTCCGTGTTTGAAACGCCCAACAGGGGTTATGTTAGGAGCTCTAAGGAATTCAGATGACACGATTTTATTTTTTCGGGAGACTTTTCCTGCTCGCGCTCTGCTTGTGTGCTCCGCGGCAGGCGGCGGCGGGCAAACCGAATGTCGTCATGATCGTGGTCGACGACATGGGTTGGACCGGACTGAGCAGCTACGGTAGCGACTTGCACGAAACGCCGCACATCGACCGGCTGGCGTCGGCGGGCGTGCGTTTTACCAACGCCTACGCCGCAGCGCCGGTGTGTTCGCCAACCCGCGCCTCGATCATGACCGGTAAGTCGCCGGCGCGGCTGCATATCACGGTGTGGCATGAATCGGCGGGAGAACCGCCGGCCTGGATGCGGCAAAAACTTGTGCCGCCCACGACGGAGAAAAATCTATCGCAAGACGATTTCACCTTGGCCGAAGCGCTGCGCGCCGAGGGATATCTTACCGCCCATATTGGCAAATGGCATTTGGGCGACGCCGCCAATTATCCGGAGAATCACGGTTTCGACGTAAACGTGGGCGGCACGTTTTGGGGTTGCCCGGCGACGTTTTTTTATCCTTACCGGGGGCCCTTCGGCGGCCAAAAAGAAATGCGTTACGTGCCGGGACTCTCGCAGGGGAAAAAAGGAGAATACCTTACCGACCGTCTGACCGACGAAGCGCTGGCCATTATCGACCGCGCCGGCGAGCAGCCGTTCTATCTCAACCTGTGGTACTACACGGTGCATACGCCGATTGAAGGGCCGCCGGATTTGGTCGACTATTATCGTCGGAAAATCAAGAAACGAACAGACAACGCCCAAAACAAACGCCTAGACCATGACAACGCGAATTACGCCGCCATGCACCACCGGCTGGATGAAAACATTGGCCGTTTACTCGCTCGCTTGCAAGAGCGCGGCATCGCGGAGAACACTATCGTGTTGCTGACGTCCGACAATGGCGGTTACGTGAACGACTACAAAGGCCGGCAAGTGACTTCCAACGCCCCGCTGCGTTCGGGAAAAGGTTCGCTTTACGAAGGCGGCGTGCGCGTTCCCTTGATTGTGAAATGGCCCGGTAAAACAGTCGCCGGCGGTGTTTGCCAGGAGCCCGTGATCACGACCGATTTTTATCCCACGATTTGCCGGATGGCCGGCGTGGCGGGCGACGCACAATACAACAAGCAAATCGAAGGGCAAGACATCACGCCCTTGTTGCTGAATCCCGCCGCCGCGCTCGACCGCGAAGCGCTGTATTTTCATTACCCGCATTATTATCCCACAACGGCGCCCGTGAGCGCGGTGCGCGCAGGCGATTGGAAACTCCTGGAATACCACGAAGGCCGGCGCGTCGAACTTTATAATCTCGCCGATGATCTAGGTGAACAGCACAATCTGGCCGAAACGCGGCCCAAAGAAAAGCGACGCCTCGTCCACCTGCTTCACGACTGGCGCGCCGAAGTCGGAGCGCAAATGCCTAGCGTGAATTCCGCGGCAAGGAAGTAACAACCGCCGAGGAATAAGTTACCGGTTACCCAGCGAAAAAGCCCGGCATTTTCAAAATGCCGGGCTTTTAATTTTTCCAAAACTCATTTCTAGAGTTGCGTGTCTGGATTTTTTCCACTTCTCACTTGCAGTTTTCCACAGCAAACGTAGGGTTTCCACAGCGGGCGGCGGTCCGTTAGGGCAGTTGTACGAAATCCAATTATCGCTATATGGCTGACGCGACTCGAGTGTTCCGCAAGGTGTGATCGTGAAGACCTTGCCGAAGGCGCCGAGACGTCGCGTCTATGGAGAAAAGACAATGCCCACTCTCATTGAAACGCCGGCCGCTGAAGACCTTGCCGGCGCCAACGACTTGGGGATGCACCAAATCGTAGGATTCCGACTCGGCAAAGAGGAGTACGGAATTGAAATCAGCAACATCCGCGAGATCATCCTGATGTGTGAAATCACATCGTTGCCGGATGCGTCGGAACACATGGAAGGCGTGATCAACCTACGCAATTCGGTGGTTCCGATCATCGACATGCGAAGTCGGTTTGGCTTCCCCAAGGCAACGCCCACCGAAGAATCTCGCATTATGGTGGTGAACGTCGGAACCGCGATGATCGGCATTATTGTTGACGCGGTATCTGAAGTTCTCAAGATTTCTCGCGACTCGATATCACCGCCGCCGCCGACGGTGGCGGGGCTCGGCAAAGACTACATAATCGGCTTGGCTCTGCTCGAACAATCAATGTTGATCTTGTTGGATATTAGCAAGGTGCTTCGCGCGGATAGCGGCGTTGCCTGCGAGGCCGCCACCGTTGAGTCGCTGTCGAGTTGCTGTGACTAAACCCTCTTCATGGCCTCGGCCGTGACACTATTTTCGTCCGTAAAAAACACGTAACCATTTCGACCACCGTACAAAACCTGGGGAAATTTGCATGAACACTTCAGCAACACTCGACCGACCTGAATCAACTGTAAATGAGTTCGATAGCGAACGCGACTACAACGCGCTGCAAAGCGAATTAGAGATTCTCAAAGCAGAGATCGCGGCCATCGGCAAGGCGCAGGCGGTGATCGAATTTGAAATGGACGGCACGGTCCTTTCCGCCAACGACAACTTCCTCAACGCCCTGGGCTATACGCTGGGTGAAATTCAGGGGCAACATCATAGGATGTTCGTCGAAGATCGTTTTGGGGCAACACCATAGGATGTTCGTCGAAGATAGCTTTAGCAGGAGTTCGGAGTACAAGGAGTTCTGGGCGAAGCTCAACCGAGGCGAGTATCAGGCCAAGGAATACAAGCGGATCGGCAAGGGCGGCAAGGAAGTTTGGATCCAAGCCTCTTATAATCCGATTTTCGACCTGAACGGCAAACCCTATAAGGTGGTCAAGTACGCCACCGATGTCACCGCCGTGCGAGAGCTCATCGCCCAAGTCATTGACTCGGCCTCACAGTTCAAGGAGGGAGCGGGTTCGATTTCGGAAAGCTCGCAGAGTTTGGCTCATGGAGCTCAGACGCAAAGCGCGTCGGTCGAGGAAATGAGCGCGTCGATCGAAGAACTTACACAGAGCATTAACGCGGTCAAGGAAAATTCCGGCAGCGCCAATGATGTCGCCACCGAGACCAGCCGAATGGCTGAAGAAGGCGGCAAGGCGGTGCAGAAATCGATCGAGGCAATGAGCTTGATCAAGAACTCGTCGGAGCAAATCAGCGAGATCGTACAGGTCATTTCCGAGATCGCGAGCCAGACCAACCTCTTGGCCCTCAATGCAGCCATTGAAGCCGCGCGAGCCGGCGAACACGGCCTAGGATTCGCCGTCGTGGCCGATGAAGTTCGCAAACTTGCCGAGCGTTCGAGCGAAGCGACCAAGGAAATATCGTCGCTTATCAAGGAATCGACGCAACGTGTCGACGATGGTGCGAATTTGAGCGAACAGACCGACGCCGCGTTGGCAAAGATTATCCAGGGAGTGGCGTCCACGGCGAATAAAATCTCGGAGATCGCGACCGCCACGGTCGAACAGTCGCAAAACGCCAACGAAGTGGCCAACGCGATCCAACAAGTCTCGCAGGTCACGGAGCAAGCCGCCGCCGCCAGCGAAGAGTTGGCCTCCAGCGCCGAGGAGTTAGGCGCGCAAGCATCAACACTGGACAACTTGGTGGAGAGTTTCCAAAACGGCGGCTAACCCAAGTCTGTTCGCTTGAACGGGCATAGCCTGAACCAAGCGGAACCCGAAGTGTGAACGACGACGTCTGTGTGTGTACGTCTCGTTTACGCTTCGGGTTTTTTACGCGCGGCTCTGGCCAAGACCGTTACAATAATTTTCACCCGCCGAAGTCGGATCGCAAATTCCTATCGCAAATTCCGTGGCAAGAAAGTAACAACCGCCGCGGAATAAACTGCCGGTTGCCCAGCGAAAAAGCCCGGCATTTTGAAAATGCCGGGCTTTTAATCTAATCCGCGCTGCTCGCAACAACCGCCGAACCGGGCGGGACGCCGCCGATTCCTGGATTCGTTTCCAACGGCGCCCAACGCACCTGCCTCACGCTGCGCACGTATTTGTGGCATTCGACGCACTTCAACGTGACGTTCACATACGCCAAGGTGGCGCCGTCCAGATTTTTTTCCTTGCCCGCCTTGGTAAGTTCTAGCGTGGCGCGGCGAAAATCGATGCTGCGTTCGGCGTATTCGCCCGTCATCAGAACTCTCCAAGAAGCATCTTGGCTCAGTAAGGTCAAATCTTGAGCGTGCTTCGCGATCAGGTCGAAATTCTCGGTCGTGAGGCCTTCGAGCACTTTCTGCGAATGCATCAACTTCACCCGCATGAACTTCGACAACCTCTCAGCTTCAACCGTGTTTTGGGCCGCTATGTTTTGAGTCAACAACGCTCCCGCAATGGCCGCCGCTAAAACCACTAGCACCAGTGCTGTTATTTTCGTCATGGCCTTCACCTTTTTTAGCTCTTCGCCAGTTTGGGCGGCAAGCCCCGCCGTTTTCATTTGCCAACGCCGTTCCAAAGGCCTTGGCCATCACTTTATTTTCACGGTCCTCATGGCTCAAAATGTGTTCCACGAGCACATGAAAATCAGTGGCGGCTTCTTCGCAGCCTTCGGCGCCTGTGTGTTCCGCCAACTTATCCACTACTTCGCCAATTCGGTTCAGGAGGTCGGCGTGTTCCTTGAGGATGGCGTCGGATTCGGCCCCTAGTCCGGGGCAATGCGCAACGGCCTCGTCCAGACAGCCGCCCTCTTCTTCTTCACGAAAGTGGTTTGCAAGTTCTTTCTTCAAGGCCTGAAGGCCATCCAACAGCTTGCCTTTCCGCTGAGGAACGTTGCTCTCGACAAACAACGATTGAACTTGAATCAATAATTGCGCCAGACGCCGATGTTCAGAAAAAATGTGGTCGACGAATGGTTGGCTTTCTTCAAAATCTCGCATGACGCCCTCCTTTCGGCCGACCTCGCAACGCGGGGGCGGCGCTCATTCAACGGGCTGCCTATCCATCGTGTTTAGGTGGCCGCTAACGGCTTGGTTTTCGCCGCTTTTTCTTCAGGATGTTTGCATGTTAGAACTGGGCAATTCGCCCGGCGGACAATTCCCTCGGCCACACTGCCCATGATCAGACGAGAGAATCCGGTGCGTCCGTGGGTTCCCAATACGATCAGATCGATATTTTCGTCGTCGGCAAATCGGCCAATAGCCGCCGCCGGATCTCCCGTGAGCAGATGATGCTCGTAAGGCACGGCTGGGTCGGTCGGTTTTACCTTTTCCAACATGTGCTTGAGGTCGTCGGTGGCGGGGTTGGGAATTCCGTAGTACATTTCTCCGGCGCCATAGGCGACCGGCGGCTCTTCCACATGCACAACGATCAGTTTCGCGCCGGTATCGCGAGCCAATGAAGTGGCCATCGCAATGGCGGCATCGCCCGTGTGTGAGAAATCTGTGGGGAAAAGGATTTTTTTGGCATTCATGACTCTCTCCTTTCGCGTATAAGTCGCACGCCACGCGGCGGCCTGAAACGAAGCACCGAACCCATCGCCGCCTCTAGCCGCCTACTGCGAAAAGTCAATCAGCGGCACGTACTTCCATTGGAAGAAAAACCGCCGACTCAACTCTCGCTTCCAGGAGTTTCTAGTTGCAATTTTTATGCCAATTAGTCCGGCGAATATTTGCCGCGATTATCGAAACACCGATGTGCGTATTCGCGCAGTTCGGATAGTTTCTGAGCGTTAATGACTCAGAACACGCTGCTCAGAACACCTTTTTCGGCTGGTCGGCTGGAGAATTCGTGGAAGCCCAACCTGAGTCACGCAAATACTTGCAGACGACCTCCAGGAGTTCGAGCGAGGGCCGAGTGGTATCGAGCGTGACCACGTGGAGGTTTGTCGGATCGGGTTCGTCGGCTTGGCGTTGCAGTTCCAACCATCCACTAACGATTTCCGATTCACGCTCGCCCTTTTTACGCCGTTCAACAACGCGTTGCCGGGCAACAGGCAACGGGCAGGCACATCGCAGGAAAAGGGGGAATGCCTTGAATCGTTGGGCCAGCAACGCGGCGGCTTGCCGAGTTTGCGTCGAGAGAAAGGAACCGTCTAGCACGACGGAGCACCCCTTCTGGAGTAATTCCTCCGCCCGCTGGAGCATCAGCAGGTAGACCTGCTCCCGCTGCTCCGCCGCATATCGCCCCTGCGAATAGCCGGGAGCGGCGTCGGTTGGAGAAAATAATTCGCCGCGCAGCACATCGGTTTGGAGCAAGGTCATGGCGAGCGAATCGGAAATTGCCTTGGCGAGCGTCGACTTTCCCGTTCCAGAAAGTCCATGCACGACGATCAAACACGGCGGGCCGAGTAACGCTGCGTAATGATCGGCCAATCCCAGATAGCGTTTCACCTCCGCCAAGCCAGTTTCGTTGGGGCCGCCGTCTTCGTTGGGGACGCAGCCCAGTTGCGACGCCCGCAAGGCGTGTACTTTCGCCCGCACGCAGGCTCGGTAACATTGGTAAAAGGAGAGCAGCGAAGTGGGGAAATCGTCGCCACAGTTTTGGCGGTAACGTTCAAGTAAAAAGCGGCCGATATGCGTATCGCCCAGTAAATCGCACTCCATGCACAGGAACGCCAGTTCGTCGAGCACATCGATTTGCCTCAAATCCTGCGAAAACTCGATGCAATCGATGATCGTCGGCCGCTGACAAAGATAGATGTGTTCTGGTCGCAGGTCTCCATGGCCATCAACAATCCGGCCGTTGAGAACGCGCGTGTTGAGCAAATCGTCGGCCAAGTACAAAAAACGTAATTGCGCATCGTGGACGCGCGCCACCCGCAAGCTCCAATCTTCGGGGAGCGCGCCGAGCAAATCTTGCCGATTTGCCAACACATGCGATTTTATTTTGCGACGATAATCTTCTGTCTTTACGGTCAACGGGGGCAACGCGGTATAAAAGTACGCCAGATACTCCGCGAGATTGTCGAGGTCGGAGGCATCAATTTTCTTGTCGCGAATGAGGCGGTCGAGTGCTCGGTCGGCGGGCAGGCGCCGCATTTTCACCAGCCAATCGATGGCGCGTTCCCCGCCGGGCGTGCTTTCCAAACCGCCGGCGCCGGCTTTGCTTTGCCGCCCGCCCAGCCGAAACCGGCCGGGGCTGTCTTGCAGCACCGGAACCACTTCCAGATAGACGTCCGGCGCTAGTCGTCTGTTCAGCCGAACTTCTTCCAGGCAGGCGGCGCGCCGAAACTCGGGCGTGCTAAAATCAAGGAACTCAAACCGCACCGGTTTCTTCAATTTGTAGACGAACTGATCGGTGAGAAACAACCACGAAATATGGGTTTCGATCACCGCCACGTGTTTGGCGGCCTGCGGGTAGGAGGCCCGTTTTCGCAACCAGGAAACCAGCGATTTCAAACGCCCGGCGGTCAGCTCGTTTTTCTCCGCGGGCGTGGCGTCTTGAATTCCCGGTAAAGGAGGTGCAGTCATGAAAAAGCACTTCAAGAGAGAAACGTGAATACTCGCGTTTGGTGGCAAAAGGCTGGTGTCATTGAGAAAACACCGTGCAATTCACGCGCCAAATCACTTGACGCGGGGCCGCAAAGAGGTGATACACAGCAGGGGCCCGTGCTGTATATTCAGTGGCGTTCCGCCCGCCTTTTCCTTCCTCCTAAAATGAGCCTGCGTTTTCCGCCAGCCGGGCGATGTCGTTCCAAGGCGCGCGGTTTCGCACAGACCGAGACAACACGACACACTTACTATCGAGGAAATCGCCCATGACGGAATCACAGGGAGTCGAGCTTTTATTGGTCGACGACGATGAGGAATTTCTCGACACGCTCGTGCGACGCTTCCGACGCTGCGGTTTTAATGTCGACCATGCGTCGGATGGCCAACAGGCGCTCGACCTCGCCACGCGCCGGGATTTTGATGTCGCGGTGGTCGACATGATGATGCCCGGTCTTTCCGGCCTGGAGTTATTGAAAAAATTCAAGGAGTCGAATGTCGAATGCGAGGTCATTTTCCTCACCGGTCAGGGAACCGTGGCCACCGCCGTGGAAGCGATGAAACTTGAGGCGTTCGACTACCTCGCCAAGCCGTTTCCTCTGAAGGAACTGGAAGCCGTGGTCTTGCGGGCGGGCGAACGCCGGCAATTGCGGCGCGAGAACCGGCAATTGCGAGCCTTTCTCGAACGCAACCAGCCGGCGTTTGAAATGGTGGGGCAATCTCCGGAAATGCTGGAAGTGCAGCGTCTGATAGGACGCGCCGGCCCCAGCGACAAAGCCATCTTGATTCAAGGCGAAAGCGGTACGGGAAAAGAACTGGTGGCGCTGGCGCTGCATCGAGCCAGCTCGCGAGCCAACAAACCGATGGTCGTGATCAACTGCGCGGCGCTTACCGAAACCTTGCTGGAAAGCGAGTTGTTCGGCCACGAAAAAGGCGCCTTCACCGGCGCGATCAACACCAAGCCAGGACTCTTCGAAGTCGCCGACCGAGGCACGCTCTTCATTGATGAAATCGGTGAGATGCCGGGGTCGGTTCAGGCGAAGCTGTTGCGGGTGCTGGAAGACGGTTCCCTGCGCAGGGTCGGCTCGGTGAAAGAGCGCAAGGTGCATGTGCGTTTGCTGGTGGCCACCAATCGAGATTTATCCGAAGAAGTTCGCGAGGGGCGTTTTCGCGAAGACCTTTATTATCGGATCAACGTTCTGTCGTTGGAGTTGCCGCCGCTGCGCGACCGCACCGGCGACCTTCCGCTGCTGATCTCGCATTTTCTCGGCCCCGGTTGGGAACTCGACGCCGAAGCGGACGAATGCATGAATCGGTATCATTGGCCGGGCAATGTGCGGCAACTCATCAATGCCATTGAGCGAGGAAAAATCCTCTCCGAAGACAACATCATTCGCAAGGCCGATCTTCCCAAAGACCTCATGCGGAGCGAACTGGCTGAGAACGCCGGCGGCTTGCTCGACACCGACGACCTTTCCACGTTGGAACGCGCGAAAGTCGTGGAAGTTCTGCGGCGGGAAGCGGGAAATAAGTCGCGCGCGGCGCGCGTGCTTGGTATTGATCGGCGAAAACTCTATCGGCTGGTGGAGAAGTTTCAGATCCAAGATTCGGAACTGGTCTCTGGTTCTTCGTGACAGCCGCCTAGTTTACAGCATTCATTCATCAGCCGATGAGCACTAGCTCACGGTTCACAGCATTCTCGGAGAACCGGACGCGAGCGCGTTCCGGCTGATTGGCGCAGTGTTTTTGGTAAGATCGACGTAACCACTTTTTCGGGGGGATGTCATGAGGGGTTCTGACCTGTTCATGAATAACCTGGGCTATCGCCTCGCTCGGTCAAAATGAAATATGGAACTTGTTTCGGGACGATTCCTCAGGCGTACACTCCAACGGTGGGCGGAAAAGTGCGCTGCCGCACTTGGCCCGGTTTTTGATCGGCCCGCCCTCAACTGACTTTCTGCGCGAAGCGAGAGCGGGTATAAACAGGGTAAGGATATTTTGCTTTTTATACGTTCTTTTAGCGATTCTGACAACTTTTGTCGCCTCAACTTGGGAGATGCCTATGGCGACTGAGTCGCGAAGCATGGTGACCGACCTTGAAGCAAGCATGTCGAGTGTTGTTTTGGGGAAACCTCGTGTCGTGAAGATGTGTTTGGTCGCGCTTTTGGCGGGCGAGCACATTTTGCTCGAAGACGTGCCGGGCGTCGGCAAAACCCTGGTCGGCAAAGCGCTCGCCAGGAGTGTCTCGGGTGATTTCGCCCGTTTGCAATTCACACCCGACCTATTGCCCAGCGATATCATCGGCAGCAGTGTTTTCGACGCCAAAACATCTGAGTTTGTTTACAAGCAAGGTCCGATTTTTGTCAATATCGTGCTGGCCGACGAAATCAATCGCGCCCCGCCGCGCACGCAAAGCGCGCTGTTGGAGGCAATGAGCGATCAACAGGTTTCCGCCGATGGGCAAACCCACCGTTTGCCCAGGCCGTTCATGGTGATCGCCACGCAAAACCCTTACGAATTTGCGGGAACGTACCCCTTGCCCGAGAGTCAGCTCGACCGATTTCTGATGCGCATCTCGATGGGCTACCCCGACCGCAGCGAGGAACTGCGTGTTTTATCGACACATCGCGCGGGCGAACCGGTCGATCATCTCCAAGCCGCCGTTGGGGTGGCGCAGGTATTGGAGCTTCAGCAGCAGGTTCGTGAAGTATCGGTTGACAGTTCCATCAGCGAATACTTGCTCGATTTGGTGGACGCCACCCGCCAGAGCGATGAATTGCATGTGGGCGTCAGCACGCGGGGTTCGCTCTGTTTGTATCGGGCGGCGCAAGCGTTCGCGGTTGTCGAAGGACGAACCTATGTCGTGCCCGACGACATCAAACAACTGGCGGCGCCGGTTTTTTCGCATCGCGTGGTCCTCAAAGGATACGCCCACGATCGCCAACGGGAGGCGTCGGAATTGCTCATCGCCAGATTGCTGGACACGATTCCCGTTCCCGATTGACGCCACGTCGTTCGCCCGCGGAGAAAATCGATTTGTTAGAGAAGAAGCTACACAATCGTTTCCTGAGTCGTTTGCGATGGCGCCTGTTTCGCCGCCGCCGTATCGCGATCAGCAGCGAAGGCTGGCATTATCTGTTGGTGCTGGCGTTCATTGTTGGCGGGGCGTCGTTGCGAGAGGTCAATTTACTCGTGGCGCTGGCCAGCATGATGATTGGCGTTTTTCTCACCAACGCCGTGTTTGCGTTCACGACGCCGCGCCGCCTGGAAGTCCGCCGCCATCCGCCGAAGCACATTTTTGCCGGCGAGCCCTTCACGATGGAAGTCAGCATTTCGAATGCTCGCCGGCGCGTCGCGGTCTGGACGATCACCATCCGCGATCGGCTCGCCCGGGCCGCGCGACCGCGAAGCCTTGCCCAGGCGACGCACGTCGATTCCTTCGTGATGCGCGTCAATCCTCAAGAAACGCAGCGTGCTTCGTACCGCTGTATGCTTCCTCATCGCGGGCGTTATTCGGTCGGCCCGTTGGAAATCTCGTCGGGCTTTCCCTTTGGCTTGGTGCGAGGCAGGCGCCGGGTCAGTGGTGTGGACGAACTGGTGGTTTATCCTCGATTGGGGCGTCTGACGCCTCAATGGGATCAAAAAATGAAGTCGCAGCTTGCTGGCGAAGATTTTGCCGGCCAACGGCGAGGCTGGAACGATGGCGATTATTACGGAATTCGGGAATGGCGCTCCGGCGACGCCCAGCGTTGGATCCACTGGCGAGCCACCGCCCGACTCAATGAGTTGGCGGTGCGGCAGTTTGAACAGCGCGACAGCCGCGAGACGGTCGTCCTCTTGGACCTCTGGCGAGGCGACCGCTATGGCCCCGAGCAGCAAAAAGTCGTGGAACGAGCCGTCAGTTTTTTCGCCACGGTTATCTCGGAGGCATGCAGCCAAAACGCGGGCCGGCTGCTGGCCGGAGCGGCGGCGGAAAAACACCTGGTCCGGCTGGCGGCGGCGTCGCCCACGCTGATGTGGGAGTGGCTGCAATGGCTCGCGACTCACGAGCCGAGTCGCGAAAACCAGTTTCCCCTGGTGCTCGCGGAAATGCAACGCCGCACGCCGCCCGGCGCGGAACTGGTGGTCATCAGCACGCGCACCGAAGAAACGCTGTCGGCGTTGCTGGAAGGGCCGGCGCGGGAACAGATGTTTCAGGAAGGCGCCTTGCGGGAAGGGGCGGGGCGAGAGGTAGTGGGCGAAGCCGCCCTCGGAAGCATGGCCGATTTAGCCAGCACCACCTGGATCGATTGCGGCGGCGAACAATGGAAAAGGTATTTCCAATGGCGATAACGCGTCCAAAAACAACGCCGGTCGAACGGTATTTACAAATCAGCGTGGCGCTGTTGGCAGCCGTGGGAACCATTATTTTGGGGTTTGGCCAACGCAGCGCTACGCTTCCCGTGATGGCGATCTTTGCCGCCGCGACCGCCGTCTATTTTAGCGATTACCTGGGTTGGTTCCGCTTGCACCGTCATTTGGCGAACGCCGCCGCCGTACTCGCGCTGTTGCTTTGCGGGAACGACTTTTACGTCGGGAGCGACAGCCGCGCCCAACTTTTCGCCATCGCCAATTTGCTCATCTACCTGCAATTCGTGCTGCTCTATCAAAAGAAAAACGTTCGTTTGTATTGGCAATTGATCGTGCTCAGCTTGCTGCAAGTGGTGGTTTCCGCGGCTCTAAATTTGGGCGTCCAATTTGGAATACTGCTCGCGATTTACCTCGTCATCGCGATTGCCGCCATGACACTCGCGTATTTGCATCAGGAACTGTTGCGGCTGGGAAGGACGTCCCACGCAAACGAGGCTATTCGCTGGAAGACCAGCACCACGCGCGACAGCGATGGCCGAGGCGGAGCCGTTCTGCAATGGTCGATCGACGCTCCGCCGGTCGCCTTTCAATTGCTCGACCGAAAAATCGGGCAGAGGCTCTATCTCGGTTGGGCGCTGGTTCGACGCGTCGCCGCATTTAGCGCCGCCACTCTCACGATTGCCGTCTCGGTGTTTCTGGCGGCGCCGCGTCCCGGGCAAGCGTGGTGGCGAGGAAAGAAATCGCCAGACGCCATGGTCGGCTTCGCCGAGGAAATCACGCTGGGCGAAATCGGCGAGGCCTTGCTCTCTAGTAAAGTCGCCTTGCGGGTTCGTCTGGTGGATGTAAAAACCGGCAAGCCTCTCTTCCTTTCAGGCGGGCCTTACCTCCGCGGCGCCGTGCTGACGCACTTCGATATCCACGGCCGTTCGATCTCTTGGCGCAATCCCCGCCGACGACATCGGCCTCCGCTGGCGAAATTGCCGCCGCCGCAATCCTCGGATCATCTCGTCCGGCAGGAATTCGTCATCCAGCCGTCTGGACGAAGGACGCTCTTTGGCGTTTACCCGCCGCTGGCGCTGGAACAAACGCCCGATGCCGTTCGCTATAACACCGACCAGGAAAAGTTGGTCCGCACGACTCCCGCTTTTTCTTTCGATCAACAACCGTTTCGATACGTGTTGGGTGCGAATTCCATCAAAAACAGTTGGCAATCCGCGATCACGCCGGCGGCGGAGAACGCCGCGACGAACCCGGCGTTCCTAGGATTCGAAGCCAGCCAGTTCCCGAACCTTCGCCGCATTGCGAACGCCGTCGTTGACGATAGAGAAGTCGACCGTAACGATATTTTCCAGGTCGCTCGCGCACTCGAAATGCACTTTTGGAATTCCGACCTCTACACCTACACGCTCGACCAAACGCAGCTTCCGCCGCCGCCGGCGGGCATGAATTTGGTCGAGCATTTCGTTGCCAACCATCGCCAAGGGCATTGCGAATACTTCGCCACTTCGCTGGCCTTGATGCTGCGGTCGATGGGCATACCGTCGCGGGTGGTGGTGGGGTATCACGGAGGCGATTTCAACTCCATCGGCAAATTCTACCAAGTGCGAGATCTTCATGCGCACGCCTGGGTGGAGGCGTACCTGCCGCCCCGGAGTGTTCCCGAGCATCTGAATACGAACAACGATACTCGCCATGGCGCGTGGTTGCGGCTCGACCCAACTCCTTCATCGAGCAGGACTGATTCCCAGCGATTGGGGGTGACGCAAAAAGCCACCGATACGTTCGACTACATGGAGGCGCTTTGGAACGACTATGTGCTCAATCTCGATTCCGACCAACAACGGCGAGCAATCTACGAGCCGTTGGGGAAGAATATTAGCGGGTTGTTTAATAAGTCGGTTGATGAGCGGGCCTGGAGCGAATTTTTCAATGAAACCACGCGCACCGTGGGAGTCGATACTCGCAACTGGTGGGGCAGCCGCTGGTTCGATTGGTCGGCGGCGTTGGTGATCAGCGTGGCGGGCGGCGTGTGTGTCGCCTTGGTGAATGTATTTCGCTTGCCGACGCGCGTGCGTTTGCAGCAGCGGCGAAAATTACGGGCCCGTCGGCGGGTGGCTCGAAAAAGAATTGATTTTTTTCACGATTTGGAATCACTTCTGACCCGTTTCCATTTTTGTCGCAAGCCTTCCCAAACGATTCAAGAGTTGACGCAAGAGGTGGCGGTCTGGATCGGCTCCGAGCGGTCCGCCGCCGCCCTGCATGAAATTGCGGCAAGCTATTACCGCGTTCGATTCGGCGGCGCCACGCTCAGCGAAACCGAAAAAAGCAACATCGGCCAGTCGCTCACGACCCTCGAAAACAAGCTCGAATCGCGCCGCGACGAGTTGGCGAAAAAAACGTAACCGTTTATTGCCGTGGTTAAATTCCCCTGAGGTGCATCCCGAGTAGATTGGCGAACCACGGATACCACGGACAGAAGGAGAAGACACACAAGAAGGGTGCGGCATATCGGGCTGCTTGATTCAGCGAGGAGTCGTCGATCGAATTTATCCGTGTTCATCCGTGTCATCCGTGGTTAAATTCCCCTGAGGTGCATCCCGAGTAGATTGGCGAACCACGGATACCACGGATGAACACGGATAGAAGGGAAGAAACACAAGAAGGGTGCGGCATATCGGGCTGCTTGATTCACAAGGAATAGAGCGAGTCGATTTTTAGAGCAGCGAGGAGTCGTCGATCGAATT
>QIKY01000054.1 GCA_003233175.1 Planctomycetaceae bacterium | reverse complement strand
GAGGCGCCGCGCCGCCGAAACGCGGTCGAGTTCCTTGCGGCGCTCGCGCTCGCGAAGGATCGGCATGATTTCATCGAGAGTCGCGCCGCCCGCAGCCACTTGACTGAGCAACGCGAACATATCCTTCAGCAGCATGGCGATGATCGTCACGTAGAGGCGCCTCAAAACACCTTTTCGATTGTGGCTGATCAAGTGACTGAAGTTGCCGAACGACTTGAACCAACGAAAAAACAGTTCAACTTGCCATCTGTGTTGATACAGCAAGACATGCGAACGCCGTGTCTTCCGGCGTTTTTGTTGCATGGCAGTGCGTCTTGGTTAACGCATAACTAATGTGTCCACGATCGCAAAGATAGGTTCTTCCGGCTTGCAGATGTTCAATCGCACAATCGGCTTCGCTTTGGTCGGCGTCGGGAACGACAATCGCTTCCGGCAGCCAAGTCGATACGTGCAGCCAAGTCGATACATGCAGACGAGCATCCAACTCTCGCTCGGTGTCGAACCGCTCCATGATTGGACGTCCTGCATTATCGAATGTGAAGGCGACGGTGTTATTGTATCGGCAGGACGCGTTGGAGTTGGCAACCGCCAGGCCACGTCCGGCGCGCGGCGGATGAAAACATACTGTAAGAAGAGGGGCGTCCTGATCTATTGGCAAATTCTTTTTCGCCGCTCGCCTAACTCGGTAAAATTTTATCTGCCGCGCCTTATCGCTGAAAGATCGGCAACTGGTTGTTCGGTATTTGCAAGATGATGCAAGCCATTGCGGTGCCGTATTCGGGCGAGATGGTGTCGACCCAGGATCCATCGCGAAGTTGGTTATCCAAGAGCACGTCGCGAATCACGGGATACCAATTCCGCCAAGAATCGCCGCCGGCTCTCCAGGCTGCTTGCGCGCCGTAATAGTGTCCGTAAAAGTAGTTGGTGCTGTGACGATACCCGGCCGCCCGCGGCATTTGGCGAAGCAAATAGTTCATGCCTTTTTCAAGTTCCTCGCCCTCATAGACGCCCGCGCTATGCAATGCCACGATTCCGGCGGCGGAGCGCGGAAAACCGCTGGGGCCTCCGTCGCTCATGTACATGAAACCGCCGTCGCCATTCTGCATCGATTTCACATATTCAATGCAGCGGTCGATCGTTTCACTGGGCACGGCCACGCCCACGTTTCTGGCGGCGCGGAGCGCCATCACCTGACAAATCGTGACGGAAATATCGGCTTCGCGGCCATCGGGTTTGTAACGCCAACCGCCTTCGGGGTTCTGCGAATTCACGATCAATCGCACCGCGCGGGAGAGCGTTTCCCGCACGCCGGGGCGAGAGGTCATGCCGTACACTTCGGCCAGGAACAGAGTGGAGAAACCGTGGCCGTACATCGGGCCGTGGCTGGCGCCTTCCGGGGCGATGATATACCCGCTCTCCTGGGCGTTGGCCAGAATGTAATCGATGCAGCGATCAATATTGCCGCCGAAGCGGCCGCGTCCTGGAGTGCTGCCTTCGCAGAGGAAGGCCAATCCGGCCAGACTGCAAACCGCCACGTTGCGCCCATAGCCAGAAGCGCCGAAGGAGCCGTCGTCGCGTTCGCTTTGCCGCGACGCGAGGCGATACAGCCCGCGTTCGATGGCGGCCTCGGTCGCGGGAGTGAGCAACGATTTCGCCGCGCGCTCGGCGGCTTGCCCGCGTTCCTGAGCCACGGCGGTCGAAGCCGCCAGCAGCAAGAAGGAACAAGCCAGGATGGCCCTACGAAATGCCGGCATGACGATTTCTCATTTTTTGTTACGCGTTTCTAGTTGTTGGGGGAAGCGTCGTTCTGGCGAGTCAGTCGCTTAAAGTATTCTCGAATGAGTAGGTCGTACTGGGGAAGAAAATGTTCGACCGAGGAGTTCTGCATCTGGCCGCGCACGCGTTGCGGCAAATGCCCCCACACTTCTCGCAGCAGTGCGTGAACATCTTGCATTTCGGCCGAACTCTCCGCAGACGAACCGAGGCGGTCGCGACTCTCGCCAGCGGGGCGGTCGGCCGTTTCCGCTGAAGCGCTTTGACCGGCGCTTTCTCCCCGCCCGCCTTGTTTTTCTTGTTGTGGCCCGGCGGCTTTTTGGGCGGCGGTTGCACTGGCCTCGGATTTCTGCAATTGGTCGATCAGCGCGGCCAGTTCGTCAGACACGGCTTTCTGTAGCGCCTGCGTGTCGGAGGAGGTGTCGTGGGCGAGTATGCGGCGTTCGATTTCACGCATTTGAAGGCCGATTTCCTCCAGCGGGTCGAGCTTTTGGCCAGCCTCGCCCAGATCTTCCCCTGGGAGCGCATCGCCCGACTGCGGCGGTTGATGAGGAGTTTGTCGGCCGCGGCCTTCGTTCGCCGGCGGAGCGACGTCGAGCTTTTTCAGGAGATCGTCGCCGAGCAAATCCAGATCCAAGTCGATCTTCAAGTCGGGGGCCGTGGCGCCAGAACGCTGCTCGCCGGGAAGTTCGGGCAAGTGGTTGGCGGCGGCTTTGTGAGTCGCCATTGCCAAGACAACCAACAGGCCCGCCGCGCTCGCGGTTAAACGAGAATGTGCGCCGTTTTCAACCGCCCACGGTATGGGAAAACCCATGGCTACTCCTGTTCGTTATTCCGAGGAAGCAGTTCCAAATCGTCGAGTTCGGGTAAGGCTTCGGTATCGGGCGATGGCTCGTCGGATGGTTCGGAGAACGCATCCGCCAGCGCGGCGCGAAAACCCGCCAATATTTCAGCCAACCGCGATTGCTCCTCGGCCAACTGTTGCAACTCTTCGTTTTGACTGGGGGTCAGGCCGCTGGTCGGCGAACGAGCGGAGTTCAATTCGGAGGTCCGACGATTGACGCCGTCTTGCATCTGTTTGAGTAGCCTTAACTCGGCCAGCGATGGCAAGGCGTCTGAGTTCTTTGCATCCGCTCCCGGCTGGTTCTGCTTCCCGGCGGGGTTGGCCTTTGGCTCGCGCGCCGGCTTTGAACTGGCTCGAATCGCGGCGCGTAACGCTTCCAGCCGTTGCACCGCGCGGCGGGCCGCCGCCACAGCCGCTTCCGCCTCATGGCGGCCCAGCGCTGAGGCGGTCCTTTCCATTTCCCGCACGGCGCCGGCGAGACCGAATTCAAACGTCGACGGGAGTTGTAAATGTTTGGTTCGCCGTTGGGCCTCTTGGGCCACCGCCCGCTGCGCGTCTTCCTGTTTGCCGAGCGCTGAAATAGCACTGCGCGCGCCAAGTTTGCCGGTGCTGCCTTGGTTGATGCGGCGGACTTCATCGAACACGCCTTGCTGCCGGGGGAGCAGGCCATCGAGCGCGCCGGCCAGTAATTGCAATTGCTCGTGCAAGTGGTCGATGCGGGCCTGCTGCAACGCTTGCAGGACCGCTTGCCGAGCTTCCTCGATGCGAGGCTGTGCGTCCTGGGCGGCTTGGTGCGCCTGCGGCCGGTTATTATTTTCCGCCGCCTGGCTACTTTTTTGGGCGTCGCTGGCGGCGGCTTGCAGGGCTTCGGCCGCCTGATCTGCTCGCAGTCGTTTGAGTTGGCGGGCCAACTGTTGCATCTGTTGGGCGAGCGTTTGTTGCGTCTCCGCGGCTTGACGCATCTCTTCTTCGTTCGACTTTTTAGAGGCGCCGGAAGAAGCGTTATCAGCCGCTCCGCCAGCCAACGCCTGCTCGATTTTTTGCTCTCGTTCCTGCAAGGCGCCCAATTCTTGCCGGGCCTCTGATAGTCCTTCCACGATGCGTTGTAGTTCGTGCGTACGCCGGTGCGAGAGGATGTCGAGCACTTCCTCCAACGCCTGTTCGGCGTTCCGTTGCGCGGCCAGCGCCTCGCCCAGCCGATTTTCCGAGATTCGCCGACTGCTCTCCCGCACGCGTGCGCTCGCCGCACGCCCGCGCGTGGCGCGTAGGGCGTCGTCGAGTGTTTGTGCAGCGGGGTTTTTCTGCTCACGCATCTGCTCCGCCGCCCGCTCCATGTCGTTTTCCAAACTTTGGAATCGTTCAGCCACGCCCTGCTGCCGGGCGGCCAGTTTTTTGAGATCGGCGCGTTGCTGGGCGGAAAGCTCCTCGGCGGACTTCGCCAGCGTTTGCAACCGCTGTTTTGAAGTCTGTTTTCGTAATTCCTCTTGCTCTTTTTGCAATTGCCGGGCCTCCCGGGCCAACGATTGAAAGCGACCCCATTGCTGGAAGTCTTCGACTGCCTCTTCCAGTTCGCCGATGATACTCTCTTGCAGCCGCCCGGCAACCTTGACGGCGTGCGTCGTATCGGCGAACGCCCTGTTCTGGTCGTCAAGGTCGGGTTTCCCGTCGCCCGGTTGTAACTTTCCGTGCTCGCGCGCCGCATCGAGCCCCTCTAATAACTCCATTTCCGCCCGAGGCAATTGCCCCTCGGCCAACCGATGCATCCGGGCCTGCAAGTTCTGGAAACGTTCTTGCAGCTCCACGTTTTGCACGCCGCTGCTTTCCAAACGAGCCAGCACCGATTCAATTTTCGCCGCCACCCCGCCCGACTCCCCGGCAATCTCGCGCTGCACATTCTGCTGATGCAGCAGGGCGTTTTGAAATGCCGCCACATCGCCTCCGGCAACCGATTTGGTTTCGTCCAATTGAATGCCCAGCGATTCCGTTTGGCTGCGCGCCTGCCGCTGCATGCGCAACGCCTGCAGCAAGCCGGCGAGCACTTCGCCCTGCCGATGCGCCAACCGATCTTGCAGTTCGTCGGGACCAATAATGTGGACCGACCGTAAAGGGCTGCGTCCTTCTTGCGGCTTGTAATCTTGGGCCGCCAGATAAAACCGCAGTTCGGAGCCTGCGGCCAGACCGGCCACGCTTTCCATCGACCAACGGTGCTTGATCGCCAACGGAGCGGCCTGATGGAATTGCGGCATTTCCACCGCCGGGGCTGCATCGGAACCGGCGTACAGCGGAATAACGTGCTCCTCCTGTTCGTCGTGGCGCCGATACCGCAGTTCGACGGAGTGCAGCAGAAGGTCGTCTTGGCAATGCGCCTCCACTTCCAGAAAACCGCCCACGGTAAGGTATGTCGCCCCAGACGGCGATTCCAAAGCAACCGTGGGCGCGCGGTCTGGCGTGATGTGCAAATCCCAACGAGCTTCGGCGCCGGAAACGACGTCGTCTTGATCGACAAATTTCAGCCAATAGAAACCGGATTTCTCCAACACCCATGGTTCGGCGTCGGCGGTGAGGCGAAAGCTCGTGTGGTCGTCGGAAAGTTCGAGCGCGATCTCGCGTTTTTCCTCGCCTTCAACAACCACGCTGGCGGCATGGAGCGCCCGCGACGCCCGACCCGCCAACAAAACGCGGGAGCCGGAAATCGTGGTGATATCTCCCTCGCCGTGAACAACAGGCCAACCGGTATACGCCGGCGGACGCACCTCCACGCGCAACGCCTCCAGGTTCACCGCCTCCACCACAGCGAGCGAAATCCAGGGCATGGAATCGTCATCGCCGCCGATGGCCCGATAACGAAACGGCCGCTGGACATTATTACGCCGGTAGACCATCTTGCCGTCGAGCAAGGTCATGGCGAAAACGCTCGGCTCCAGGACGGAATTTGAAGCTTCGGCGGCTGCGGCGCCTTCGCTCTTATCTGGGTTCGGGACAGACAGTATTTGAATCTCGACGCGCTCGGGCAATTCGCCGTTGCGGTCGTGGAGTTGCACTTCAAAAGGTTCGCCGGCGGCAATGCGCTGGGGCGGGTTTTCAAACTCCAACGCGTGACGGCGCGGCCACGGCAGCGCCGCCCACGGCGCCGCCAGACGTTGCGCCGCCAGCAGCACGGCCCGCCGATTCCCCACCGCGGCAACACAAACAATCGCCGCGAACACACACGCCACCACCGCGATTCGCCGCGCGGGGGCGGAGGAAACCACCGCGTTGCACTGCATGTCGTCCCAGGCGACGGCGGTTTTCTCGATGACCGCCCGCCGCAGTTGCGCCGAACCCGCCGTTGCATCGTCGGGTGACGTGGAAAGAAAAGCGATGCTCGAAGCTAGGTTGGAGCGAACCGTGGGCGACATCTGTTCGATGTGCTGCGCGATCGCGACATCGGTTGGCCGGTACCGCAACGCAGGCCGCAAATAACGCCGCCATGTCCAACCGAGAACGGCCAGCCAGCCCAGACTACTGAGCCAGCGCACGCCGGGGTCTTGGAAACGGATCAGGTAATCGAGCCCGCCCAAAATCAAGCCGGCGGCAATCACGCCCGCCACAACTTGCAGCACGGCATGGGCCAGCACAACTCTCGTTGCCCGCCGAGCGACCGCCCGCACTTTTTGTTGCAGCAAGTGTTTCATGAATGGCTCATGTTCGGCATGGATGTATTGACGACTTGGCCAACGGCCAACGGGGTTTTGATTCGTTTTTCCTGGGGCGTTGCCCAGGCTATGGTGATGTTGGCCGTTGGCCAACGGGGATTGGGTTCATCACGCCGATCGTTCGCCTGCCTCGCATTATAGCATTCCCATACGCTTGCGAAGCAACCATTCGGAGATCACGAGCAGCAGGAACAGGGCGGCCAACGGCCACAGATTCCATAGCGGCGTGGGCGGCAGCGTGGAGGTTCGCACCGGCCGGCCTGGGGGCAACGCCCGCCACATGCGGCCGGCGGTTAGAGCGGTGTAGTAACGGCCCTTGCTGGTTTGGGCGGCCAGTTCCAGGTCGGTCTGATTCATCGCCAGTCGCTCGCTTTCGCCCAACGGCGCGGTCACCGAAAAGCGGCGAGAAATGGGCTCTCCGTTGGACGTGGGCGTCGCCAGCCAGACGCGGTAATCGCCCCTCGCGAGATTCGGCAACACAGCCTCAAAACGGCTGGGGTCGTTTTTCACGCGACGCAAAGTGAGCTTTTTTTCCACGCCTCCCTGGCGAGCCGCGATGATCGAAACGGCGTCGTCTTGTTGCGGCGTTTTTCGTTCGTCGAAGAATTTCACCCGCACCAACACAGCCTCGCCCTGCCGATACTGTTCGCGGTCGACGCTCAATTCCGCGGCCTGCTCCTTCCCCGACAATCGCGTGCGGCGCAACGCCCGAATGGTTTGCGTCCAATAGCGAGCGAAGTAAATGTCGCCCCGCCGGAACCGCCAACGATACGATTCATCGAAGGCATGAAACACCACCTTGCCGGCGCCGGCGAAATGCGAAGTGATTAACGGCAACCGATGCCCACGGGCGTCGGTGCGTTGCGGATGTTCGGCCAGCACGCGTGCGCCGGGTTTGAGGTCGGGCGTCGCGACAAACCAGCGGATGCCCGGCAAGTCGGCCCAGACGCGTAGCGTATCGGCGCGGTTCTCGCCGATTTGCATTTGCGGCCGCGAGAGCCCCAATTCGGTAGGCGTGACGACGAACTCCTCCACCAGCGGTTCGTCGGGCGCCGGCGGCGACGCCGTTTCGAGTTTGATCGGCAGCACGTCTTCCAGCGGCGTGCCGCGAAAGGCCAGCGGCGTGAAATTCGGCCCCGCCACGACAATCAACCCGCCGCCGCGCTCCGTGACAAACGCGGCAATGTTTTCCATGGTGGTTCGGGCCAGCAGCCGAGGGTTGACGTCGCCGAAGATAATCACATCGTACTGAAAAAGATCTTCACGTCGGACCGGCGCCATGCGCTGCGCCGTTTGGTCGACGGAAACGATTTCAGGATCGGCCTCTTGCAGCACGGTCGTCAGGTCGACGGCCTTCGATTCGCCTTCGCGTTTGAGTTCGCGGCCGAACAGGATTTTCAAATATTGATACTCCCAACTTGGCTGCGATTGAATCAAGAGCAGGCGAATGGTTTCATCGCGCACGCTCACGCGCCGCGCGAGCAGGTTGTTGGCGGCGTTGGCTTCGCCTTTTAGAACGTCGGCCTCGACGATGTATTCAAAATCGCCTACTTGGGGCGGGCGGTGCGTCAGCCGCACCGCTTCGCTCGCCTGCTCGCCTTCGAGCACGATGGTTTCACGGGCCAGTATTTCATCACGGCCTTTTTCGCGCAGGCGAACTTCCACCTTCCGCCGCCCAAAGCCCTGCTGTTTGAGTTGAAAATCGAAATGCACCAAGTCGTTCACGAACACGATGTCGTCGACCAGCAAATCGGCCAGCGCGACATCCTGGGGCGGCGTCGCTTGCCCAATTCCCACGATATACAACGGTATCGCCTTGCGCCGCGCGAGTTGCGCCGCGACGGAAATGAGTCGGCCTTTGTTGGTGATGCCGTCGGTCAGCAACACCACGGCGGCGGTCGAGCGGCCGCGTTGCGATTCGAGAATATCGCGTAGTCCGTCGCCGAGGGCGCTTTGTTGGGAGGTTGCATTTTCCTGGTCGATTTGTATGCGGCCCAGCGTCGAGAGCAGGTTCTCGTCTTGAATGTCTTGCCGGTCTTGCAAGCGGGCGCTGGCGGCCAAGCGAAACACGCGCACGTGTCGCCCTTCTTGCAGCTTTTGCAATGCCGGCGGCGAGAGCAAGGCCTTGACGACGTCGATTCGGCGAGGGGATGAAATTCCCAAATCTTGAAGTTTGCGCAGCAGCTTTTTGTGTGTTTGGGGTGAGTATTGATCGACGTGCAACATGCTGGCGGAGTCGTCGACGACGAGCACAATGTCGGGCAGGTCGGTGCAATGCACGCGAAGCGACCAGCCATAGAGCATGAAAACAACGGTTCCAATAGCGGCAAATCGCAAGCACGCCAAGCCGACGCGCACCCGCCACGAGGGTAAATGGTTGTCTCGCAGATAGATAACGCCAACCAGCGCCAAGGCCGCCAAGAGCAACACCAGAACGAACGCGGGGCTGGCGCCCCATTGGCTTTCGATCGAGAAATCGCTCCCTTGTCCGGCGCAGGGAGGCGGCGCGGCAAGCCAGCGGAGCACCGCCTTGAGGAACGTGTTTTGCATTGGTTCGTTCATGCCGCGCGCCGTTTTTATCTACTGGGCCCCATCCACCAAGCCAGGACGGATTCCACAAAAAGCAGCGCCGCCACCGCCCCTAGGAATAGGCGGAAGTATTCATCGCGGTGGCCGCCGGAGGAAGCCGCCACCCGCCGGACGCGCGCCACCGCGTCAAACCGAAATTGCGCAGGAAGCTCTTCAGGACTGACCCGCTCCAAGACGCCTTCGCGCGTGTCAACATTCACCGCATACACATGCGCGGGCAGATTCTTCGAACCCGACTCCAACCGATAGACTCCGCTTTGGAAGGTCTTGGTGAAGGTCCAAGTGTTGGCGTTGCTATTATTGTTTTGCGAAGCGGGGTCCGACGCGTTGGCGTTTCGCGCCTTGGGGTTGAGCGTTTGACGTTGTTCGTCGGGAAGCAGCATGGCGGCGGTGGGCGTTTCGAGCGACTCCGGGAATTTACCGGTCAGGGGAAGGCCGACCAGCGTGTTGCGAATTTCGGCCCGGCCGCGCAACGCGACGTTCAATATCTCTTGCATGAGAGGCGGGAAACTGGGCCAGGCGGCCAACGCCGACCAAGCATCGGCCCCGGAGGAAATACTGGTCGCGATCACGAGCACGCGTCCTTGGCCGACGGCCTGCTCCACGATGGCGGGTGCGCCGCTGTCGAAGTACAAGGCCACGTTCGCCGCAGCGGCCACGTCATCGAGTTGCAGCGTTTTCCAAATAGGTGTTGTGAGCAACCCCGACTGTTGGTGTCCGCGAAAAGGCGACACGATTGCGTGTTCGTATTCACTGGGATCGAAACGCACGGCGCCCTCTAGCACGCCGCCCAACCGAGCCGGCAAGAGAGGATGCGGCGAATCGGGGCCGATTTCCCGATTATAAACCGTGGGCTGTACGGCGTCTCCGGCGAATATCGTCAGGCCGCCGCCTTGCACGACAAAACGCTCCAACGCTTTCGCTGCGGCGGGGTCGAGCGAACCCACGTTGCAAAGGAAAACAACATCGTACCTCTCGAGCACCGAATTTCGCAGGGCGTCAGCTTCCTGCACGTCGACCCGCACGCCCGTTTCGCCGGCGCCTCCAGGGTTCAGCGCGAACGCCGCATTGCGGGCGTCGCCTTCTTGAGAACGCACGCAGAGTGCGCGAATGGAATCTCGCACTGAAAGGGCCAGCCAGCGATGGTTGTCGCGTTCGAGGCGGTCGGGCTTGGTTCTCACTTCGAGCGTCTTCTCGCCGGGGGCGTCGAATTCGTATGGAAAGAGGACCGTCGCTTGACCGTTGGCGGGAATGTCGACGGTTTGCTGGTCTTGCAGGCGTCCGTCGACGAGCAGTTCGACGAGCAGCTCCTTTTGCTCCAGCGGCGCGTGGTTTTGCAAGGCGGCGCGAAATACAACCGACCGCCCGGCGACGATGATGTTCTGGTCGACATCGAAAGCTGAAATTGCCAGATTTTCGCCTCGCGCCGCGCCAACTTCCACTACCGATAGCGAGGCTTTGTCGGACAGTTGCGCCAGCCGGCGGCGGAAGTCGCGTCCGGCGGCGACGTGCCAGGTAGTGCTTTGTAGATCGGAATAAAGAACGATCTGCTGGCGCGTTGTATCAGGACGGCTCTGCTTGGCGTTTTGCAAAATCTGTTCGACGAGCGTCAGCGCGGCGGTGAGTCCGGCGCCGCCATCGGTGGGCGACAACGCGGCAATTTCGTTGCTCACGTCATCCCGCGAAACCGAGGGCCGGCCGATCACGATTTCCGCGGGGTCGGCCAGCAAGACGAGCGTGAAACTATCGCCTCTTGGCGAAGCCGCGACCAACTCGCGGGCTTTTTCTTGTGCTTGCTCGAACAGCGTTTGCCCGCCTTCCCGAAAACGCATGGAGTAGGAGGCGTCCAACACCAAGACCGTATGCACCGCTTCGGTCGGCGCCAAGGCTTGCGCCGTTTGGCCGGTTTGATCACAACCTGGGTTCGCCAACGCCAAACCGAACAGTAACAAAATGAGCGTGCGCAGCGCCAAGAGCAGCCACTGTTCGAGATGCATGCGGCGGGAATGCTTTTCCAACGCGGCAAGCAAAAACGACATCGCCGCCCAGGGCGCTTCGCGATAGTTTTTTTGATTCCAAAGGTGGATCAAAATCGGCGCCGCGGCGGCGGCGGTCCAGCCCAGCAACAGCCAACTCTCGAACAGACCGGCAGCGAAAATGAGCGGTATTTCCAGCATGGGCCTTCGTGGAGAGTGTAAACGCTCCCCCTATTCGGTTGGCGGCTCTGCCGCCTTGAGCGGCGCCCGAACCTGGATTTCCTCGCCCACCACCCGCACTTCGAACGCGTCGATGCCGATTTTGGGGTTGTCGCGCCAGGTTCCATCGGAAAGATCGAACCGCCAAGCATGCCAAGGGCAGGCCACCACGCCATCTTCCACGCACCCGCCAGCCAGCGAAGCGCCCATGTGCGGGCAAAAATCGTCGATCGCCTTGTATTCGCCTTCCAGATTAAAAACCGCCACCGTTCGTCCGTTTACGGAGAACGCGCGGCCCTCGCCGGGGGGAATATCGCCGACTTTCGCCACTGTTTGAAAATCCGTCATCGTAAGAATACTGAAAATCCTCTGTGTTCCAAATTCTCGGTGTTCCAAATTCCGATTCGCGTGTCCGCCTGAATTGTATCAAAAAGTCCGCCGCCGCGCACGTTGCGCAGCATCGCCGGTAAGAACACTGTCCAAGATACGAGAATGTTTGCTCTGGCGGAGGCCCCGCCGATGCCCTGTTGCAACCACCTCCGACCTGACATACTGCATACAGGCGCTCTCAATGAGAGCATGGTCATGTTCCCCCAGGCATGTACCGCCAGCCGGGCGGCTGCAAATTTGCATCATGTACAATCAAAAACTCAAAGACTACCTCGCCAGCCATGTTTTCCCTCGCGTGCAAACGCCGGCTCAGTACATGGGCGGCGAACTGAACAGCGTCCGCAAAAATTATGGCGACGTGCGCGGCAAGCTTTGCTTGGCTTTCCCCGACACCTACACCATCGGCATGAGCCACCACGGCTTGCAGGTGCTCTACTCGCTGATGAACCGCCGCGAAGATTGGGCCTGCGAGCGGGCGTTCGCGCCCTGGCTCGACATGGAAGATCAACTTCGTCAGGCAAACCTGCCGCTTTACAGCTTGGAAAACTACACGCCGCTTTCGGAGTTCGATGTACTAGGATTCTCCTTGCAGTATGAAATCTGTTCGCCCAACGTGCTCACCATGCTCGATTTGGGCGGCATTCCGCTTCGCGCTGCGGAGCGCACGCTGGCCGATCCTTTAGTGATCGCGGGCGGACCTTGCACGCAAAACCCCGAACCGCTGGCGCCGTTTATCGATGTGTTCGTCACCGGCGATGGCGAACCGTCGCTGCCCATGATTTGCGACCTTTGGCTGGAACTGCGCGAACAACATCGGGAGAACGGCAAGTTCGTCGGCGGCGAAGCAGGACGCCAACAGCGCGACGAAGCGCTCGCCCAATTGGCGGCGGCGCTGCCGTTCTGTTACGCCCCCCGTTTCTACGCGCCGGAATATGTCGATGGCCGGCTGGTTTCCTTGCAAAGAACCCGCACCGATGTTCCGGAAACAATCGAACCCTCGGTGATTTCCGATCTTGACGGAACACCGCTGCCGACGTCGCCGGTGGTGCCGTTCATCGAATGCGTACACGACCGCATCGCGATCGAAATCATGCGCGGCTGCCCTTGGCAGTGCCGCTTCTGCCAGAGCACCGTGATTAAACGGCCGCTGCGAATTCGCGAAGTCGATACGATCATCAACGGCGCTCTGGAGAGTTATCGGAACACCGGTTTTAACGAAATCTCGATTCTTTCGCTCTCCTCCAGCGACTACCCGCATTTCGAAGAGTTGGTCACGCGGTTGAAAGACATCTTCTCGCCGCTGGGCGTGAATATTTCCATTCCCAGTTTGCGGGTGAATCAGCAGTTGCGATCGGTCGCGGAATTGATCGGCAACAAACGCCGCAGTAGCTTGACGCTGGCGCCGGAAGTCGCCCGCGACGACATGCGCGAGCAGATCCGAAAGAAGATCAAGAATGAAGATCTTTACGAAGGCTGCCGGGCGGCGTTCCAGAATAATTTTGAAGGCGTGAAGCTTTATTTTATGTGCGGCTTGCCGGGCGAGCGCGAAGTTGATCTGGACGGCATCATCGAAATGTCGGAAAAAATTTCCCGCATTGGCAAGGAAGTTCGAGGACGTTTCGCCCGGGTCACGACCAGCGTATCGAACTTCGTGCCCAAGTCGCACACGCCGTATCAATGGAACGGCATGCAAACCCGCGAGTATTTCCACTGGGCGCATGACTATCTTTACAAGAAGAAGCGCGTGCGCAGCGTCAACATAAAATGCCACGACGTCGAAACCAGCCTGCTGGAAGGCCTGCTCAGCCGGGGCGACCGCCGCATTGCCGATGTCATTGAACTAGCCTGGAAACGCGGCGCCCGCATGGATAGCTGGCGCGAGAACATGAACGCACAGCGTTGGTGGGACGCCGTCGCCGATTGCGGCGTCGACGTTCAGCAAGCGATCCACGAACCGTATCCGCTCACGGCCAAACTTCCCTGGGACCATCTCAACATCAAATACGGCCGCACCTTCCTGGAAAAAGAGCAAAATCGTTCGTTGGTGCAATTGGAAACCATGGCCGAAGCGAAGTGAGCGCGCTGAAGTTGCAACACATGCTTCAGCATGTTCCGCGCCGTTGGAGTTCATGCTTCAGCATGTTTTCGCGCCGTTGGAGTTCATGCTTCAGCATGTTTTCGCGCCGTTAGGACCGTTCGAGAAATAATTGTCTGAGAGTCGCCTTTCGCGGCGCGAAAGGCGACTCTATTTTCCCGCACGATCCTGCGCGTGTTTTATCGTAAAGAAAAAACGGGCGAACAGCAGCCTGAAGGCTGAACTCCAACGTTAAGCGTTTTCCGCGAAACGTTCGTCGGGAATGCGGAGCAAGAGCTTCCATTCCATTACCGAACAGTAGAGCACCGGCACGACGAGCATCGTCATGACCTCAATCATCATGCCGCCGAAGCTGGGAATGGCCATCGGGAGCATGATATCGGAGCCGCGCCCGGTGGACGTGAGCACCGGAATCAGCGCCAGAATCGTGGTGGCGGTGGTCATCAGGCAAGGGCGAACACGGCGTTGCCCGGCGATCACGGTTGCCTGGCGAGCTTCTTGGGCGGTGCTGATCCGGTCGCGGCGGAAGCTTTGATCGAGGTACGTGGTGATGACCACGCCGTCGTCGGAGGCGATGCCAAACAAGGCCAGGAATCCAACCCAAATCGCGACGCTCAAGTTAATCGGGTGGATCTGGAACAACCCTTGCATGTTCGTGCCGAAAATGTCGAAGTCGAGGAACCAGGGCTGCCCGTACAGCCAAAGCATGATGAAACCGCCGGCCCAGGCGATCGCGATTCCACTAAAAACGAGCGTCGTCGTGATCACGGAGTTGAACTGGAAGTAGAGAATAATAAAGATGATGAACAAAGCCAAAGGCAGAACGATCATCAGCTTTTTCTGCGCGCGAATCTGATTCTCGTAGTTGCCCGCGAACTTGTAGCTCACGCCATCTGGGAGTACGAACTGGCCGTTGTCGATTCGCTTCTGCAATTCACGCTGGCAGTCTTCCACGACGTTCACTTCCGCCTCGCCCTGCTTCATGTCGAACAGCACGTACGCCGTGAGGAAGGTGTCTTCGCTCTTGATAACCTGAGGACCGCGAACATATTCTATACTTGCTACCTGAGATAGTGGTATTTGTGAGCCATCGCTGGCGGGCACGAGAATTTTATTCATGGATTCAATTTCGTTGCGCAATTCCCGCAGGTAACGCACGCGCACCGGGAACCGTTCACGGCCCTCGACCGTTGTGGTAATGGTGCGGCCGCCGATGGCCACCTCCACGACATCTTGCACATCTCGAATGGTAAGGCCGTAACGAGCGATTTGGCGGCGTTTGAAATCGATTTCCAGATACGGTTTGCCGACCACCCGATCAGCAATCACGGCCGACGCCTCCACGCTCGATACCTGCTTGAGCACGGTTTCGATTTCCAGGGCCACACGCTCGATGGTGTCAAGATCTGGCCCTCGAACCTTCACGCCCATGGGCGCCCGCATACCGCTTTGGAGCATCACGATGCGGGCCGCAATGGGTTGCAATCGGGGAGCGGAGGTTGTTCCTGGAACTTGTGCGGCGTTGACGATTTCATCCCAGATATCGTCCGGTTTTCGAATGCCTTTCCAGGCTTCGCGGCCGGGGTTTAATTTCGAGTCGAGCGCGGGGCGCCACTGCCGGAAAGGCATGCCGTGCGGGTCTTCGATGAGTCGGCCTTTTTTATCACGAGCGAACTTTCCTTGCACCTGATACGGTTCGCCATCGGCGGCGGATAACAGATTGCCGTCTTTATCTTGGACCCAATCGACTTCGTCGGGGTGGTAGCGGAAATCGAGGCGGAATCCATCTTTATCGGTGATGTACTCGGAATAGTAGTTGATGACGGTTTCAACCATGGAAATTGGTGCGGGATCGAGCGGGCTGCGCACCCGGCCGATTTTTCCCACCGCCAATTCTACTTCGGGAATGGCGTTAATATTACGCCCCTGCAACGACAACACATCGGTCGCCTCGCCAATGGAGGCATGCGGCATGGTGGTGGGCATGTACAGGTAGGAGCCTTCGTCCAGCGGCGGCATGAACTCCTTACCGAAGCCTTCCCAGCTTTTGGCGAGCGTCCAATACAGGCGCGTGCCGAACGATCGGTTGGTGATATCGCCCTCCCACTGCCTGGATTCAATACCGGCCAACTCGTACTTCTGCCGTTCCATCCAGGAAAGCTCGTTCAGTTGCTCGGGCTTCAGCGATTGCGCGACGTACTCGTCGGAGATTTCGCCGAAAATGATTGCCGGCCCCAACCAAGCCCCAAGGCCCATGGCGAGAATCACGGCCGGCGCCGAGAGGAAGATCACCTTGTGCTCCAGGCACCACCAGAGCAGCGGCCGATAGATAAACCGTTGGAAGACCTGAAAAAAGGCCAGCAGTCCGCCGATCAACAACACGACGAAGCCAAAATTTCCCGCCAAGCCCTTTGCCGGTCCCAGCGGCATCCAATCTTCGGTGAGGAGCAAGCCGACCATCAAAATAGCGGCGCCGTTGGCCAGAAACACTCCGCCCCGGTGTATGCGGGATTGGAAGGCGCTGAGCGCGGCCGGCAGCGATTCCTCAGCCAGTTTGTAGACGCCCAAAGCCGCCAGAATCACTCCAGCCCACCAAACAACCATATACGCGATCACCAGTCCTGAGAGAATCAGGCCCAGATACAGCAGGCGTTTCAAGACGCGAGAATCGACGCGCGTGGTAAACAACACGTGCGCCACCGGCGGGATGATCGTGAGCGCCACGATGACCGAAGCCGCCAGGGCAAACGACTTCGTAAAGGCCAGCGGCTTGAAGAGTTTGCCCTCGGCGCCGGCCATGGTGAACACGGGCAGAAAACTGACGATCGTGGTGGATACGGCGGTCAGCACCGCGCTGCCGACTTCGGTCGAGGCGCGCAGCACGACTTCCAGCCGGTCTTCGTCGGGATCGGCCTCTTCCAAATGCCGGAGGATATTCTCGCAAAGAATAATGCCCATATCAACCATCGTTCCGATGGCAATAGCAATACCAGAGAGCGAAACGATATTGGCGCTGAAAAACTGGGCCGTTCCGGTGGCGCCTAACGAGTTGGCCAGCCAAGCGCTGAAAGACATCGCGATAAAGCACATCAGGACGGCTATCGGCAGCAGGGCGCCGATCAGGATCGAACTTCGCAGATGCATCACCATGACCAAAATCACGATGATCGTGACCAAAATTTCCTCGCCCAGCGCGGTTTGCAACGTGCCGAGGGTCTCGTAGATGAGGCCGGTGCGATCGTAGAACGGCACGATGGTCACTTGGCTGGTCGTGACCCACGCCGGCCATTCCTTGCGCGGCGCGGCGCGCAGATGTTTGACCCACGCTTCGTGGTCCAAACCGACGCCGGAAAACGCCTCGAACGCATTCGATTCGGCATAGGCGATCACCTGATCGCGGGTCGCTTTGCGATAATCGACCACCGCCTTGGTGGGCAGGCCATCGTCGAACTCATCAATTTTACTCTTGATGTTCTTGATCGCCTCCAGAGGATTGAACCCGTAGCGGACCACCGCCACGCCGCCCACCGCTTCGGCGCCGCCTTTATCGAGGGCGCCCCGGCGCAAGCCCGGCCCCAGAGTGACCTTGGCCACGTCTTTAATATAGATGGGCACGTTATCATTGGTGGCGACAACGCTGTACTCGATGTCTTCCACACTTTCGATAAAACCCAGTCCACGAATGAAATATTCCGCCTTGTTGATTTCGATACTACGCGCGCCAACATCGACATTGGAATTTTTCACCGCCATGAAAATATCGTTCAGGCTCACGCGCGCCGTTCGCATGGCGTCGGGGTCGACGTCAATTTGATATTCCTGCACGAAGCCGCCGATCGAGGCGACTTCGCTAATGCCTTGCGCCGCCAGCAGGTAGTAGCGAATGTACCAATCCTGGATGGTGCGTAATTCATCGAGATCCCAGCCGCCGACCGGGTTTCCGTCGGGGTCGCGGCCTTCGAGCGTGTACCAATAGATCTGGCCCAGTGGCGTGGAATCCGGCCCTAGAACGGGCGTTGTCTTTTCGGGCAGCGTGCCGGCGGGGAGGCTGTTGAGCTTTTCCAGCACGCGGGTTCTGGACCAGTAAAACTCGATGTCATCGTCGAAAATGATGTAAATGGTCGAGAAGCCGAAGAAGGAATAACTGCGAATCGTTTTGACGCCCGGCACGCCCAACAGTGAAACCGTTAGCGGGTAAGAGATCTGGTCTTCGACATCTTCGGGCGACCGCCCCATCCATTCCGTGAACACGATCTGCTGGTTTTCGCCGATATCGGGAATGGCGTCGGTCGGCACGGGGGCGCGCGGCAACCCGCCCAGATCCCAGTCGAAGGGCGCCACGACCAAGCCCACCGCCATGACCACGATCACGAAAAGCGCGACAATAAACTTGTTTTCAAGACAAAAGCGAATGACCTTTTCGATCATGAATCGTCAATCTATTTTTCGGGGCGCAGCGGGCAAAGCATTCGAACAGATCAGTCGAATCAATGAGAGAACCCGCCAACGCGGCTAAAAGGTGTGTAACAAGAGGACCCCGAATGGACTTCCGGGCGCAACGTAGTCGCTTCACGTTTTGCATTAGTTATGGGAATGCCCCTCATGAGGATTCTTTTCACCCGCGCCGTGGCCGGGTGTTTGTTCAAGATCTTCATGGACCACGCGTTCCACGCGGTCGGAGCATTGGAGCATGGTCGTACCGAAGTAAGGATTTCGCGTTTCATCGTCGTCTTGGAGCCACGTGGCTCCTTTTCCCTGAGCCGCCATTGGGCAATGCAGTTCAAACACGGACATCTCCTTGCCAAAACCGAAGGTCTTGGCCAAGACACTCATTTCCTCGGCAAAAGGTTTGAACGCCGTGCGCATTTTCCTGAGATCCCCGCTGGCCTGCATGCTGGCAATCAGCTTCGTCAGGTTGGTGTTTTCCTTCTTCCAAATTTTCTGTGCGCGGCCATCGAGCGACTCCGCATCAACGGTTGCGGGCAACGGTTCAAATGTCACCAGCGACTGCCGCGCCTGGCCGAAATCGTCAGACGCCAACGCTTGTTGGATCGGCAAATACGCCCGCCAGAGTTTGGCGAGTTCCGCCTGAAACTCCGGGCCGACGGCGATCCGATCGATCTGTTGCTCCGGCTCCTCAGCAACTCCCATTTGCTCGCGCATGCGGCGCATATGGCTCTTCAAAAGCAGGAACACCCGGTCGGCGTCGGCCAGCAGCGGGGCGGAGCTTCCCTCAACTGCGTCGTTGTCGAGCAGCATGCGAAACTCCTTCCAATGGATGCGCGGCCGCCCCTCCAGCAAGGAAACATCCACGGCGCCGAGCGTTTGGCGGTACTGCGCGAATGCTGCATTGGCTTCACTGAGGCTGCTGTTATCGGTGGCTTGCACGACGCCCTCATAGGCAGCTTCCAGATCTCGGATTTGAGCATAAAAATCGGCCGGCAAGATGACTTGGGTTCCGGAACCGCCGCCGCCGCCGCCGTCGGGCGTCATCATGCTGGGTTTGGCTTGAATTTGAATTTCGGAATCGAGTTTGAAGTTGCCTTGCGTGACCACTAACTCACCGGCTTGGAGGCCATTGCGAACAAGGTAGTAATCTCCTGCGCGCGCACCCAAAACGATTTCACGTCCTTCGAAGGTCGGTTGCCCCACGGGCGCGAACTGCTCACGCGCTTCGTTCATTACAGTTTCGACGCGGGCAAAATGCTGTTCCGCCTGCTTTGCCGAGCGTGCGCGCTGGCCAGCCAGTGCATGCTGGCTGAGCCGATCAGCGTATTTATTCCAAAGCTGTTTGGCGTAGTCGGTGCCCGGTTGATCGTAGGGCGTGTCCAACATGCGGGCGTAGGTGGCGAACGCCTCCTGCGTCTTTTTGAGCTTGCCTTCCTGAACGACCGCCGACAATGTTTGAAACGCCGCATCGGCGGATGTCGGCATATCGGGCAACTCAACATACACCACGGCGCGCGTGCCGGTCACGAGAGCGGCTAGGTAGGGAATCACCAACGGAGGCCGCAGCGAGTCGGTATCGGGCGATACATAACCCAGCGATTCGGCGCGCACCAGCGGCATGCCGCATACGTCGCAATTGCCCGGCTCATCCTTCACGATCTCAGGATGCATGGGGCTGATCCACTTCCCGGCCAGATTTTCATCGAGCACGCGGCCGCCGGCGGCGACCGTGGGGTGAACCGTTGCATGCACGAACATTTCCGGCTTCAACCGTCCCTCAAGATTGGGAACATTCACCCGGACCTTCACCGTGCGTGTTTTGTCGTTGAGAACCGGTTGAATGAAGGCGATTCGTCCGTGGAGTTCTTCGCCGGGAAAGGCTTCGGTCGTGATAATGACATCTTGCCCGTAGCGGATCCAAGGCAGATCAGATTCGTAGGCGTCAAGATTCACCCAGACTTGGTTTAAGTCGGCGATGGTGTAGATCCGATCGCCCAGCTTGACGCGTTCACCCTCCTGCCGCAGTTTTTCGATCACGACGCCCGCCACCGGCGAGTTGAGCGTTATGTGGTCTGAGGGCTTGTTCTGCGCTTCAATATCCGCGATTTGCTCTTCGGTTAAACCCAATAGCCGCAGCTTTTCGCGAGCCGATGCAACCAGGTTAATATCACCTAGCCCGAAGCGGTTTTTGCTCTCGCCGCGCTGCTTGGCGTACTTCAGCGCCTGAATCAATTCTTCTTGCGACGCATACAATTCCTCACTGTAAATGCTGACCATATGGTAGCCCTTCTGGACTTTAACACCGGTGAAGTCAACATGCAGCTCATCCAAACGACCAGCGACCCAAGCAGTGATGTACCCCAGTTTGGTTTCGTCGTAATCGACTTTGCCAACCATCGGAATCGAGTGTTTCACATAGCGCCGCTCCACGGGCGAGTTTTCGATACTCATCAAAGCCCTCGCTTCCGGGCTGACCGAAAGCGTGCGCATACCGCCGGAGGTTTTGGAAACGGGGATCAGGTCCATCGCACAGATAGGGCACTTGCCCGGTTTCGAGGAGCGAATCTGGGGGTGCATGGAGCAGGTCCAGAGCGTTGGTCCGCCTGCCGCCGCTACCGGCGGGGCTTCATTTCCTACAGTCGAGGAGGCGTTGCCACCCCACATAAACCAAGCCAAGAACACGCCCAAGGCGAAAATGAGGGCGTATTTCGCCGGCATGAATTTATTGCTGAGTTGGGCGGAAAGCCGTGCTCGCCAACTGGGCGGAGAGACGCCGCTGGCCTGGGGGGAGACGTCTTTGGCCTGGGGGGAGGATTGGTTCATACGGTCCTTTCGCGAGTCGTTCGGTTAGATGCGGTGGAAGGCTTTTTCTTCACGCGATTTCGTCAACTCGACGATTTTCACACAGGCGATTGTCGTAGTCTGGCGATGAGAAAAAAAGAAGTGCGCCCGCCGCTCGACGAAAACTTAAGTATTGCTTTTAGAATAGAATATATACTTCTCACGGCTACCAATGGCTCGTTTAACGGCAAGCCGAAGGCGGCTGCGTTTTCTGTCTTGCTCGTACGCACAGCTTCAAAACGCAGCCGCCTTCGGCTCGCCGTTAAACGAAAAGGCGCCGAGTTAAAAGCCCGGCATTTTCAAAATGCCGGGCTTTTTGGCGACCGAGAAAAATGTGGTTGGTAAATTCTCATCTGCCGCAAGCGTAAAGGCCTGCCCCTCGCCTTTATTTTTTGAACGCCCTTGCTTTTTGAACGCCTTTAATCAGGCAAGGGCGCCTTGTTTTCATCCATCCAGGCGACCATCTGACTGACTTCCGCGGCATCTTCCACGCCAAGCATCGTGATATGGCGCGTGCCTTGCCGCCAACTCGCTGCAAGCTGCCCATCCAATTGGACAAAACAACATTGTTTATCGTGGCAGGCGGCCATCGTTTCGGGGCTGTCGCCAAACCATTCGGTGGTTTGATTCTCGTCGTGCTCGAAAATAGCCAACGTGCTGCCGTCGCTGCGTTTGCAAAGGGCTTGCACACAGGTGCAACAGGGCATTTTCACGACATGCGTCGAAACGAGCGTGTAGCCTTCCGGCAGACCTCTGGCAACAGCAGGGTGGTAACCCACATGCTGGATCGCCTGCTGCGGGTCAACAAGCTGGCTCTCGTATTTCGCCAGGAAAATTTGTTGGGCGGCGATAGGATCTCGACGAAATCCATCGACGTATTGCCCGAACTCAACAGCAAACCGAGGGTGCTCGCCTTGCGCAATCCATGAATCGTAGATAAAGGAGCCTAGCCCCAGGGCGACCACAACCGTGGCCGCCAACGCGAATAACCTAGGCGCCAAGGAAGCCCACGTTCTGGGCTGCTCAGCCGAAACAGCCAGCGGCTGCTGATCGAGTTGTTGTTCTATTTGAGCCCACAGAGAATCTGGCGGCGACGGCGTTTGCAGAGCGCGCGTCATCACCGAGATCTGCTTGAATCCGGCCAGATCTCGCGTGCATTCGGCGCACCGGCCCAGATGCGTTTCCATGATCGAACGCACGTCGGCGGCGATTTCACCGTCGAAGTAGGCAGCAAGTGATTCCTGGACTTCCAAACAATTCATATTCATGGCTCCCAACCCAAGTCGGCTAGGTGCTGCTGCAGTTCGCGTCGTGCTCGATTCAGCCGCGACCCTACTGTTCCCTCGGGGATTTCAATTGCTTCGGCAATTTCCCGGTACGTAAGCCCCTCGATCTCGCGGAGCACGAAAATCGCACGCAACTCCGGATCAATTTTCGAGAGCGCTCGCTCAATGAGTTCCTTGTTTTCATTACGATCTTCTTCGCTCGCGTGGCGACTCACCGGCTCTTGGGTGAGCGGTTGGAACTTCCAACGCCGCCCTTTGCGCAGATGCTGGAGCGCTTCGTTCGAGGCCAGCCGATACAGCCATGTCTCGAACTTCGAATGGCCCGCGAACTGGTCGATTTTACGAAACACCTGCAGGAACACCTGCTGTGTCACATCGGTTGCGTCTTGCAATCCAACCATGCGAACCATGAGCCGATACACCTGACGGTGCGACAACTCGTAAAGACGCTGTTGGGCGCCCCGCTCGCAAGACCGACAACCCGCCAACACTGCCGCATCGACCACCGCCGACTCGGTAGAGTGATTTCGCGCAGTTGGTTCTTTGGATGCCATCGGCGGTGGGTTTCTTCACGAGATTGCACAACAATTCCATCGATTGTCGCAAATTCTACGCCAACGAAAGGTTACGTCACACCCAGCAGGGCGTTGATCACGCCGCCACGCCGATGTTTTTTGCGAGGAACGCCCCAAGCATGGCTTCGTAAAAAAAAACCGAATTTAGGGATTTAAGGCGAGCGGCGGAAAGCACCTTACCCGCACGTAGCGGGAGTCCGAGAGTTTATTAGGTTCCCGCCTATGCGGGAATGACCGTTTGCTGATTCACTCGCTTGCGCTTCGTGCTTGTATTAGGTAAATTTTCATCTGCCGCTCGCCCAACAGCCCGTGGATAGTGCTTCATCACCCAAAGCCAAGATATGTTTTCAACGGGCTGATAATGCCACGACGCCGGCAGGACCAGCAAAGAGTGAGAATCTACCAAATGCGTCCCCCTCTTTCAAGGGGGAAGGCTCTCCTGTAGCGAGCGAGGTAAAATTTGCTGGCGAATTGTTATACGGAGAACGCCGTCCCGAAGTAAGCACCCAGTTGCAGCGCAAAAAAGCCCGGCATTTTCAAAATGCCGAGCTTTTAATTCGGTTTGTGAATTCAGGGCCGTTCCTTCCATACTGCGCACGGCTAGCATTGGCTCGTTTAACGGCAAGCCGGAGGCTGAGCGACGCCGCCGTCGTTTGTATCGCTTCGGCTCCAGGCCGGTCGCCCAAAGTATTCCGTGCGTTTGGGAGGTGTCCAGTTCATGGAGAGGCTGGGCTTTTTTGAAAAAGCCCAGCTTCCAGACGCCAACAAGGGCGCCAACAAGAGCGTTAGTGGCGCCGACTTTTTTCACTCGTCGCAGAGAGCGTCTTTTTTCTCGGTGATCACTTCGCACTTAGGCGCCAAGTCGGCGTTGAGCGCGGTGAAGTCTTTCCATTCGTCGGGAACGCTATCTTCGTGGAAAATGGCTTCCACCGGGCATTCCGGTACGCAGGCTTCGCAGTCGATGCATTCATCCGGATGGATGTAAAGCATCTTATCGCCTTCGTAAAAACACTCGACCGGGCACACGACAACGCAATCGGTGTACTTGCATCCAAAACACGGCTGTGCAACGACGTGAGTCATTTGAATTCCCCTGGTTTTTCTGATGTCGCCAAAATGGCCTGGTAATCACGAAAAAATCGGGCTCACCCAAGCCACCCCAAATGGGCGAAATAATAAACAAGAACCACCTGCCCCCCATGAGCGTGGCTCCATGAGGGCAGTCGCACGCAATAAGAGTGGCAAGTTGTTTCGAGAACACGACTTGAACGTCATTATGCCCTCGTTTTTTGGCAATGTAATATTGTGTGGCGGATGTGTCAAGACGCCATCCGACACGGATTTATCGACGTTTTTTGCTTCAAAGATCAGGCTTGCCTCCGGTCGAGGTCGTTCGTAACATTGGTAAGTTGGCGAAATTTCATTGGGAGTGCGGTTTCTTGGCGGTGTGGCGTAGCCGTCTGAAAGGTGATTAACGTGACCCTCTCTAAAGTAGATCGCGATCTTCTCCACCTTTGCCTCGACCGCGCGCCCCGTTCGTGGGATGATTTTGTCGACCGCTACCTCGGCTTGGTCGTTCATGTGGTGCGGCACACGGCTCAGGCGCGCGCGTTCCATCTTTCTGCGGAAGACACCGAAGACTTGGTTTCGGAAGTTTTTGTGGGGTTTTTTCGGGATGACTTCGCGCTGTTGCGGCGTTTTCGCGGAAATTCCAGCTTGGCCACGTATCTGACCGTGGTCGCTCGCCGGATTGTCGCACGCCAGATGGCTCATAGAAAATCACCCGCCAATCTAGGCGATTCCACCCGCCGCATTCCCGATAACGGAACATCTCCCGAAGACCGCCTCACCAATCGCGAAGAGGTGGCCAAGTTGCTGAGCGGATTAAACGGCCCGGAAGCGGAGGTTGTGCGGCTTTTTCATCTCGAAGGCAAGAGTTACCAGGAAATCAGTTCGCGGGTCGGCATTCCCGAAAACAGCGTCGGTCCCACCTTGAGCCGCGCCCGGAAAAAAATGCGCGGCCAGGGCTTCGCGGCCACCTAATGGGTTCTGAAGAACCGCTTACTCTTGCTTGGCAAGGGGAAATTCTTTCCCGCCACCCGCCTTCATTCTCCCAGCGCCGGCCTTCCTGGAACTGCCCGCGAAACTCCCCCGGCCCTGCGGGGTTTACTGAGTGTGCCCGGCGGTGGACTGTCTTTTCTCGGGACCGCTGGAGTGTACGCGTCAGCGTGTGTCCTGATTGGGGAAAACACGCTGAAGCGTGACCTCCAACGGCGCGGCCTGTCAAATCGAAAGAGCAAATTCAATCAGGATGAGGTGTCTCATGCGTGGAAAGTGGCTATTTGGAGGGATCGTGGGCGGCGCCGTGGCGTCACTGGCCTTGGCGGCGGGCGACTCCGTTTTGAGCGCGGCGGAAAACAACGCACCCCAAAAAACGACTCGACGGGTCGACTCCCAGTTACGCACCGAATTCCAGGACGCCTCCGTAAAAGTCGCGCCACCGGCCGACGACGCCACCTATTTGCGCCGCGTGTGGCTTGATTTGGTGGGACAGCCGCCCGCGCCCAAGGCCATTTTGGCGTTCGTTCACGATACCGCCGCCAACAAACGGCGCCGCTTGGTCGACACATTGCTGGCGGACGAGCGGTTCGGAAATAACTGGGCGCAATACTGGACCGACGTCATCTTCTACCGCCGCTCCGAAGAGCGGGCTCTGATCGGCGCACGCGCTGCGACGGAATATTTGGCAACCCGTTTTAACGACAATGATTCCTGGCGCGACATTGCCGCCTCATTCGTTACGGCGGAGGGTGATGTTCGAGAAGACGGCGCCACGGCGGTCATCATGGCGCAGGCGGGCAGGCCGGAAGAGACCGTTTCGGAACTGACCCGTATTTTTAACGGCATCCAAATTCAATGCGCGCAATGCCACGACCATCCCACCGACCGCTGGAAGCGCGAGCAGTTCCATCACCTTGCCGCATTTTTCCCCCGCGTGGCGGTGCGGCCTTCGAGAATGGGGCCGCAACGCACTTTTTTGGTGGTGGCCAACAATTTCCCCGCTTTTCGCCGCCCCAACGCCAACAACCGCTTCGCCGGAACGTTGGAACACAACATGCCCGACCTCAACGCGCCTTCGGCGCCGGGCGAGTTGATGCAACCGGTTTTCTTTGTCACCGGCGAAAAAGTGAAGATCGGAACCGACGACGCCTTTCGTCGCGGCAAGCTGGCACGGTGGATGACGTCCGACAAAAACCCCTGGTTCGCCAACGCCTTCGTGAATCGTGTTTGGTCGGAGTTGGTCGGCGAGGGTTTTTATGAACCAGTCGACGATATCGGACCCGACCGCGAATGTTCGTCGGCCGCCACGCTCGCGATTCTCGCCGACAGCTTCGTCGCCTCCAACTACAACGTCAAGAATCTTTATCGAACCATCATGGCCACCGAAGTTTACGGTCGGGCTTCTGGGCCGCGCCGCACTCCAATTGAAACGCCGTTCGCGGCCAACTGCTCGCAACCCCTGCGCGATGGCCAACTGTATACGTCGTTGTTTCATGCGTTAGGCCTTCCCGACCCCGCCACCGCGGCTGGGCGCCCCGGCGCCGGGTTCCGCCGGCAGCGCGGTCCTCGCGTTCTTTTCAAAAACGTATTCGGATTCGACCCCAGCCAGCGGCGCGACGAAGTCGGCGGCTCGATCCCGCAGGCGCTCACGCTGATGAACTCCTCGCAAATCAATCGAGCGATCGCCTCGCGAGAGGGAACCGTAAGCCAACTGATGCACAACACCGACGACGACCGAGAAGCGATTACCAACCTCTACCTGCGCGTGTTGGCCCGCCGGCCAAGTAAGCGGGAAATCGAAACCTGTTTGGCCTATCGAGCCGAATCGCCCAGCCGCCTCGAAGCCTTTCAAGACATGTTTTGGTCGCTGATCAACACGGCGGAGTTCAAGTACCGGCGGTAATTTGAAAAAAATTATTATTTACGGAAGCAAAACGATATGTCGCATCAGCATCAAAATACCGGCCGGAAAAATTCCCACCCCGCGAATCTGGCCCGCCGCCGTTTTCTCCAAACAATCGGCGCCGGCGGTTTGGCCGGCGGAATTGTGAATTGGCCCGACCTCATGGCGCTCAAGGCCGAAGAGTTGCGAAAAAAGGGAATGGCCTGCATCATCCTTTGGATGCAAGGCGCGCCCAGCCAATTTGAAACCTTCTCCCCTAAGCCGGGGCACGAGAATGGCGGCGAAACGAAAGCCATCAGTACGGCCGCTTCGGGTATTCAGATTTCCGAAAACCTGCCCCAAGTGGCTAGGGTGATGGACCGCCTCTGTGTGATTCGTTCGATGTCGAGCAAAGAAGGGAGCCATCCACGGGCGACATTCCTGATGCACACCGGTTATGTGCCGACGGCGAGCGTGAAGTATCCTGAAATCGGCGCGCACATCGCGCAACAGTTGGGCGATTCCGCCAGTGAACTGCCAAGTTTTGTCCGCATTGGGCGTTCTCGCATCAACGCCAAGGGCGGGTTTCTGGGCGTCGACTACAATCCTTATGTGGTCGACCGCGCCGGCGGCATTCCCGATAACGCCGAACCGGCCACCAGCACGAAACGCTACCGGCGGCGACTCGCGCTGCTCGATTCTCTGGAGACGCATTACGCCGAACACGGAGGGAAGCAGGAAGTCGCCAAACATCGGAAACTGTATCGGAAGTCTTCGCAAATGGTGATGAGCCCCAAGATGTCGGCTTTCGATTTGAGCCAGGAGCCAGAGCACATTCGCAAGCAGTACGGCGACTCCCAATTCGGGGCCGATTGCCTGCTGGCGCGCAGACTGGTGGAGGCGGGCGTGCCGGCGATCGAAATATCGGTCGGCAATTGGGACACCCACTTTGATAACTTCTCCCGCACCAGCGATCTTTGTGGGCAAATCGATCAACCGTTCGCCGCCCTCATTCGAGATTTGGAAACACGCGGCATGCTCGACAAAACCTTGGTCGTCTGGACCGGCGAATTCGGCCGCACGCCGCGCGTCAATGGGCGCGGCGGGCGAGATCATTACCCCCGTGCGTATAACGCCGTGCTGGCGGGAGGCGGCGTGCAAGGCGGGCAGGTGATCGGCAAGACGGACGCCAGCGGCGAAAGCATCGAAGATCGGCCGGTTGGCGTCTCCGATTTCTTACGCACGATCTGCCATAGCCTGAAAATCGACGCCGACATCGAACACATGAGCGGAATCGGCCGGCCGATTCGCGTCGTCGACGGCGGCGAACCGGTAATGGAAGCGTTTGGGTAGGAAAGCGTGGAACAATTACATCCCGAATGGGTGCATCCCGAATGGGCGCCCAAAGAAGCCCGGCTTTTTGAAAAAGCCGGGCTTCTGAACTTTGCCGCCCAACGGTGCGCGAATGCGCCGCGTTCGGGGCTGTGGAAGGCGACCGCTTCGCGGTAATATATACTTCACACGGTTGGCAATCGCTCGTTAAACGAAGAATGGCGGCGTTTCCAACCGTGTGACGTATTCCCGACACCGCCGGCATCGAAAACGATTTGCGACGTGGCCAAACGAAAAAAAAAGAAGCACGCCCAAAAAAAGTCAAAGCCTTCCCGATCAAAGCAAATCCCCGCCAAGGGAACGCTTGGTAAGGAAACTCAGGCTGCGGAAGTGACCACGGTGGCCTGGCTTTTGTCGACCTTGGCGACGCTCTGCGCGGGAGTTCTCGGCGCCGTGGTGTGGCTTGCCGCTCCGGTTGACGCGGGGCTACAGTCGTTGTGGCATTTCTTTCCGCTGCTGTCGCTGTTCAGCGCGTTGGTGACGGGAATTGTCGGTTTGGCGCTGGGCGCCGTCGTGATGCGGGTACGCGTCGTGGCGCCTCCGCGCAAACTGACCTTCGGCGCCGCGCTGATTTGCGTCGCGCCGTGGCTGTTCTTGATGGCGAAAATAAAGTAGTCGGTTAAGGAACAGTCCAAGATATATTCCGTGCAATGGTATTATGAAATTTCCGCCAAGCCGGAGGCTTGCCAGCCATTAGCCGGTGGTCGAGCGCAGCGAACACCACCGGAAGGCCAACGCAACAAACGCGGCATCCCAGCGGGATGCCAGATGCAGCGGGCGCGAGAAACGCCTCGATACAACAATGCTCAAAACAACGCTGTCGTTACAACGCTGTCGTTACAACGCTGTCGTTACAACGCTGTCGTTACAACGCTGTCGTTACAACGCTGTCATTCGCGCCGCCCATTGCCGCCCACCGTTGGAGTGTACGCTTTAGCGTGCGTCCGAGACGAAAACACGCTAAAGCGTACATTCCAACGGCGACTGGCATCCCGCCGGGATGAGGTGTTTCAGCGTTTCGATCCTCCGGTGGTGTTCGCTGCGCTCGACCACCGGCTAATGGCTTTTATCCTTCCAGGATATAAAATCAAAGACGCCCGCCCTTTCGGCCTTATCCCGCATCTTAAAAACACGGAATAGTATTTGGACAGGAACTAAGGAACGCTCACCAGTCTATTTCTTTTTCGCGGGTTGGAATCCTTTTTCGACCAGCGCCTTGAAGCCGAATCGCAGCGGTCGGGCGTCGTAACCCAGATCTTGCAGAATGTCGGCGGCGGGCAACGCACGGCCCCCAGAGCGGCAATGGAGGTAGAGAATTTTATCCTTGGGGAGCTTGAACGACTTCTTGCCGGCGGCAAGTTCGCTCAACGGAACCAGCCTTGCTTGGGTGAGATGCCCTTGCTCCCATTCGTTTTTTTCTCGCACGTCGAGCAAGACCGCCTTTTTCGCGGCCAGGTTTTTTTTGACCGTTTCGAGGGTGTCGGTGGTGTGATCGGCGGCTTGCAGGCTTGAAGTCGTCGCGAGCAACGCGCTGACCAACAACAGAAGCATTATTCTCATCGTGCGTTTTGCCTTATCAAACAAAGGAAGTGAACTGCTGGTTGCCGCATTTTCGGCGGCGCACCACGATATTCCAGTATACTTGGAGCTGCCGCCCGCCCGCCACTGGCGCCGCTAATACCTTCTAACACAACTTGGTGGGTCAGCATCAAACTCCGTGTTTGGAACGCCAAACAGGGGTTATGTTAGGAGTTCTAAGGACATAATCTCAGGCGTCGAACAGCACCCACCGCCCGTCGATCAAGCGCTCATGCGGCAGATAGTTGGCTTTGTAGACCATGTGCGCCGACCCGGCTATATAAAACCCCAAGTACAAATATCGAATCCCCTGTTGGCGGCAGTATTCGATCTGCGCGAGCACCGAATACACGCCCAAACTCCAGCGGCGAAAATCGGCGCCATAAAAACAATAAACCGCCGACGCCGAGTCGGCGCCGACGTCGAGAATCGAAACCGCCGCTAAGGCGTCCGCCCGATGAAACGCGAACTCCAACGTGGCGCAGCAACTTTCCACGAGAAAATGATGATACCCAGATGCGTTGATATCGTCGGCGTCGGCGACGCCCAACAGGTTTTGAACGCGACGGTGTTCATTGAATAGTCGGACGCGTGTTTCGTCGACCAAGGGCGTTTGTATGCTGATTTGAATGGCTTGGTCGTTGCGGCGCTTCACGCGTCGTTGCGATCGATTGGGCTGGAATTTCTCGACGTCGATCCTCAAAGCTTCGCAGGCACTGCATTGAGGACACGTGGGAACATACAAGAAAACGCCGCAGCGTCTCATGCCGATTTCCAGCCGCTGGTCCCACTGCGCGGGCGAAATCGGCGCCCGCACCATCCGCAACGGCAGGCGGCAAATGCGTTCCGGCAGATACGGACAATCGCCAGGATCGTCGTAAATGATTTCGTCCGTGGGAAAAAAGTGCGGCATGGAGGAGTCGGGCTAGGGGCTGTACGTCGTGAAAAAGCGGCCTGTCTGAATGATGCGCCGCAGAAAAGTTGAGAATTCTGGGACGCATCAGGACTGGCGGAGCCCCCTCGCAAACCCTTAAAATCGTGGAATAGATTCTCTATTACGCCCATTTCACCAAATTGGCGGCATCAAGACATTTGCCGTACTTCTGCGGAGGGGCGAATGTGTTAAATTAGGTAATATGTTATGCTTGCGGTCGGTTGAAGGGGATTTGCGTCGTTACGTCAACAGTGCCGGTGTCTTGGCTCGGATAGTCGAAACCTTATTAATAAGAAGACTGTACCACAGGCGGCGGGCGGGCGGCCAATTCGGCCTGGGCTCGGCTTCCAAGGTCGCCTATTTAGAAAGCGTGCAAAAGCTACCTCCCGATTCAGAAGCCCGGCCTTGTGAAAAAGCCGGGCTTCTCGAACGCCGTTTCAGGAACTCATTGTTCCGCGCTTTCCTAGTGAAAAACGTAACGATGTTTGAGTGAGTCGTACGAAGCGTGGTCCTACCGTTGACGGACATAACATGATCCAAAAAAGCAAGCTGAGTTTGAAAGACGACTTTCTCCCTTTTCATCCTCCTCTGACCAACTTGGTGGGGCAACTCCGGTATTGGAGCGCCGAACAACCCGACAACCCGGCATTTTATTATCTGTCGGACGGCGACGAAAACGAAGTCGGGTTGAATTATCGGGAGCTTGATCGGCGGGCGAGAGCCATCGCGGCTCACCTGGTCGACCAAGGTTTGGCGGGCGAACGGCTGCTGCTGCTGTATCCTCCGGGGCTTGAATTCGTGGAGGCTTTTTTTGGCTGCCTGTATGCCGGCGCTGTGGCGGTGCCCGCTTTCCCGCCCAGGCGTAATCGCAATATGGAGCGGATCGAACTGATTGCCGCCGCTGCCTCCTCCAAGGCGGCGCTCACCGTGCAAGATGTCAAGGATCGCGCCGGCGCTATCGTGCAAGACTCGCCTGCTTTGCGCGAACTGCCCTGGATCGCCACCGACCTGATCGATTCCGACGAGTCGGATGCGTGGCTCGCGCCGGAATTGCATGAAAAATCCCTGGCCGTTTTGCAATATACCTCGGGTTCCACGGGAAACCCCAAGGGCGTCATGCTAACGCACTCCAACCTGATGGAAAACTGCGCCATGATCACACACGCTTTCGAGTTTACTCGGAACGGCGTGGGCATGTCTTGGCTGCCGGCGTACCATGACATGGGGCTCGTGGGCGGCATCTTGAACCCGCTCTTTTATGGCCGCCCCAGCGTGTTGATGTCGCCGTTGGCTTTTTTGCAGCGACCTGTGCGCTGGCTGCGAGCCATTAGCAAGTATCGGGTCACGATCAGCGGCGGGCCGAATTTCGCCTATGAGCGGTGCGTGGAAAAAATTTCCGCGGAAGAGATGCAAGGGCTCGATCTCAGCAGTTGGGAAGTGGCTTTCTGTGGCGCCGAGCCGGTTCGCCCGGAAACGCTGGAGAAATTCACTCGCAAATTTGAATGCGTTGGATTTCGACCCGAGGCCTGCTACCCCTGCTACGGCATGGCGGAAACCACCTTGCTGGTCACCGGAGGCTACAAAGGGGCGCGGCCCGTGCTGCAATCGTTTGATGGTAGACAACTCGACAAAAGGCGGGTCGTCGCGACAGCCTGCGACGCGCCCGGCGCGCGTTGTCTGACAGGCTGCGGACGCGTGCTGCCTGGCGAGGAGGTCGCGACCGTGGATCCCGACACGCATGAACGTTTGCCGGCCGACAAAATTGGCGAAATCTGGATTAACAGCCCTAGTGTTGGCGTGGGGTACTTCAACAATAAAGAGGCCACGGAAAACGTTTTTCACGCAGGAATCGCGGGTGAACCGGAGCGATTTTTTCTGAGAACCGGCGACCTCGGCTTCCTGCACGACGGAGAATTGTTCGTCACGGGGCGTCTGAAAGACATGATCATTGTGCGTGGCGTCAACCGCTACCCGCAAGATATCGAACACACCGTGCAAGGTTGCGACTCCCGCCTAGCGGCAGACGGCGCCGCGGCGTTCTCCATCGAAAAAGATGGTCAAGAACGATTGATCATCGTCAGTGAAGTGGAACGCACGCGCAGCAAAGATTGGACCAACGCCATCGAAACCATTCGGCTCAATGTGGCGAACGAACACGAACTGCCGCCCGAAGCGGTGGTGTTGGTCCGATTGGGATCGATTCCCAAAACATCCAGTGGCAAGATCCAACGCCACGGCTGCCGTCAGGCGTTCCTCGAAGGCGCGTTAAAAGAGGTGGCCTCTTGGTCCGCCTGGGAAACCACGGAAAGGGAAGCCATGCCGACCCACAATACAGAGCGCGCCGCCGCTGCAGCCGCTGAATCGGGAGTGAACCCGGCGGTGTTGCAAGTCGTGCTGGACGCCGTTCGCACCATCGCCAAGGAGCGGGCCAAGAACCTCACGATCGACTCCAACGTTGTCGAACTGGGGCTCGACTCGCTGGAGCGTTTGGAAATCATCTCTTGCATCGAAGACATTTACGGCGGTCGGATTCCGGCCGAAGTGTTGCCCACCATTGAAACCTGCGGCGAAGTTGCAATTGCCGTCGAGAAGCACTTGGGCGTCATTCCGCAGCCGACCGAGAGCACCCCGCTCGAAGAAATCACTGAAGAGTGGTATCGGTTTGAAAAAATGCCGGAGCACCAGCAACTGCAGGCTACGAAAGCGCTGCTGTTGTCGACCGGCGTGGAGAACCCGTATTTTACCGTCCATGAAGGCATAACCGCCGACACCACCCAGATCGGCGGCCGGGAATTGATTAGCTTCGCCAGCTACAATTATATTGGCATGTCGGGCGACCCTCGCGTGATACAAGCCGCTCAAGACGCAACCCAAAAATATGGCGCCAGCGTATCGGCCAGCCGTTTGGTTTCCGGCGAAAAGCCGGTGCATGGCGAGTTAGAGCGGGCGATTGCCAAGTTTTTGGGCACGCAGAGCGCCATTGTGTTTAACAGCGGCCACTCGACGAACGAAACGGTGATCGGCCACCTGTTCGGTCCTGGCGATCTCATCTTGCACGATGCGCTGGCGCATAACAGCATTGTGCAAGGTTCGATTTTGTCGGGCGCCCGCCGCCGTCCGTTCCCACACAACGACTTTCAAACGCTGGAGAAACTGCTGGCGGAACTACGAGGGAAATACCGCCGCGTGCTGATCGCGATTGAAGGCGTCTACAGCATGGACGGCGACTTCCCCAATCTGCCGCGTTTCGTGGAATTGAAAGATCGTTACAAGGCCATGCTCATGGTGGACGAAGCCCATTCGGTGGGAACCATGGGCGCGCATGGCAGAGGCCTCAGTGAATACTTTCATATCGATCCGGCCAGCGTCGAGATCTGGATGGGCACGATCAGCAAGGCCCTGGGCAGTTGCGGCGGCTATATTGCCGGCTGCAATGCGTTGATCGAGTACCTCAAGTACACGGCGCCGAGTTTCGTTTTTAGCGGAGGTTTGTCGCCGCCGAACGCCGCCGCCGGCTTGGCCGCTTTACGCTTGCTGGAGGAAGAACCGCAGCGCGTGGCTCGCTTACAGGAGCGATCGGCGTTTTTTGTCGCGCAGGCGCGGGCCAAGGGCTTAAATACCGGTTTCAGTTCCGGCACCCCGGTGGTTCCCATCATTTTAGGAGATTCCCTGGCGGCGCTGCGGCTCTCCCGGGCGATGTTCGAGAATGGGGTCAATGTCCAGCCGATTCTGCATCCCGCAGTGGAGGAGAGCGCGGCGCGGCTGCGTTTCTTCATTACCTGTAAGCATAGCGAAGAGCAAATTCGATACGCGATCGATTTACTCGCCAAGTCGATGCGAGAAATTCGCCCCGATTTGCTCACCGACGCCGCTGCGCCCAAACAACTGAGCTAGTCCCGCATAAGGAATAGTCCTGAAAAAAGTTACCGGTTGTCGTTCAGAAAATCCCGGCATTTTCAAAATGCCGGGCTTTTAATTCGGTAGGTAAATTCGGGACGGCTCCTTAATGTATAAAATGACAGGCCTGAGCGCAGCCCCGCCAACACAACTCGCGCCTCACCACGCATTTACAAGATAGGGCCCGATCCCGTATACTCGTGGATTCTCCGCGTTTATCTTTTACGGAGGGTTGAGGCAGGCGCTGATGCGTCGCCGGTTGATTAGGCCTATTTTGATTTATGTTTGAGTCGCTCCAAACCGGTTTGCAGTCGGCGTTTAAGAGCTTGCAAGGGAAAGGCAAGCTTACCGAAGCCAATATGCGCGATGGCTTGCAGTTGGTGGAGGAGTCGCTGCTAGAGGCCGACGTCAGCTACTCGGTCGTTCAAGATTTCATGGTCCGGGTGCGCGAGCAGGCGCTGGGCGAAAAAGTGCTGCTTGCGCTCAATCCCAGCGAACATTTGCTGGGAATCGTGCATCAAGAGCTGATTGCGCTGCTGGGCCCGGTCGACAACTCGCTGCATCTCAAATCGGACGTCACCGTGCTGATGCTTTGCGGCCTGCAAGGGGCGGGTAAAACGACCACCTGCGGCAAGCTGGCCCAACTGCTGTTGCATGAGAATAAAAAGCCGATGTTGGTCGCCGCCGACTTGCAACGCCCCGCCGCGATTGAACAGTTGCACGTGATTGGCGAGCAGGTGGGCGTGCCGGTTTACAGCGAACCGGGCGCGAAAGACCCAGTCAAGGTGTGCCGCAATGCGGTGGCCAAGGCTCGCAGTGAAGGCGTGAACGTGGTCGTGCTCGATACCGCCGGCCGGCTCGCCATCGACGAAGAGTTGATGGACGAACTGCGCCGCATCGACCAGCGCGTCTCACCCGATCAAGCCTATCTGGTGGTTGACGGCATGACGGGGCAAGACGCCGTCCTCAGCGCCGACGCCTTCAACAAAGCGTTGGAGCTCGACGGCGTGATCATGACCAAGCTCGATGGCGACGCTCGCGGCGGCGCCCTGCTCTCGGTCAAACACGTCACCGGCGTGCCGGTGAAATTTATCGGCACCGGTGAACACCTCGACGCCCTGGAGGTTTTTCGTCCTGAGGGCATGGCGGGCCGAATTCTCGGCCAGGGCGATGTCATGGCCTTGGTCGATATCGCGAAGCAAAAATTCGACGAGGAAAAACAAAGGCAACTCGAAGAAGATCTCGCCAAGGGCCAGTTCACCCTGGCCCAGTTTCGCGACCAGCTCCAGCAAATCGCGCAGCCCGGCCTGATGCAGAAAATGATCGGCCTGATGCCCGGCATGGGCGGTCTGACCGAGGCCATGCAGGGCGAAGACACCGAATCGGCCATGAAGCGGCTGATGGGTGTGATCGATTCGATGACGCCTCAAGAGCGAAGCAACCCGAAGTTGATCGATCCTAGCCGTCGGCATCGCATCGCCAAGGGCGCCGGCGTGGCCGGGCATGATGTTTCAGGACTGCTCAAGCAGTTTGATCAAATGTCGGGCGTCATGAAGCAGTTCGCCGGCAAGGGCATGGGCGATCGCATGCGAATGGCCCAACAAATGCAAAATAGCGGAATGCTCGACCCCGGCGCCCGTATGACAAAAACGAAGCAGGGCTCCGGCAAACGTCTTTCCGCCAAAGACCGAGCGAAGGCCAAGAAACTGCGGGAGCGCGAAATACGGCGAAAAAAACGTGAGCAGCGAGGAGGAGGCGAAGTGCGGGCCAAGGGCCCCTGAGTTCCCGGCGAGAAAAAAATAACGCAGTAAAAAATAATCAGACACACGTATCATGGCGGGATTCCCAGCCCGCCGGAACAACAACCCATGTGAAGGAGAGTTTTGTGGCAGTTAGGATCCGACTCAAAAGACTTGGCCGAACGCACCGGCCGTTTTTCCGTGTCTGCGCGATGGACGCCAGAACGCCCCGCGATGGCCGCGCAATCGAAGAACTCGGTTACTACGACCCGATGGTCAAGGATGTCGACGCCCGCGCTATTTTGAACGGCGAGCGCATCGATTACTGGCTGGGCGTCGGCGCCCAGCCTACTGAAAATGTCAAAACACTGATCAAAAAGTACGGGGCCAGTGGAACGCATCTGGAAAAGCAGCGTGCGGCGCTGGAGCGGCTGAATATGAAGGTCGGCCACGTGCCGTTCGAAAAAGCCGGGGCGTCGCCGCCACAGGAAGAAGTGGACGCCTCGCAAGAACAGGCAGTGGAAAGCGAAGCCTAAGAGGGTAGCCAGTGCGTTACGATGTAGTCACTTTATTCCCCGACTTATTCTCAGGATACCTCAGCCAAAGCCTCATACATAAAGCGATCCAAGGCGGGCTGATCGACATTCGCTTGCACAACCTCCGGGATTGGGCTCGCGACAAACACGCCAGCGTCGACGATCGCCCCTTCGGCGGAGGCCCTGGCATGGTGCTCAAGGTGGAGCCGTTGGTGGAGGCGGTTGAAGAGGTGCGGGCTGCGGCGAAGCCGGCTGGCAGAATCATTATGCTAACGCCTCAAGGGCGCCGTTTTGATCAGGCGGCGGCGGAGGAGTTGGCGGAGGAAAAACGGTTGCTGCTGTTGTGTGGACGTTACGAAGGGTTTGATCAACGGGTCAGCGATATTCTCCAGCCTGACGAAATATCTATCGGAGATTTTATCCTCAACGGCGGTGAAGTGGCCGCCATGGTTTTGATCGACGCCACGGCGCGGCTCATTCCCGGAGTGTTAGGAGACGAACAAAGTAATATCGACGACTCATTCTCGCAGGGAAACCGATACCTCGAACATGCCCAATACACGCGTCCTCGCGAGTATCGGGGCCATACGGTTCCAGACGTTTTGCTCAGCGGCGACCACGAAGCGATTGCCCGTTGGCGTGCGGCGGAGAGTTTGCGAAAAACAGAAGAACGTCGCGCTGATTTGCTCGAATAAGGGCTGATCGAGAAAAAAGGGCCTTGAAAAAGGGCCTCGCGAAGAAAACGCTTAACATTTTACGAACACTTAGTAACGAAAACGCTTAAAGACAAATACAGTCGACTCAAACGGGAAGAATACCAATGAGCCAACAGATAATCGATCTGGTCGAAAAGAGCAGCCTGAAGGAAGAACCGCCCCAATTCGACGTGGGCGATACGGTTGATGTCCACACGCGAATTTTGGAAGGCGAAAAAGAACGCATCCAGATTTTCACCGGTGTGGTTCTGGGCCGCAGTGGCGGCGGCGCGCGTGAAATGTTCGTCGTCCGACGGATCGTCGCCGGCGAGGGCGTGGAACGCAAGTTTCCGCTGCATTCGCCCCGCATCGCCAAGGTGGAAGTCAAACGCTCCAGCGTGGTTCGCCGGGCCAAGCTTTATTTTCTGCGCGACCGGGTCGGCAAGGCGACGCGTCTCAAAGAGCGGCGGCGTAGTTGAGTTGTGGCCGGCATCGGTTGGCGTTCGCTGCGCCGATGGCTCCGGAAAATGCCGTGGCTCCGGAAAATGTTGTCGCGCAAACCCGTGCGCCTCGGTTTGCAAGGCGAGCGCGCGGCCGAGCGTTTTCTGAAACGCCAGGGCTATCTTATTGTGGCGCGCGGCGAACGGGGACGCATCGGTGAATTGGACCTCGTCGCGGTCGATGGCCGCGTGGTGGTGTTTGTCGAAGTCAAGACGCGCCGCTCCGACGTCGCCGGGCTGCCCGAAGAAGCCGTCACGCCCGCCAAGCAGGCCAAGCTGACAAAACTCGCCTTGGCGTATCTCAAACGGCACGACTTACTCGAAAACAGCGCCCGGTTCGACGTGGTCTCGGTCACGTGGCCGCAAGAATCCCGCCGCCCCAACATCGAACACCTTGTCAACGCCTTTGAACCCCACGGACAGGGCCAGTTTTTCAGCTAGACGATTTGACGGCGGGGACACAAAATTTCTTCACCGATTCGAGCCGCATCGCCACAAGAACCGGTTGGAAGAAGGGCGATGCCCACCATTTACATTGAAACGTCGATCGTGAGCTACCTTCGGCAGCGGCCAAACACGCAAGTCGTTACATCCTCTCACGTGCTATTCTTCCGCGCAACGCGGTTTTCGACGCACTTCACATCGCGATTACGGCTCATCATCGGGTAGACTACCTGTTGATATCGAACTGCCGTCAGATCGCGAATGCGAAGATTCTTCCAAGTTCGTTTCTGGCGATGTTCGCCGACTGTTTTTCCGGCCTGGCCAGTCGACGTTTGTTAAGCGTTTATGCGCTGGAGCACCGGCGGCGGTCCAGCGGCCAACCCTACGTTTCCAGCAGGTTGTTGGCAAACAATTCGCCCATCGCCTCCCAATCAAGTTCGGTTTCAAATTGGCAGCCGACAAGCCATTGGCCGTCGTCTGGGCGAACCCAAAGCACTCTCCCGCGCTGTGCAAAGCGGGTCGTTGCATCTTGGCGGCCAAACCGCGTTTCAATCATTTCGCCCTCGACGAATTCCTTGCCAATGCGAATTTGCATTCCCTGCCGGGAAAGGTTGATGAGTTCCGCCTTGACGCCCGGTTCTCGCGCGTTCGCTTGGCCAGCGGCAGCCACTTCCACCACACTGCCCTCCGTCGCCAGATGGCGAGGATCACGAACAGAGGCGTTCCAAGGATATTCAGACATGGGTCGTTCCGTGGAGAAAAAACACAAAGTGAAACTGTTCTGTTGCCGTGGCGAAAATACGCCAAACCGTCAACTCAAAACAGACGCCTTTACAACCCTACGTCATGCCGGGCAAGCAGGCCGCTGGTTATTTGTATTGCGACGATTTTTTCTCTTTGTTTACGGCGTGGGGTGTTGCTCCGCTGCTTGTGGTTGGTCGAAAAACAAAAGGTATTGCCAAATGGCGCCGAACTGTTGGGCGGCGTCGCCGTGGAAGAACGCAGTCACTTTGGTGTGCATGCCGTCAACCGCCAGCTTGGGCATTTTCGTGCTGATATCGTATCGCGGCGGGTCGAGCACGAAACGGCGGTAGAAGTCGTGGCGGAGGCGTTGGCGAATGAGCGAAAAATTGACGCCCAGCGCGATTTTCGTGCGGTCGTCTCCACGCGGTTCAAGTGCGCCCACGCCGTGACATTGTCGGCAATCGAGGGCTGTTTTCAAGGTAAGTTGGCGACCAACTTCAAAAAGTGCAGGATCAAAATGCGCGGGCGGCGGAGAGTTCGAGAGCACGCCATGTTCCCTCGCAATTCCCTCCGCCAACCCCTGGGCGTAAGCCGGGAAGGCGGGCATGCGGCCCTTCAACCAAGGACGCGGCCGGTTGCTGATTTGACCACCCAGGAAGCGGGCCAGCCAATCGGCGTGCAACTTTTCGCCGGTCCAGGTGAGGTTGGGCAGCGGCTCCGGCGGCAAGCCTTGCAGACCTTCGTCGATGATAATCTCGCCGCGCCGGCCGTTTTTTCCGTCTCGCGAATGGCAGGCGTTGCACGCCAACCGCCGCGCTGTGCGGCGAGAGAACTCCACGGGAATGCGCCGTGCGAGCGAGCGCCCGTCGGTTTGCAAGAAGCTACGCAGGGCGGTTGTTTCGGCGGCGGTAAGGTGGTGGTTGGGCGCGGCGCGGCGCGAGGGCGTATCAGCTAGGCAGCCACGCTTGGCGGCGCCGACAAACAAGACCGATGCATCGCGAGGCGAAGCCGCCAACGACGATGACCCGAACAATGTTAGCGATGCGACGGGCAACGTTTGATTCTCCTCCACCGCGTGGCAGGCGCTGCAGCGTAACTTGCCAAACAGGGCTTGGCCTTGCTTGGCGTTTCCCTGGATGTTGCTGGTCCAATCGGCGAGCTTACCGACCGACTCTTTTCGCAACCAAGCCGCAAGCGAGGAGGCTTCGTCGTCGGCCAAATGGAAATCGGGCATGCGGCTCCAACGATAATTATTGTGCGGCGTTTTCAGAAACGCCCGCAAGGCGCCGGGGCGAAATTTCGCGGAAATGTGATGCAGCGACAACCGTTGGTAATCATCGGCGTCCGATTCCGCCGACATTCGATGGCAGGCGATGCAGCCCAGATCTTCAAACAGCACGGCGCCGCGTTCGACGTGTTCGCTTGGGGCTTGATCTTGAAAGACCCGTGGAGAATCGGCAGCAGCCTGCTTGCCGAGCGTTGTCAGCCAGGCGGCAAGATCGGCCGCTTGTTGATGGCCGGCGGCGTTATCTGCCGGGAGCAAAGCCGGCATGGCGGCCGACGCTCGCAATTGATGCGGCGCGTGAATCCATTGCGCGAGCCAGGCGGTTGTCAGCCGCTGGCCGCTGGTTGCCAGATGCGGCGCGTCGAGATCCAATTCGGGCATCGATTCCCGGGCCGTTGCCAGCGATGCCGGCAGCCGGTGGCAGCGATGGCAACGCCGTTGGGCAAAGAGTGTTCTGCCTGAGCGAAGCGGTGAGAGGTCGGCATCGGCGGTGTCGTGAAAGAGCGTGGTCGGCGGGAGAGATTCTTTCGGCGCATTGGGCGTTTCCCACAGCAGCCGAAAATCCGCCCCGCCCGCAGGCGAACTGTCGTACACAATTTCCAGCCGGTTGTAACCTTTGTGCAGGCGGACCGTGCGCCGCGCCAGTTGTGAGAGGTCGCCGTGGCCTTCCAGCACCGCTTCATCGTTCAAGCGAACTTGAACGCGGCCTTGCCCGCGCGCGTGGAAGGTGTAATCGTCTTGGAAGGCGACCTTCACATACGCCTGCCCCCGCGCGGTGAATGGCCCCGGCGGCAGAAAAGGCGTGGGCGATTTTCCGGGAAGATTGACAAGCGTGGCCATGCGGTCGACGCGCGCATCGGAACGTTGGCGCAACTGCTGACACGAAGTGTTTTCATTTCCGACTGCTTCTTTCCCGATCGATTCAAAACTCCAGGAAATTCCTGGCTGCAAGCGTTTTTGCAAGGCCGTAGCGAGACGACCCGTTCGAGGACGGCGCACCAAACGCGATTCCGCAATACGCTCACTGGAAACGGCTTTGATGGTGTGGTGATAAATCCCACGCAGCGGCTGTTGCGCCGCCGTTTTAATGACGTAATGAATCGCCATTTGCATTACGGGCTGTACGTCGGCCAGTTCCAGGAACACGGTGCGGTCGTTTAGCAGCGTGGCCGAAAGCACTTCCAGTTCATCGCGCCCTTCGCTGCCCGGCGCCGAAGGTTTGTATTCCGACGAGCCATAATTTTTCGAGTAGACATAGTTCCATTGTTCAAGCTGGTAGTTATCGGGGTCTTCGGCGGTTTGTGGGTCGAGCGGCATGGCGAAGGCCAGCCAGACGCCGTTTTTCATGGTGCGTACGCCAATGGGCAGCGTCAGCGGAGCGCCGGTATATCGCACGCGTTGGAAACATCCGTCTTGCACGGCGGCGCTGACCCAGCCCCGCAACCCCGAAACATACAGTTGCCCATCGTGCGGATTGAAACGTCCTCGCATCACGCCGGAATCGAAATGCAGCGGAAAGGCCGCCAAGCCGCCTTGCGTCACCCGCCCCACTTGCTCGCGCAGCACCAAATACAACCGGCATTGTCCGAACGACAAATGCAAGAGTTGATTCTCCAACGGCCCCCAACGTTTGCTGGTCACCCACACTTGCCCGCCGCAAGAGTTATCGACCCGGCGCGGAATCCAGCACAGCGGCGGGTCGTAACCGAGCGGGCGTTGGGGCGTTATTTTGGGTCCGCCGTAACCGAAATAATTTCCCGGTTCGACTTCATAAATGGCCGAAGCGGGCGTCCATTCGCCTTCCTGCGGCGCGGCGGTGATCACGCCTTGAGGACCGACCGACATTCCATTCGGATTGCGCAGCCCGGTGGCGATGATTTCATGCACGGCGCCGTTTTTGCTGATGCGATGCACGCCTTGTTGGCTCACATAATAGAAATTTCCGGCGGGGTCGGTTTCCAAACAGGCGGAAAAATCGTGGCCGGCGGGAGAAGTTTGTGCGTCGTCGTTGAAGGTCTCGTAAAAGTCGGCTTCGCCATCATCGTTGCGGTCGTGCAGCCGCGTGATTTGATCCCGACCCAGCACGTATATTTGGTCGCGTACGATCCGCAAACCGAGCGGTTGGAAGAGTCCGGTGGCGAAGCGCCGCCAGCGTACGCGCCGCAGACCGGCGTCGATTCCCTCCAACAGCCAGACGTCGCCATGCACCGTGCAAAGCGCAGCCCGCCCCGGCTGGGAGAAAAAATCGTGGCCGCCGACAAACATCAAGGCCCGCCAAGGATTTTCAAACGGCAGGGTGATGGTGTCGACAACATACGGCCCGGCGCCCTGGCCCAGCGTTCCTTGCGTGGTTACGGTTTGTTTCCACAGCGGCGCGCCGGGCGTTGTGAGGGCGGCAAGATTTTCGATGATGTTCCGACGATTGGCGGGCGCGTTTTGTGGGAACGGTTTTTTCGGCGAGGGAATTGGTTTGCCGCCGGCGATCAGAATTTTGAATCGCACGGTTCCCGCATGCGGCGCAATGGCGACTTTCACCGGCGCGCCGGACAGAGCGACGACGCGCGCCGCGTTTTGGTTTTGATCGACTTCGAGCACGACTTGCGTTTTCTCGGCCGCGACCACTACTTCGAGCGACGTTTCAGAGGCGCCTATTTCCAGCGTTCGCGTGAACCATGGTTGGCCGTCGGTTGTTTCCAGCCAGGGCGATTCCAAAACCGACACGCCATCTACCGCGTACGAAAGTACGATCCGACGGCCGTTCTGGTAGAGCCCCTTGTATTCGGTTTTCGCGTTTCCCCAGCCGGGGCCCGCCGGCGCGCTGAAACGCACCTCGCCCGCGATGCGCGGCGGCGCGATCAGTCCATACCGAGCGGGTGTGAAATTAAGGAAGCCGCCCACCCAACCGCAGCGCAGGTGGAGTTTCTCTTTATCGAAACAGACGGCGGCGTTGGCCTCTTGGCCGATTTGAATCGAGAGCGCCTTGTTGATCATGCCGCCCGGCGCCGCCAAGGCGGAGGTGAGCATCGGCCCGATGATGGTCCGATTCCAGCGGGCGTCGGCGGAGTCGCCTTCCTCCCACCGAAACCCGACAGCGCCTTCGCCCCAATGGCCCGTCACACGCGTCTTACCGTTGGTTTGCGGCGGCAGCTTGGCGGCGGCTTTTTGCGGCGGCGTCTTCTCACCTTTTTCCGCCGCCAAACAAGGCGAAGCCATCGCCAATAAAACGAAGCCCCATGCAATCGCGCGGAGCATGCGCTGTAAGAAAGAAATGGCGGGAGAGAGTTTCATGAATGGGTAGCCGTAAAAAAATCCAGAAGAGTGTGGACCTACCATCGGTCGGAAAATAAGTGACGGGCGCCGTTTGCATCCTGTGGTGATGCAGTGAAAAACGGTTGAACCACAGAGCACACCGAGACCACAGAGGCTGATTCGTCGAACGCCGTCTTCAATTCATGAAGTCCTGGGGACCAACTTCTCTGTGTGCTCCGTGCTCTCTGTGGTGAATTTTTTTGTCGCTCGCTCGCGTTTCGCGTCTTGTGAATACTCCCCATTGCCATCGCACGCGGGTTTGATTCTGGCAGAGGAGCGCCACGGCAAAGTGAAACGAGCGCGTGGCGCCAGAAATACAACCGTTATTTCCGGCTTGATGCCTATCCCGGAGGGCCGCCAGCCGAAGAGACGCCAAGCGCAATCCAACCACTTCTCATTGTATGCAACCCCCACCTGTTCCAGTAGGCCGAGGCGTGTTGATCATTGGTTGTCGATGTTTGGTCGAGAACCCGACATGATAATGCAAACTGACAGTCGAGTTTTGGCAATCTGTAGTCGAAGCCGTTGTTTGGGCGGACTTCTGTCGCACTGAGGCCGGCGAAAAATCGTATTGACAAAAGACACGCGTTCCAAGTGTGCGCAAAAGCTGACTGTTCCGGCTGTTCTTGGTTCGACACTTTTCAAAACCGGTCTTTGAGTAAAACGTTCGGCGCGTCAGAATACGTATTCGTAAATAAGATACCGGTTGTCGGTCGGAAAAGCCCGGCATTTTGAAAATGCCGGGCTTTTATTCGGCAGGACAATTTCGAACCAACCCCCTAATTTGACTTCTGAAGGATTCTGACGTGCGCGGCAAGGCAACGGATTGGCTCGTCTATGGTTTGGTGCGGGTCTTTATTTGCGTCATTCAATCGGTGCGTATCGAAACGTGTCAAACCTGGGCGCGTGGGCTGTCGTTTTTTTGCGCCGAAGTTGTCGGCGTGCGGCGGAATTTGGTCGAGGCGAATTTGCGCTCGGCGTTCCCAAATTCGAGCGCCGAAGACCGCAAACGCCTCACGCGGGAAATGTGGGAGCACCTAGTGCTCTTGATCTGTGAAGTGGCGCACGCCCCGCGCGTGATTCGCGAAACGAATTGGCGCGACTACATCAAGACCGTGAAGAAAAAGGAGTTGGTTTCGGCATTGATCGATGTCCGGCCGGCCATTGTCGTTTCAGGGCATTTCGGCAATTTCGAGATGGCCAGCTATTCCGCCGGTTTGTTGGGGCTGCCGACGCACGCCATTGCCCGTCCGCTGGACAACAAACTTCTGAACGACTACATCCTGAATTTCCGCAGCGCTTCGGGTCAATACATGCTGCCCAAGGAAGGCAGTGCGGAGCAGATTCAATCGCTTCTTCAGTCTGGCGGGGCGCTGGCGTTGTTGGCCGACCAGCACGGCGGCGAGAAAGGCTGCTGGGTGGAGTTTTTTGGACGGCTCGCCTCGCACCACAAAGCTTTGGCGTTGTTCTCGCTCACCACCGACGCCCCCATGTTGGTGGCCTATGCCAAACGCATGGGGCGTCCTCTGCATTTTGAAGTTGGGGTGACCGACGTCTTCGACCCATTGCTTGAAGAGGCGGGCGGTGTCAAACCGCTCACGGAGTGGTATAGTCAGCAGTTGGAAACCATCATTCGCACCGCGCCAGGGCAATACTGGTGGCTCCACCGCCGTTGGCGGGAGCCGCCGGAGCGTATTTTGCGGCGTTGGCGAAAAGACCATCCGGAATCGCTCGGAGCGCCCGTCATGGCGGCCAAGCAGGCGGCGTCCGTGCAACGCACTGGCTCGCAAGACGACACCAAACGACGGCGAATGAAATGACGGCGAATTGGGTTCCGGTGGCGAAACGAGCAGATATCCCCTTGGGGGAAGCTCGGGAGTTCGTCGCCGAAGATCGCATGATCGCGCTGTTTCATGTCGACGATGGAAGCGATGGCGGAAGCTTTCACGCACTCGACGGAATTTGCCCGCACCAAGGCGGGCCGCTCGGCAAGGGCAGTCTGTGCGGCGAAATTCTGACCTGCCCCTGGCACGGCTGGCAGTACAATGCATGCACTGGCCAGCATTTGGCGAACGCCGCGTTGCGGCAACCCTCGCTGCCCATGCGGCTGGAAGGCGATAACCTGCTGGTCGATCTGAACGCCGGGGAATCAAACCTCTCGTCGGCGGAAGACACTTGAACATCAAGCACACTGACTATTAGACACCCCGAACGCCGTTGCGACACTTTGCTCGTCGCCGTCAACGGCAGCCTACCCAAGGCCCCGCGATCGTGATTCGCTACCGCACTTTTCAAAACCAAGACCCTCCGCTGGTCAGTGAAATCTGGCGCACGCAACCGCCGCAACGGGCCAGAATGCAGCCGCTCTCCACCGAGCTTTTCGAGCAACTTGTGCTTTCCAAACTCTGCTTCGATCCCCAGGGCTTGATCCTGGCGTTGGAAGACGGCCAACCGCTCGGTTTCGCCCATGCCGGCTTTGGGCCGAACGACGCCGGCGACGATCTTTCGTATGAAATGGGCGTCACCGATCTGGTGCTTGTGGCGCCCGGTCCGCGGAGCGCAGACGTGGCGGGCGAATTGCTCGAACGCAGCGAAGCGTATTTGCGGGGCAAGGGCGCCAAGTTACTCTATGGCGGAGAGATTTTCCCGCTCAATCCTTTCTATTTGGGTTTGCTCGGCGGGAGCGAACAACCGGGCGTGCTCAGTTCCGACCTGGAGGCGGTCGAACTGTTTCGCTCCCACGACTACGAAGAAATCGACAGAACGCTCATTTTGCAACGCGAATTGGCCGGGTTCCGGCCGGTGGTTGATCGGCAGCAAATGCAAAACCGGCGCAAGTATCAGGTCAATTCGTGTCTCTCCTCGGCGCCGAAGAATTGGTGGGACGCCTGCACCTCGGCGTCGTTCGAGCGCGAACGGTATGAGTTGGCGCCACGCGGCGGCGGCGAACCGGTCGGCTCGCTGCTATGCTGGGATATCGAACCGCTGGCGAGCAGTTGGGGCGTGAAAGCCGCCGGTTTGATCGATGTGGAAATTCACCCCGAATTCCGCCGCCAAGGACTCGCCGCGTTCTTGGTTGGCGAAACACTCCGGCAACTGCAAGAGCTGAGCGTTTCGTTGGTGGAGGTGCAGGTCATGCAAAACAACATCGCGGCGATCAATCTGTATAAAAAGCTCGGCTTTGAAGAAATCGATCAAGGGCTGGTGCTGCGGAAAAAGGGTTGAGGGAACTTATTTCGGGAGTGTTCCTTGGTTATCGGATTTTGTGTTCGAGCGGTCTTGCTTGAGTTTGTTCAAGAGCGACACGACGTCGCGCGCGCCGCCAATCGTGGCGCCAACCGCCAGCACCGCGAACGCCGCCAAGGCGATCACGAACACAACCTTCCAGATCATGATCCAGACTGACATGGGTCGAGCGTCTCCTGCATAAAACGGAATAAAAATTTCGTCGGGATAACGTCAATCGCGTTTTCCGGCGTCGGGCTGGGCGTCGGGGAAGAGTAAAGACATCACAACAAACATGGCGCAGGTCAGCAGCAGCGCGGCCAAGCCGCATCGTTCGGCGCTCAACGCCGCTGCAATTGTCTCCGAATCGCCCATTACCGGCGCCAACGTTTTAGCCAGCGTCTGACGAACCGGCTCCAAGCCGACCAGCGCCGTAAAACCCATTAGGAGCGCGCTGAAAGCGCCGGCGGTGCTGGCTCGTTTCCAATACAAACCGCCGACCAAAACCGGAATGGCGCCGGTGAAATAAACGGCGCCGGTAATCGCCATGTACGACCAAATCGTGTCGCCTTCGAGCGGGTAAAAAAGCCCCCAGAAAAGCAGGAATCCGCCAATGGCCACGATCAGCAGGCGAGTGATGAAAATGCGGCGTTGGTCGGTCATTTCCGATTTGGCCAGCGGCGCGATGATATCTTGCGTGATCACCGAACTCCAGCAGAGCAGGTAGCTGTCGTGGGTCGACATAAAAGCCGCGATCATCGCCGCAGCGACAATCCCCAGCACGCCGGGCGGCAACAATTGGCCGAGAAAAACAGGCATGGCGTAGAGGGAGGGCGTGAAGGCGCTGGATTCCCCTCCCGGCAGGGGCAAGAGAAATAGCTCCCGCATTTCGGTTGAATGCGTGCTAAAAAAAACAAAGGCGCAGATGCCGAAGAAATTGGGAATCAAAAATCGAGCCGTGAACGAGATCGACGACCACATAAACTGGCGGCGCACCGCCTGCGTGCTTTCCATCGCCAGGGCGCGGGCCACGGTTGTCGGCCACACGGCACAGCCAATCAGGCCCACGACCAACATCCAGAGCACGTATTCGGGGCCGAATTCGCCTTCGCCCAGCAGCGGATCAAAACCAGCAGCGCCTTTTTCCGCCGCCACCACCTGAAAGATATTCTCCCAGCCCAGGCGCCAAATCGCCACGCCCACGGTGAGTAGGAGTCCGAACGACAATAAGACAAACTGAATGTAGTCGGTAATGATGACAGAAATCATGCCGCCCATCACCGTGTAGGCCAGCACCAAGAGCAAGAGAACGGTCATCACGACCGTCAAGGCGCCTCCATCCGGCGAGAGCCCCGTCACGCCGACGATAAAAATGGAGCCCATCTTCAAAAACAGGCCCATGTTGAGCACGCCCGCCACCGAGAGCAACACGCCGCCCACGACGCGGGTTTTGCGATCGAACCGGCGTTCGTAGAATTCGGGAATGGTCAACACGCCCAAGGCGCGCAACGGCGCCACGACAAACCCCGTGGCGCCGACGATGAACGTCACCAGCCCGGCAATCACCGCAATATGAAAGGCGGCGAATCCCCCGGTAAAGCCGATTTGCGCACTGTACATCACCGTGACCAAGCCCAACTCCGTACCGGTCATGGTGGCCACGCCCAACCACACGCCGACGCTCCGCCCCGCCCCAATGTAGGCCGCCATATCGGTGGCGTACTGCTTCACCCACACGCCGATCACCAACGAGACACACAAATACACCACCACAATCGCCCAGTCGAGCGTGGAAAAATTCGTTTGCCGGAGTAGTTCAACGACTTGTTCGGACGTTGCGTTCAATGCGTGTTTCCTAATTCTGGCAGCGCTTAAGCTGGGCAGGCGCGCCCGTATCGGATATTCTAGCCAATCGCGGAAGCATCATTTTCCTGAATGGGTGTTTTCCAAATGAGTGGTCGAGAATCCCGGCTTTTGGAAAAAGCCGGGATTCCGAGTCGGTGCGTAGCTTTCTTGCGATTCCCGAGACAACCTTTTCCAAGGCTAAACTATTTCAATGAACGAAACCGCTGCCGCTGCTGCGAAATCAAAGCACCCTTTCGCCGGATTGCTGGCGATCATCTTGGCCATCATTGTAGGCGCCTTATTCGGCATTTTCTACGGCCAGAGCATGTGGAAGGCCTCCGGCGGGCCGGTGCGGCGGTTGGAGGAATTGCAACTGATCAAACAGCAAAAAGAAGCTGGAATCGAAGGCCTGACCGCAGTCGCCGCCGAGCGAAAACGCGAGCAGATTGCCGTCATCAATGATGAAATAACCAAAGTTTCGCGACTCCGCGACGACGCCGCCGCCGAACGGAAAACCGGCGCCGACGTCGCGCCCAGCATTGCCTGGACGCTGACCGATTTCGTCGGCGATGTGTTCCTGCAAGTGCTCAAGTTGCTCGTCATACCGCTGGTCGTGACGAGCATGATCTGCGGCATTACCTCCTTGGGCGATGTGCGCAAGGTGGGCCGCGTGGGCCTCTACACGATCGTGTATTACATGCTCACCGGCGCCATTGCGGTGGTGATCGGCATTGCCCTGGTGCAGATTATTCAGCCGGGAGTCGCGGCCGACGACACCTTTTCGTTGGTCACGGAGAACGTTTCCTCGAAGGCCGATACCGGCGTCATGGAAACCTTGCTGAACGTTTTTCGCGGCAACGAAGGCGATCCTGGCAGCGGTATGTTTCCCTCGAATATTTTTCAAGCCGCAACCAACACCAACGTACTGGCGCTGATTGTGTTTGCGATTGTGTTTGGCGCCGCACTGACCACCATCGGCGAAAAAGGAAAAATCGCGATTCAGTTTTTTGAAGCCTCGAACCTCGCGATCATGAAAATGGTGCATGGCGTGATGATCTTCGCGCCGATCGGAATTTTTGGGTTGGTGGCGGGAAATATCGCCAAGAATGGAGGAGGCCAAGCGTTCTTCGGCGAGATCAGCCGCATCGGCTGGTACGTGGCCACGGTGCTGATCGGCCTCACGATTCACGTATTCGTGCTAGGCGGCATCTTGACCGTGGTCGGCAAACGCAATCCTCTGACCTACACCTACAACCTGTTGCGCGCCATGCTCACGGCGGTCAGCACTTCCAGTTCTTCCGCCACGTTGCCGATCACGATGGAGTGCGTGGAAGAAAATAACGGCGTGTCGAACCGCAGCGCCAGTTTCGTGCTCCCGCTCGGCGCCACCATCAATATGGACGGCACCGCCCTGTACGAAGCCGTGGCGGTGATTTTTATCGCCCAGTCGCTCGCGATTCCCCTCTCGACCGGCAAGCTGGTGATCATTTTTCTCACCGCCACGCTGGCCGCCGTCGGCGCCGCCGGTATTCCGGAAGCCGGCCTCGTAACCATGGTGATTGTGCTGCAAGCAGCCGGCATTCCGATGGAAGGCATCGGCACGATTCTTTCCATTGATTGGTTTCTCGACCGCATGCGAACCACGGTGAACGTCTATGGCGACGCCGTCGGCGCCGGCGTGATCGATCGGATTGCCATCGGTGAGAACAACACCACCTGAGAACGCCGCTTTTTCCCACCCGCCCCACGATGTTTCGCGCGGCTGCTTTGGTTTCGCGGAATGCGAACCTTTGCTAGAATTCGACGTGGCATCGCGGCATCCGTTTACGTCGATATACGAGTGTCGAGACAGCAAGGAAAACACGGCAAGATAGTCAAACACGACCAAAACAAGCATCGGATGGGTGGCCGAGTGGACGAAGGCGGCAGTCTTGAAAACTGCTGAGGGCTTGCGCCCTCCCCGGGTTCGAATCCCGGCCCATCCGCTTTTGAGCCCATTCAAGCGCCTGCTGGCGTTGCATGCTCAGTCGGCGAACACCTGCGATACGACCGACCGTTCGGTAGATGCCGGTCTTTCTGGTGAGTCGACAATTCTCAGGCGAAGATTTACGCACCGTTCAGTCGGCCGACTTGGTATACTTGCCCTGAAATAAGAAGGCGTGAAAAAACGACTTCGCGGTTCAGAAGCCCGGCTTTTTCAACAAGTCGGACTTCTGAAACTGCTTCGCTATTTCATTCTCGCATTGGGCTTCGCTTCATATCGAGTTCTGGCGCGGCATTTGCGGGAACTATTCTTCACGAAAGCCGATCTATTTCTTGCCTGGAGGCGTACTGAATTCATGGTTAATGATAATACCCCCTTTCCAGGCCGCCGTTTGGCGTTATTCTAAACGCGAAATGTAAGCTTTGAAGAGCCAAACTCTTCGCCTTGCGCGAGTTAGCAGGCGCGTCTTTCGTCGGAATAGAGAAATTGTCACAATAAACAACTCGTTGCTCCTGTGTTCGTTTTTCATACACTGGCCGTGCATTATTCAACATTTTTTTCAAAATTGCCACCGGCGGCCCCAGTCGAGACCAAATATTTCAAAACCACCAATTAATGGCAATTGAGCAATACCTACGTATAACGCATCCTCTCGCCGATGGGGCGGAAACGCCGTCGTTTCCGGTGTTGACGAAATTCAACGATCCTCAAGACGCCGCCTTCGGCGCCCGTGTTCTGGAAAGCGGCTTGGTTTCCGAAGAGGAGTTGGCGTCGTTTCTTCAGTCGGTCAATATCGGGCCGTTGCCGGAGTTTCGGTTGGGATGTCGTTTGGCCGATGAACTTGTCTCTCGGAAGCGGCTCACTCAGTACCAGGTCGACGCCATTGAGGCGGGCAACGGCCGTGGCTTAACGCTCGGCAACTACCAAATTCTCGACTGCCTCGGCGAAGGCGGAACAGGCGGCGTGTTTGTCGCCCAGCACAATCGCATGAAGCGGCAAGTCGCGCTGAAAGTATTGTCGCCCAGATTGACCGGTCGCGAGGAATCACTGCAACGTTTCTACCTGGAAGCAGAAGCGGCCGCCCGGCTCGACCATGAGAATATCGCCGCGGCCTACGATGCCGATGAAGAATTTGGCCGCCATTACTTGGCCATGGAGTATGTCGACGGGCCCGAACTCGGGAACTGGGTCGATTCCCATGGTCCGCTTCCCATCAAGCGCGCCGTCAGCCTGATTCGGCAAACGGCTTTGGGTTTGGCGCATGCACATCGGCAGGGCATTGTTCATCGTGATGTCAAACCTTCCAATTTGATGTTGAACAGCCATGGGGTTCTCAAGATTGTCGACATGGGCTTGGCGCACCTGAAAGCCGAAGGGGCCGACGAACCAGCGTTGCAAACCCAAGACGACGCCGACCTGCAAGGCACAGTCGACTACATGGCCCCGGAGCAAGCACTGTATTCAAACCAGATTGACCATCGCGCCGATATCTACAGCCTCGGCTGCACGATGTATTTCCTACTCACTGGGCGCCCTCCGGCGCCGGAAGGACCAATGGTGCAAAAACTGCTTTGGCACCAAAGTTCGCCGCCGCCGCAACTCACAAAAGACTGCCCGGCGGCGACAGAGGAACTCAACGCCATCTTTCAAAAGATGATGGCCAAGCAGCCGAGCGAGCGGCAGGAGTCGATGGTCGCGCTTCTAAACGAACTCGACCAACTCGTGTTATAGAGTGCGCCAAGGCAACGGTTTTTCCCGGGTGCGGGCGCCGTTTCCTTTCGTTTAGCTCTTGAGTCGCCTACTGAAACGTTTTCATTCGATGCTCAACCTTTGCGAAATTGTGCGGCAAACGATCGCCGGAAAACGATCGCCGGTGGAAACGGCGGATTGGTTCCTCTGCCAGATAGAGGCGGGCGAATCGCGTTTGCACGCTTGGGTGGAGGTCGATGCGGCGGGCGTTCGCCAAGCGGCGCTCGACTTGGAAAAACGTTTGCGGAACGGAGCGCCCGTAGGGCCGCTTTGTGGCGCGCCGCTGGGCGTTAAAGACATCATCGACGTCGCCGGCCTGCCCACGCGCGCTGGCTCGCCTTTGCGGCGGAATGCGGTTGCCGAGCAAGATGCGGACGTCGTGGCGATGCTGCGCCGGGCCGACGCCCTCTTTTTGGGCAAGACGGTCACGACGGAGTTTGCCGGATTCGACCCCGCCGAAACACGCAACCCTTGGAATTTAGCACGCACGCCGGGCGGCAGCAGTAGCGGTTCGGCGGCGGCGGTGGCGGTGGGAATGTGCGCCGCGGCGTTGGGCAGCCAAACCGGAGGCTCCATCACACGGCCCGCGACCTACTGCGGCGTGGCCGGTATGAAGCCGACTTTCGGCCGCGTGAGTTGCCATCGGGTGGCGCCGGTGAGCATGCACTTAGACCACGTCGGGCCGCTGGCGCGCAGCGTCGAAGATCTGGAAATTATCTGGCAAGTGATTCGCACGCCCGATTGGCAATCGACCGACCACGGGCATGAAACAACGCCCTTCGCCCGACCTCCAAAATTGGGGGTTTTCTCCACCTACTTCCATACCGAATGCAGCGGCGCCGTACGCGCCGCCACGGAACGGGCCATCTCGCTATTGCAAGCGGGCGGCGCCGTGGTGGAAACAATCGCCTTGCCGGAATCTTTTCAAGACCTGCATCGTTTGCATCGCTGCATCATGGCGGTGGGCGCGGCGGAAACGCACAAAACCGATTTCACCCGCAGCCCCGATCAATTCGGCGTCCACTTGGGGAGCTTGATCGAAGAGGGATTGCATACCAGCGGCGCCGATTTTTCCACCGCGCGAGAGCATCAACACCGTTTCCGCCAAGAAATGGAAACGCGTTTTGGCGAGGTCGACGCTTTCATCACGCCCGCCGCCAATTCGACGGCGCCAAGCATCGAAACGACCGGTGATCCCGCCTTCAATTCGCCTTGGAGTTACAGCGGGCAGCCGACCGTCAACCTGCCCGCCGGTCTCGCCGCCGATGGCTTGCCCGTCGCTCTGCAATTGATAGGACCTTGGGGAGCCGACGACCGCCTGCTCCAGATTGCCAAGTGGTGCGAAAAACAGTTGCCGCCCATGGAGAAGCCGATCTCGAACTGAAGCCAGAGTTGTTGGATTCCAGGTCTTCCAAAACCCCATTGCTCGCGAACGTAGCGAGCGGGAACGATGCTCACGATTTCAAAGGCGATCAATGATGATGCACCGAATTTTGCTACTCTTGTTTGCTTCGCTGCTCGGCACCCAGAGCCTTGCCGCCCAAAGCGATTCCGTTCAAAGCACGGCCGCCGAGCGGCCCAATGTTCTGTTCATCGCGGTGGATGATCTGCGTCCGGAATTGGCCTGCTACGGCAAACAACACATGCACTCGCCGAACATCGACCGACTGGCCGAATCGGGCGTTTTGTTTGAACGAGCTTACTGTATGGTTCCCACGTGCGGCGCGTCGCGAGCGAGTTTAATGACCGGCATTCGGCCCGCGCGAAAACGGTTCGTTAGTTATCTGGCCTGGGCGGAAAAAGATGCGCCCGGAATCACGACATTCAACACGCAATTCAGAAAGAACGGCTATTACACCGTCTCTCTGGGAAAAATCTTTCATCACCCGCAAGACAACGCCGCAGGCTGGTCGGAGCCGGCGTGGCGGCCGAAGGGCGTCCGCTGGTATCGCCGACCTGAAAACCATGCACTGCACATGAAGCGGCAAAAACAGGGAAGACGCAAAAGAGGGCCGGCCTGGGAATCGGCCGATGTTCCCGACAACGCCTACGCCGATGGCCTGCTGGCCGAACGCGCCATTGCCGATTTACAGCGATTGAAGGCCCGGAAAGAGCCGTTCTTTTTGGCGGTCGGTTTCTTCAAGCCGCACCTGCCGTTCGTCGCGCCGAAGAAATACTGGGATCTGTACGACCATGAAAAAATTCAGCTTCCCGGCAATTACCACCCGCCCAAAAACGCGCCCAAGGAATCGATCCACTCGTCTGGCGAACTGCGCGCCTATGCCGGAATTCCCGCCAAGGGGCCGGTGTCGGAGCAAACCGCCCGAAATCTCATTCATGGATATTACGCCTGCGTCAGCTACACCGACGCGCAAATCGGCAAACTGCTCGACGAACTCGACCGCTTGGATCTCGCCAACAACACCATCGTCGTTTTGTGGGGCGACCACGGTTGGAACCTCGGCGAACACACGCTCTGGTGCAAGCACAGTTGCTACGAGACCTCGATGCAAATCCCGCTGATCGTGCGGGCGCCGGGAATCGCGGGCGGCGGGCGAAGAGCGGCGCTCATCGAGTCGATTGATTTGTATCCGTCGCTGTGTGAATTGGCCGGGCTTCCACTGCCGGAACATTTGCAGGGCCGCAGTTTCGCCGCCTTGATGGCCGACCCACAAGCCGCATGGAAGCATGCAGCCGTGGGCCGATTCCAAAACGGCGACACGATCCGAACCGATGCCTTTCGCTTCACGGAATACACGAATGCGAAAGGCAGGCTGATTTCCCAGATGCTCTACGACCATGCGGTTGATCCCGGCGAGAACGCCAATGTTGCCGGGCTTCGCAAGAAAAACGTCGCCGTATTAGCCAGGCAATTGCACGAAACCAAGGGGCGGACGGCGAAGTAAGGCGGCCGGGGGAAAACGATTTCCCTTGCCAAGGGAGATTATACTTCTCACGGATAGCAATTTTCCGGCCGTTGCTTACTCGCATGCTCGGTGGCCTCAATCGTTTGTTGCAGTAGAATACTGTGATGGACACTGTTTACATCGAAACATCTATCGTCAGCCATGCTACTGCTCGGCCAAGCAATGATTCGGCGACGGCCGTTCTGCAGAATCAAGCGAAACGCTGGATGAATGAACAACGACCGAAATTCTACGTCGTCACTTCACGGCTTGTACTTGACGAAGCCGCTCGTGGTGACTCAGACGCCGCACAAAGACGTTTGGCAATGCTCGCAGACATCCCCATTCTCGATCCTAACCCAGACGTCGAAACCGTTGCCGACGAAATTGTCGCACGTTCACTTATTCCTAAAACCGCGAAGCTTGACGCGTCTCACGTTGCCGTCGCAGCGCTGGGAGGCGTACAATTTCTCTTGACGCAGAACTGTAGGCACATCGCGAATGCCGCCGTCCTGCCTCGCCTTTATCGACTGTTGGATGAATTGGGACTACCCGGACTATTGATCTATACTCCGGCTGAGTTCCTTGGAGGTTCAGACGATGACAACTAATCCGATATTGGAGGAACTCTATACCACCCGCACCCAGATCATGGCCGAATACGGCAACGATCTTGGCGCGTACTTGCGGGATGCCGCCGAACGGACGAAAACATCGGGCCACCCGATCGCGAAGCTCAAGCAACGAACTATCCGTTACACCGGATCCGCGAAGCCAGACGATATGAAATCCGAGACTCTCTCGTCGCCCGATGATTCTGGTCGTTCGCAGACAAGAAACGAAGTGGGACACTGAGCGCGGCGAACGCCAAGCATTATCGGATCTTGTTGCCGGCGCCTTGGGGTCCTACAAGAATCCACACAGCCACAGAAATGTTACAATTACCGACGCGTCAGAGGCTGCGGAAATGGTCATCCTTGCAAGCCATTTGCTGAAAATAGTCGATGCGCGAAAACCGACATAACAAGGCGTTCCACCGGATCGGCGGGCGGTGTCGGTTCTGAATTCTCAAGTTAGCACCTGGACAGGTGTTAATACCTTCTAACACAACTTGGTAGGTCAGTATCACACTCCGTGTTTGAAACGCCAAACAGGGGTTATGTTAGGAGCTCTAAGGGAAATAGGGGCGGCTTGCTCGGAAAAGCAATTTCATCAACCCGTTCACGATGCGGCGGGAGGTTCGCTGGGAGCGGGGCGGTCGCGGACCGTTAATCGCAGCAAGGCCGGCAGCAACATGAGGTTTCCGGCCAGTCCGCCCAGCATGGAAAGACTGACCAAAACGCCGAAGTAAATCGTGGGCACGAAGTTGCTCGTGCATAGCACGCTGAAGCCGACGATCAACGCCAGCGTGGAAAAGATCATCGCCCGGCCAACGCTTTGTTGGACGACGCCAATCGCCTCGGCGGTGCGCAGTCCTTGTGCGCGGGCGCGTCGAAAGGCGGCCACGTAATGTACGGAGCTATCAACGGCAAGGCCCATCGAGACCGCCGCAATCATGGCGGCCCCCATGTTGATTTTGAGATGCAGCCAGCCCATCAGCCCCATCACGACAATAATCGGCAGCGCGTTGGGAATCAACGAAAGCAGCGCCAATACAGGGCTTCGCATGGCCACGAACATCATCAGGAAAATGCCTAGCGTGGCGATGCCGAACGTGCGCCATTGGTCTTGGATCATGCTGTCGATGAGGTGCGTCAGGAGAACAAAAAATCCGGTCACCTCCGCTTGGGGAAATTCCTCGCGGCTGATTTTTTGCACCTGCTCGATAACGGCGCGTTTGGCGGCCGACGATTGCCGCTCCCGCGAACGCAGCATGATGCGAAAGTAATATCGGCCCGGCTGTGCGGGGTCTTCGGAGTACAACGCGTGCATGAACACCGGCATGCGGCTCCGCATACCGGCCAAGCCGGCGGAAATCATTCCATCGCGGATCGTCGAAGACGGTACGCTGGCCAAATCGAGCGGCGCGCCGGCGATGACGCCATCAGCCAGACTAAGCACTTTGGTCAGACCGGGCCGCTGATTGCCTTGACCGTCTTGCACGACGACCTCCTCGCGCAGCCGCTGTTCGAGTATGTTCACTTTCTGGAGGTATCTCCAAGTGATTTTCTCTTCGGCCGGCAGCACAATATCCCAAACGCCGGCGCCGCCCAAATGGGTTTCGATAAAGTCGTACGACTTCACGATCGGGCTGCCGGCGCGGAAGTTCTTGGTGAAGTCGGTTTCCACATCGAGCCGCCACGCGCCAGAGGCCAACAACACGGCGGGCGCCAAGGAGATCATCACCACGCGGCCGGGAAAGTGTTCCACCCAACGCGCCGAAGCGCGGAGTTGGCGGTCTAAAAAAGATTCGCCCCAAACGCGGCGAGGATCGAGATCGCGTTTGCCCCACAGAGCAAGCCCCGGAATCAACAGCGGCGTGGCCAATAACACCAACAGCGAGCCGATGGCCATCATCACGCCGAAATCTTGCACCGGTCCCACGCGGGCCTGTTTTAATGACAAAAAGCCGATGGCGTCTGTCGAACAGGCCCACATAATCGGCGCCGCGAGCAACACGCCGCACCTGACAATCGCCTCCGGCGCCGAATCGCCTTTCTCGCGAGACTCGCGAAACCGAACGATAATATGCACCACCGTGGCCACGCCCACGACCGTCACGATAGCCGTCAACATGGAGCTGACCATGCTCAACCTTAGCCCCGACCAAACCAACGCCGCGCGTGTCAGGAGCAGGGTCATTTGCACCACGGCAATCGGAATCAAGACCCAACGCAGGCTGCGAAACAGCAACACGATGGTTGCCGCCAAGAGGATGGTCGACCAAACGCCCAAACGTCGGCCGTCTTCCTCCACATAACGAAAGCCATCGACCACCATCACCGGCTCGCCGGCGATCATGCCGTGCGGCAGCGGCGCCATGGCCGCGCGCAAGCGATCAATCGTTTCTCGCCGCGGAACAGACGCCGATTTTTCATCGTCCAACATGCAGGCGACTGAAACCACGCGGCCATCGCGGCTGTGCGTGTAACCCGAGAAAATATTGCGCAGCGCCGCCGCCACTTTGCTCTTCGGGTCGACGATCAATTCGCCCAGGGGCCGATCCAAACTCAGCACGCCTTGAACGCCGGGAATCGCCTGCAAGCGTTTGCTCACCTCGGCCACCCGGCGGATGCCCTCCGCAGATGGGTCGAGCAAATGCGCGTCTTCGTAAACGGCCAGTACAACTTCATTGCCGCCAAACACGCGTTTGAGGCGTGCATAGGGCGCCAAGATGGGAGCTTCCGCCGGAAACATATTCTCGATCGAGCGATCGAACTCCACGCGCCGCGAAGCGGGCCAGGCGGCAATCGATAAAAGCGCCGCCACCGCAAGCAAGGCCCAACGCCAAGCTACGAGTCGTGTCGCGGCAATTTGCAACCAAGACGTCAACGTCGGCTCCTCGAACGGGATGGGAGCGTCCTAAGAATATCCCAAGAATAGTAGTCGCTCGACGTAAAGTGTACGATCCTCTCCAGACGCATGCCAGATGTCGAAAACACGACGTCCGACCGGGACAAACCATTTTGCCTACTCCGCCTCCGGTTCGTGCCTATCTTGCACGGGGGCCGACTTATCCCAGAGGGCCGCTTTTTCTTTTGCCGAAGGCGTCGCCAACGGGCGAACGATTCGAAACCCCACGCCCAGGGCGTCGGTGTGGTACCAAATGCTCTTGGGGATTTGAGGATCTTGTTCTTTCCAGTCTTCATGGGAGCCCACGCGAGCGGCGCTGCGGAGCAGCGGGGCGTCGTCGTCCCAGGAGCCGCCGCGCACCACGCGAGGGTAGAGCGTTTGCGGAATCGCGAACAGATTGTTGGCCGACGACTTACCGTAAAAATCGGACGTGTATTGGTCGAGCACCCATTCGGCCACGTTGCCGTGCATATCGTAGAGGCCCCAGGGGTTGGGTTTTTTGAGTCCGACTTTATGGTACGTTTCGTCGCTGTTGTCGTAATACCAGGCGTAGTCGCCTAGTTGGGCGGGGTCGTCGCCAAAGGAGTAGGCCGTTTGGGTTCCCGCCCGGCATGCGTATTCCCATTCGGCTTCCGTCGGCAAACGGTAATACCGACCCGTTTTCGCACTGAGCCAATTGCAATATGTGCGGGCCGCCAACTGGGTCATGCAGATAGCCGGCGCCGTTCGCTTGCCCATGCCGAACGACATATCGCAATACGGTTCGGTCGGTTGGCTCAACTGATATTCGTCGGCCAGTTGATCGCGAATGTTTTTCTTGCGGCCGAAAACTTGCCGCCGGGCGATGTCCAGGTCTTCCATCCAGACGTCGAATTGATCCCACGTGATTTCATACTTGCCGATCCAGAAGGGAGAAATCTTGACTTCATGCTGCGGCCCTTCGGATTCTTCACGCCCGGCTTCCGTAGGCGGGCTGCCCATCAGGAACGACCCGCCGTGAATCGGCAGCATCTGAATTTTTTCAGACGTGTGTTCAATCAGTTCCGTGTAGGGTTTCATTTCGGCTTCATTGGCCGCCTCTGAATTCGGCACGGCCAACAGTTCAGGATGTTCGTCGGCCATCGTCGGAGAGGAAACCGCGCTGAACGAACCCAATACGAACGCGAACAGAAAGGTCGTCGCCGAGCGCGGCGTTATCCACTGAAAGTTCATCAAAACACTCACGGGGAAATCACCTAACAAAATGGAAGGAGGGAGGCGGGCCATTGCAAACATTCGCCCAAAAAAGAGCACCACGGGCGAAAACAGCACGCAACGCGGCTGCACCTTTGAGGATAACTACTGCACAGGCCGGTTGGTAGTGGCAATTATCGGCGCGGCGAACTCTCCATTTCTGCCGATGATTGAAAGGTCAGTGGTTCTGCGGTTCTGGGTCCCAAATCAATTGACAACTGGTTATTGAGGCAAGTATGATCAGCCTAAGAAGCTGGCTTAGGGAGAACGCGAAAAAAATGGCAAAGTCGGACGAACCCCCCATCCCAAAATTCGAGGCTCCTCCTGTTGTTGAAACGGTTCTTGGGATTGGGTTTGAACGTTTGGATAAATGGGGCATCCCTCATTTTGGAGTTTTTTGGGACCAGGTGAGGGAGCAATTTCCAAATTTCGAGGTAAAGCACCCTGTTATTTCGCATATCGAACAATTCGATAGGCCGCAGGTTTCGGCAGAATCTCAAATACAACTTAGCTCGGCGCCGCCGGATCTTCGCTGTTGGTTTATCGACGAAGATGATTGCGAACTTATCCAAGTCCAGAACAACCGGTTTTCCTACAATTGGCGGAAGACGGCAGGCAAGGATGCGTATCCACATTACGACGAAAGCATTCGTCAGACGTTTCAAAACATGTGGACGCAATTTGTGGACTTCGTTAAACAGCAACAGCTTGGTGATGTAAATGTTGTTCAGTGCGAGGTAACGTACGTCAATCACTTGGAAGTCGGCAAAGGATGGAACGCCATATCTGAAATTGGAAACGTGCTTCCATGTTGGGCCGGAAAATCAAACGGCGAGTTTTTGCCCTCGCCTGAAAACGTCGTTTTCGATGTTTCTTACCGAATGCCAGACAACAAGGGTCGGCTTCACATTTCCGTGAGACCAGCATTTCGTAACGATGATGGAATCGAGATTATTCAACTCAATCTTACGGCGCGCGGCAAGCCCGAAGGCAGCGAGATGGACTCCATATTTTCCTGGCTTGACCTGGGGCGAGAATGGGTCGTTCGAGGATTTACAGACTTTACCGCGGAGCGAATGCACTCAGAGTGGCAAAGGAGCGTGTAACCATGGCTAGTGCAGATGTATTTTCTGGCGGCGTCCATGTACCGAACATTGCAGCTTCAAATGGTTCACACGGTGCTGGTGAAGTAGTCAGGCAGTTTCCGAGCCTATTCAATCGGCGTGAAGAACACAGCGATAGCCAGGCAACCCCCGTCACATTCATTGAGGAACGCCCTGAATGGTTGAGCGGAGCGCACAGGAAATTATCTCAGTTGTCGCTGCTCCACAATGATTGGGATAGTTACGGTGCTGATGCGCCAAGTAAAATTGCCATCCAAACATCGCAAAACATCTTGACAGTGTTGGCAAAAGAAGACTTCGCCTCTCCAAGCATTGATGCCTCTGTCGAAGGCGGTATTTGTATTTCGTTTCAACGCGATAATCGCTACGGCGACATCGAGTGCTTTAACTCTGGAGAGGTCTTAGCGGTGATTTCTGCTGGTGGCGATGAGACGGAGGCATGGGAAATAAATAACCTTGTGCGCGACCTGCCTGCCGCCTTGAGTAAGATACGCAATTTCGTTAATCGTTGATAGAGACGTTATGCCCCCTTTTGCACATTTACGCCGCCGATGTGTCTACTTTTTTCATCGGTGGCTGCTTTGGGGAGGACGTGTTCGCCCAGCGCGAATGTATCGAAATGGCCGCCCCGTTGTGCCGGACCTTGAAAACACGGAGAAGCTCTATTTTCGATGCCTGCGTAGTTCGATCGACACTTCGGGTCGCATCAAGCATGCCAGCATCCGGTTTCCCGACCAATCTGTAAATCGTGAGAAATTTAGTTCTCCCACGGATGTTCTCCTGCCAGATAAATCAAAGTCATCAAAGGATTGGATCCTGTGGGGCGTGGCGTTTGTTATTGTAAGTGACGTGCCGTCTGAACTAATCTCGGACGGCGGGATTTACTACAGTTTTACCGCTGAACACGACCCGCTAGACGACAACTATGGGCACACGGAATTACGGGCGTACAAGAGCGGCAAACGAGAATCCAAAAAGAAGAAAATTAATAAGACTGTCCAAAAGGAGTACCGAGTTAAACTGGCATTTCGAACGAAGGTAGCAGTTCAACCCCTGGTGTAACTTTTCGCTAGTCCACAACCACTCATCAGAGGGGCGAGAGGGTTCACCGCACCAGACGGCAGTCGGTCACTCCGAACGTCAATTTAATCGCTTTCACCGAGAGGGCTTCCAGATGTACATGCGAATAGACTATCGAAATTTTGTCGTACGAGGTTTTCTTGCCGGGTTGGTTGTGTTTGCGTGCAGTGCGAACGCTTTTGCCGAGCCTCAAATCACGATTAAAAACCCGCTGAAACTGAAGGGCGCTTCGCTGGCCGCCGAGCGAATTCCCCTCGGCGAACCAGACGACTACAAACCGTGTATCGCACTTTTGCCTTCCGGCGAACTTCTCGTAACAGCCTTTCATCAACACAAAAAACCGGGCGGCAAGATCATGGAGCAAAACCTGTTGTGGCGCTCCGCCGATGGCGGCAAGACGTGGGCCGGACCTGAAAAACTGAATCTTCTGGGCCGCGAACCTTATCTGACCGCCCTGAAAGATGGCGTGGTCTTCCTCACCGGCCATCTGCTGCCGCAAGACATTCGCAACCAGCAAGGCTACACGCACGGTTATTTGCACCGCTCGACCGATGCCGGCAAAACCTGGACATCGCTGCGCATCCCCTCCGAAAAAATCAAACCCGGCGCCAGCAACCACACCACCCGCAACGTGCTGGAAATGGAAGATGGTTCACTGCTGTTGGGCGTCGATTACGATGGCGGCGGCGGTCCTTATTTTATGTGGCGTTCGACCGACCGCGGCAAAACCTGGGACCGCAGCCAAACCTGCCAACCGTTGGATTTCAAAAGCCGCTATGGTTTTTTCGGCGGTGAAACGTGGCTCTGGACCACACGCGCCGGCGGCATTCTGGCCTTGGTGCGGGTCGACAGCAACGAGCTTCCCATTTTGAACCAGCCCACCAGCGGCAAGGATGACCAGGACGACCACTTCATACTCTATCACTCCAGCGACCGTGGAAAAACATTCCGCCGCCGGCGAGATTTAGGCGATTACGGAGAAATGTATATGTCGTTGTTGCGACTCCAACGACCGAAACTTCTGCTCACGCTCACCGTGCGCAAGAGGAATCCGCCGCTGGGCGTGCAAGCCATTCTGGGGGAGGAGCAGAACGACGACATTCATTTCGATTTCCAGCACGATCGAATTTTACTCGATTCCAAAACAGGCGCCCGCTACCAAGGCGGCGGTTTTGGTCCAACCGTGCAACTGGCCGATGGAACGCTCGTGACCTCTTATTCCTATCGTGGCCACGACGACAAAACCCATGTGGAAATCGTGCGCTGGCGATTGCCAAGCGAGTGAACGGCGGTCTGCCAATCGTTCGCGGCTTCATGCCAGCATGCCAGACGGAATCGCCCGCGAAGAACGCACCTGTACCGGGAGGCTGAGGCTCCCGGACATCTCCCCGCTGGCGGTTACTTTTGTCGCGTCAAACTTGGGTTTCGTTGATACGTCGAACCAACTTTTTAATTCCTTCAATCAAGACATTGAAACTACGGGAACGATTGTCGCCGTCCAGGTTAAGGAAAGGAGCGATGGCGCGGGAACCGGCGATTTTTTGATAAGTCTTGTTGGACAGTTTTTCCAACTCTTGGGCCGCATTCGAGCAATTGTCGGGATCGCGGTATTTTCTCTTGCCTTGAAGATTAGATGCATTTTTGACTTCAAGACCGCGCTCAACAGCTTCCAAGTCGCCAAGAAAAAAGCTTTCCAGTTCATGGCAGGCGATCCGAACAATGGAATCGGCGCGACCAGCCTCCGTTGTCTTTGCTACTAACATTTGTTTCACGTCGTGACAATCCGAGTGGTCTTGGTCACGCAAGATGAGAAAGTGCGTGTTGGGTTTCTTCCACCCACGAATCCGAAATACCAGACGTTTATCAAGGTCGGTCTTGCCTGCAAAGAGCATTGGCATCGTGACAACCTCACTGGGCAAAATCTTTGGCAGAACAACCCTAAGAGTCCCTAACACAACGTGTGAATTGATCTACAGGAAAGTCATGGAGTTTGGTAAACTATATGGTGGGAAGGTTGTCACGATTCC